>JAEORG010000232.1 GCA_016841005.1 Candidatus Thorarchaeota archaeon | reverse complement strand
ATCCATGGATTGCTTTAGGAGATGCATACAAACAGGCAAATCAACTTGATGATGCTCTTTCTGCATACAAGTCTGCGATAGCTGCCGATGATAATCTCTCTGGAGATGATGACGCAAGATTATGGTTTGAGCAGGGTATCATCCTTAGAAAACTCAGGCGATTAGGCGAGGCAGAAGAGGCTCAGAGAAATGCGATCGAGATCAATCCAAATCATCCTGTGTACTGGAGTGAACTAGGTCTCCTTCTTGATGAAAAAGGAGATCGCGCAGCGGCGATGAAAGCAGTCGAATCTGCGCTATCTTCTGATAGTAATTCATGTGAGGCACACACTGCTAAAGGAATTATACTATTCAAACAAAACAAACTCGAAGATAGTGAACTCTCGCTTAAATTGGCTTTAAAGTATAATCCAATTTTTTCTCCTGCACATCGAGCATTAGGTGATACGCTCCGCGCTTTGGGGCGTAAGAAAGAATCAGCAAATTCATACACAAATGCAGTCAAACTTGATCCATCGGATGCAGAGGCATGGAAAAGCCTTGGAGCTCTCCTTGTTGATGTGGGGCGAAGTGACAAGGCGATGAAGGCATTCAAACGTGCTGTTGACCTGATTCCAAATGATGCAGATTCTTGGGCTTTAATTGGTTCCCTACAAGAACAAGACGATCTTTTAACGGATGCAGAAACAGCATATGAGAGAGCTCTTGAGCAACAACCAGACCATCCAGTTGCACTAAGTAGACTTGGCATGTTGCTTATGAAAATGGGTCGACTTGCTGATGCAGAAGAGAAATTGAGGGTCGCTGCAGCAGAATATCCTGAGTTAGAAACTGTTCAATATACGTGGGGAAGTGTTCTGGTAGAACTGGGACATATTAATGAAGCAGAATCAGCTTTGCGTAATGCAATCAAGATTAAACCAGAATATACTGAAGCGTGGGCTCTTCTAGGCGAAGTCCTAAAACAACAGGGTAATCTTGAGGAGGCAGAAAAATCTCTTCGCCGAGCTCTAGACTTTGATCCGAAGTCAATTGAAGCTTGGTCAGATTTGGCAGTCGTTCTTTATAGAGTTGGGAATCCAAAGGAGAGTAAGGAAGCCATTCAGACTGCATTGAACCTAGAACCTGATTATGCAGTCATTTGGTCGAAAATCGGATTAACATTTAATGAAATGGGACGTGTTGAAGAGGCAGAGAGTGCATTTCGAAAGGCCATCGAACTTGATCCATCTCTTGGAGTTGCATGGTCTAATCTAGGAGCTCTTCTCGCAAAGGCTGATAGGATGGATGATGCACTCAAAGTTCTCAAGACTGCTGTGAAGGTTGATCCTAATCATGCAAAAGCGTGGAGAAGACTTGGGTCAGTGTTTCTCAGACAAGGACGTTTGAAAGAAGCTGAAGATGCTCTTAGGGCATCAACAAGACATGGTCCTTCTAATCCCGAAGCATGGTGCAATCTTGGAGCCTTATTGGTACAGCTCGAACGCTATGATGAAGGTGAGAAGGCTCTTCGGACTGCAATCAATCTAAGAGAAAGTTATCCTTTAGCATGGAGCAATCTCGGGATTCTCCTTAAGATGCGTGGGGATCTTGAACAAGCAGAAGATGCTTTCAGAAAGGCGCTAGAGGGTTCACCACATGTAGTGAAGAGTTGGATTCTTCTTGGAGAAATACTTGAAGATCTTGGACGGGTGGAGGATGCAGAGAAAGCTTTGCGGCAAGCAATTGAGCTCCGACCTGATGATCATACAATATGGTTTGAGCTCGGTACATTACTTGAACATCTTGGACGAAGAGAAGATGCAATTAAGGCATACAAGTCTGCAACAGAACGCGAACCAAATTTCGCTGAAGCATGGATTCGACTTGGAGACCTTCACACCAAAGCTGGTAATCTAAACGAAAGTTATGAAGCACTTCGTATGGCTGTTGGTTTGAGTCCAAACAATCCAATTGGATGGAATGACTTGGGTCAACTTCTCATGCAGATGAATAGTCACAAGGAGGCTGAAGAGGCCTTCAGAACAGCGATTCAACAGAAAATAGACTATTCAGAGGCTTGGTGTAACCTTGGTGAAGTGTTAGTAGTTCTCGATAAGCCTGGAGAAGCCGAGGATGCTTTTCTAACTGCTATTCAGCATAATCGTGACAATGAAAATGCACGAGTTAAACTTCGTGCATTACTTGAGTCTCAAGGAAGATAATCACTCAAGAAACATATCCATCGAAGCTGAGAGAAGAGATACTATGGTGTTCTCATCTATCCTTAAAACCTGCAACAGTAATCGTGCCTGTCTGTTCATAGCCTCTAACTTCAACAATTCGAGCACCAAGACCTCCGAAGAAGCCAGAGTAGAACCATATCTGATAGATTGCAGCTGTAAACCCTTCAAGGGAAAGCGCATTCCAACCGATTGAGGGCTGTAGTAGATTCCATACAAAAGGATCTACTAGCATTGAGACGATGAAGAATAGCATACCAACAAAAGCACCTTTTACAAATGCACAGATTTGAAATCGCAGACTACATCCGCCACCTACAAGATTCTTGTAAACTATGGGAATTATTAGAAGTGGAACCATAACAAGATATGCTACCCAATACAAACTCGGTGCGATAATACTCCCCACAGTAATTGAACCAATCAACACAATGCTATATGATATGATCCAGTAAGGTACAATCCAGAACCAGCTTCGTAATTCATCGGTAGCGCTCATTGCATTCATCAAATGGACTGATACAATTGCATTGATTACTTCTTGGGTGTGGCAATTTATTGTAATGATATTATTGAAATACATGCAAGTATACCTTTAATTTCAGCTTTTTATTCGAGGAAATTTTCAAGTGAATAGATTTTTCCAGAAGAATAGAGTGATCCTTTTCCATTCCTCATCATCACTCCGATCCCACCAAGGAATGGTTCTCTGTCCGACACCTCGACTAATCTACCAAAGAGTATTGATTTGGCAGCCATCATAGCCAGGTCATGTGTGATATGGATGTGTAATGAGCCATCTGATGATGACTGAAGTTTTCTGATCGTATCATTTAGAAAACGCTCTTTATAATTCTCGAAAGGTTCTACCATATCGCCAAATTCTCCTTCTACCCACATATTCACAAAATCAGTGATATTCTCTCCATCTGGTTGAAGGGCAGTCCAAAATCTATCATCACTCACTTCTGGGGCCACAAGAACTTCAAGTGCATCCATATCTTCTACTATACCTCCCCTCTCCAGAATTCCCTTGCTCATCTGGTCTGCTGTCTGATAGCATCTTGTTACAAAGCTAAAATAGAACCAAGTCCTTCTATTGGTTGGGAGTCTTTTTCCCATCTCTGTTGACATCCGAAAACCCAACGGTGTTAATTCTGTACTCAGTTGATCAATATTATCTTCGATGACCTCTCTATGAGAGTGACGGACTAGGAGCATTACTCGACTTTTCACGGGCGTTTCGGATGTCCACTGAATCAGTTTTTTTGCGCTATGAAGCCAATCCTCATTCTCCCATTCGTCATATGCACCTTGCAATTATCAAACACCTTACTATGTATATCCATGTGGATCTTGTAACCTCATGATATGAGTGAGACCTAAGATAGGTCTAACCGCTCTGGATTGTCAGCATCTGAATCCTCGTCGCTCGTATCTTCCTTCTCTGCTACAAGAAGTGATTCCACATCGCTAAGGAATTTTTCGGCATCTTTTGAAGCTTCATCCTCAGTATCAATATGAGCAGGCTTTGCTTCCGCTGAACTCTCTCTAAAAGAGTCTGCATCTACAACAGGAAATATCATGGAATCGTCAATTGCATCTGAAGATGGAGATGAAGCAGGGTCAGTATATCCTTCGATAGGAATAACACGTGAATTTTCAATTGCATCCATGATAATCTTGTACACTCTTCCTTCCTCCAACCCACATGCTGCCATTCTATCAGCCATTTCTTCAAGAGCAAATCCATCTGACTCTTGAAGTTCATTGATTGCAGCCTTCAGACATTTTGGTCCTCGTGGAAGTCCCTTTGTGTCGATAATTTTGTGAGGTCGATGAAGATTCATATCAAGCATCTCGTTGAAGAGTTGATCAAATCTTTTCTCATCAGTTTCACTAATGGAAAGAACTGGCGCTTCATCGAATTCACTGTCAAAGACATAGCCTACTGCTCTTGCGAACTGAATCATTCGGTCTTCCTGTGTCTTAGTTGGGCTACCAGTGGTTATGAACGCACAAACGAGATTTTGTGTACGTACTGCCATGATGATATCTGAGATAGGTGTAACCACCCACTGTTTCTGATCTACTGCAAACTCCGCTCTGAACTGAGAAATCGCTGTGATGAACGCAGATATTAACGAGTCATCGAAGCCGCCTTTAATCATTCGTGAATAAACTGGAATTCCACTGTCCTTATGGAGCACAATAACACCAAGCATATTCCTAACGTCATCGAATCGTCGCTTGATTGCTAGAGCCTCAAGGTTCTCTTTCCGTTTTCTTTTTGTATAGGATCGTCGACCTCCATATCCTGTTACAACAATTGCTGCGAGGAGTATGAGTGGGCCGTATTGTGTGAATGTTCTTGTGAGAGTAGTCAGTTCACTTGCTGTTGGTGCCAGAACTGACTCTACAAACTCTGCTTGAGCTTCAAGTTGGTGATTGGCCATTTCAACATAGATCCTAATCTTTGCATCAGAATCATAGCTAGGCATGATGAATGTGGAGCTATATTGCCCTGGTGTAGTTATAGACTCCAACAGAATATCAGTCCCTGAGGGAGCTGCACCCACAATAAGTCGATACGTGACAGTTGCACCTGATATTGCTGATCCTGTTTCACTGTCAACAAGTCGTAGGCTAAGAGTAGAAAGTTGTCCTTCTAATGACGTAAGTCCTTGCATATCTACAATTGAAATTATTACCTCTTCAACATCAAACTCTAGTGTTGTTATTTTGGTAACATAGCCTTCAAGACTAAAGGTGAGGGTTACTTCGAATGACCCGACACTCCCTGGAGTTAATGAAAGAGTATAATCTCCATCAGTAGCTTCAGTCACATAGACCCAATCTGCTGCTGATCCAGAAATTGTAGGTACTACTCCGATAATGCCAGAGCTATCAGATTGTCTATAACTGAATGTGAAATTATAATGTCGTCCATATACAAGAGACTCTACAAGAGTAATATCATTCAGACTAGTATCAATCTGTACTACTTCAAGTTCAAGTTGAAGTGAACTAGTCACATGATTTGTCTTATTTGCAGTAGTAGTGATATGCCATATTCCTGTCTGATTCCCTGTGAAGGAAAGATAGTACAAATTACCTACTCTAGTAATTGTATACAATAACCCACTTGTAGGTGTAAAGAACACGTGTATATCAGCCAATGAAACATTCTGGCTAGTATCCGTTCTAACATATGCAAGTGTTACAGAATATTCCTCCAAGAAAAGAATAGTATCACTTGTGACACCATCAACAACTTTCAGGTTGGTTGGGATTACCTGAACGAGAAGTGAGAATGCGGCTGTGGAACTCTGATAGTTTGTCAAATTGGCTCTGAATGACATCTGGAATGACGTTGCCTCTGTAACACTAGGAATAAGTGTGGCTGAATAAACTCCGCTCCCAACTTCTGAGATTGTATATGTTAATCCTGTTGGTGGATTTGCCAGCGTGATAGTTGCACCTACTATAGGATTATCTCCATCATCTGAGAAAGTTAGAAGTAAGGTGTAATTTTGATCAAGTGAAATTTCAGCTTGAGTGACAATCGGAGTCAATCTAGTTTCGATTGGAATGACTACTAATGAGAATGAAAGATACTGAATGACGTGATTCGACGCATTTGCACGAATGAGAATTGAAAATGTTGTAGCAGATGTAGGTGTGAATAGAATTGAATAGTATCCATTCCCTTCTTCCACCGCAGAACCAATAATGATTCCCACACTAGGAGTTATTTCTGCAATGTCAACAATTGCACTGGATATTCCATATCCTGTACTGTTTGTGTATCTTACTAACAGAGAGTAATCTTTCCCAAAACCAACAATATCAGCTGTACCATTGAAACCCTGGAATACAGTTCCAATCGGGTTTACATCCACTTCGAGATAAAATACTGCTGTAACGAAACTAGATCTATTCGCTGATACAGTTATTTGCCAAATTCCAATACTATCAAATAAGAAACTAACTTGATAGGCTTCTCCTGTGATTTGTATTGATGGTACCAAACCAGTTGATGGCGTTGCAGCTATTGAGAGATCAGCAGATGTGATATTTGCTCCCGTGTCAGTTCGAATATATGCTAGCGTGACTGAATATGAATCCGTTACAAGGACTGATCCAATTACTTCTCCATCCAGAAGTACAAGATCCGTCTGGATGGTTTGTACAAATAATGAAAATGCAGTTGAGGATGTTTGATAATTCGTCTTATTAGCTCTGAATGATATTTGAAATGTTGTTACATCAGTTACAGAGGGAATCAATGTAACATTATATACTCCCCCACCTACTTCAGTTACAACATATGAAAGTCCCACAGGAACGTTTGGAAGTATAATTGTAGCACCAGGAATTCCATTACTCAACTCATCTTCATAGGTGAGTTGCACTGTATAGTTTCTGTCAATTGCAATAGTTGCGCCACTTGAATCGGGAACAAGCACAGTTGTAATCTGTGTTACAAGTAGATTGAATGTAAAGTATCTCGTTACATGATTTGTCAGGTTCGCTTTGATGACAAGTGTATATGTGCTAGCGATTGTGGGTGAAAGATCAAATGAGTAGTATCCATTCCCCTCATAGGTTGCAGCACCAGGAATCAGACCGGTAGATGGAGAAATGTCTACTACTTCAACCGTAGCACCAACAAGCCCAGAACCAGTACTATTAGTATACTGGAGGACAAGATGATATGTTCCTCCAAAAGGTACCAAATCTGCTGTGCCATTTAAGCTTACAAACTCAGTACCGGTTTCGCCCACAATTAAGCTGAAAGAATCATCGCCTGAGTAGTAGTAGTTCTTTGAAGCAGTGATAGTAATTGCATAATCCCCTGAGAGTAACGCTGTCACTTCGAATGAGTATGTACCACCGCCAAGATATTGTGGTGAGCTATTACTTAGACCTAATGCCGGACCTGAGTAAGTAAAGTCTATTGATGCATCTGTGATTCCTGTACCG
Organism: Candidatus Thorarchaeota archaeon; assembly: GCA_016841005.1. The sequence continues at coordinate 39,204 of JAEORG010000232.1, read as the reverse complement.
TTAGAGAACTGATAAGTCATATTTACAACATACTTCTCGTTGAGGCCTAACTCAACGGGAACTCCAGGAACATCAGGTAAGTCAAAAATTGATGAATAGGTGGTTTCAATCACAAACTGACTTGAAACATCATCATAGAATGCTAGTGACGCGTTAACAACGACAGTAAAACTACCTCCTCCGATTAGAGAAGTATCGAAAGTGTATTCCCACCAATTGTGAACTGGGTTTTCTTGAAAAATAACAATTGAACTTGACCAGTTGGCAACTATTGATGCGGGCTCATCAATGATATACTCTCCTGTGTCATTATCAACATAATAGAACATGTTAGTGAACGACAAGCCCACATCTGTTGATATGTACGCTTCACGCGGAGTTAGAGTTGCGGTATGGTACATATCAAATAATGCGTTAGCGAAGGCAATCTCTGTTCCATTTGTCCAAAACACATCGATTTCCCATTGTCCTGCTGTTGTGTTTGTATTTCCAAAGACCCATGTTGAGCTATTGACCATACCATTACTCATTGAGCCTATTGAATCAACAACCCAAATGGATGAATTAGGAAGATACCAGGTGAAGTTTATGGCATTTCCTCCAGTAGGTGTAGTGCTGGAAGTTCCTATCTCAGCTTGTATTCGTGTCACATTACTTGGACGAAAGAGAGAGCTTTCAGACCACATGCCAGTATCTTGTAATTGAACTGAGATATTCTTCGCATAGTTAGGGGCTTGAAATTCAATCCTCCACCACCCAACTATATCAAGTACACTACCAGACGCATGAATTGAGTCTGTAGTTACAGTACACGATGCTGTGATATTATTATTTAGAGCGTCCCAAATAGAAACATTTTCCCAATCAGAAGGGAACTTAATATCCATAGTCAAATTCTGATAATCACTGGAGGGTATATTATATGTATATGTCATCAAATCTGCGCTTTGACCTGATGTCATTGAGTATGAAACTCCTTCTTTTGACAGGTCTGTAACCCACGAAGAGTTCACATCTCTATAGAACTGTGTAGTAATTATGTAATCGAATGCCACAGAAGTATTTGATGTGACTTCAATCTGAAGAGGGTCAACTGTCCACATGCTTGGATTAGTTATTGTTGCAGATCCAGATCCACTTGTGCCAGTTATTGGTGATGATAACACCCCTGCGTTAAAAGTTAAATCAACTTCTGTAAATGTTGGGGGATCGACTCCCCTGAATTCGACATTATCTACATATAGCGTGATATTCTGTGCATTTCCTACACCATCAGCAAAACCATCATCATTATAATCGCTTGATGGGTAGAGCGTAAGATCATTGTATTCAATGAGAATTCCTATCTCGATTTTGAAGACAGGTGGGCTACCTGGAACATCAACCTGAAAGTCATTTATCCTAAACCATGTATCATGGGAATCAAGCGTAAGCAAGCTCATCCAATATTGGACACTATTGATGTATATAACAAGCTCAGGATCTCCGTTTAATGGATTCAGGTCATCTCCTTGGGGATCCATGGGTCCGCTCGCATATCTAAAATCAAAGCTCAGACTGAAATTGTCCGCCGCAGGACTGTTTGAAACAGTCTGACCCCATAGAATTTCACAGCCATAATAATGAATATAATGATCACCCAATGGAGGCTTTGTATCAAATTCTCCTGTATTCTTTGTTATAATGTATCCATTACTTGAATCATAGGTTGCATTTTGTGTATTCGCTCCACCACTTCCATCCGTGGTAGAACTTGTCCAAGGGTCTATACCAGTATCAAAGGTACCATTAATTGCATAGAGTCTATTCAGATTTGTAACACTAATTTCTGTACTGTTCGAATACCAGTTGTTTGATTCATCAATTGTGATATTCTGAATTGTATTAGTACCTGAATCAGTTCTAGCACGCAAAAGACTTGTTTCTCGATACCCTGAATCTTGGATGAGAATAGGATTCATGACACCTTCTTGACTATCTTGAGCTAGAGCAAAATCCCCCTCAGTTCCTGGGTGAATTTCATCCATCAAATCTTGTTTTATATCAGGGTTCATTCGATTTAATGATATTTGATCCCCAATCCCCACAGGGATTACTGTTGATGATAAGATTAAACCAAGAAATAACGGTAGTAGGAATAGAACTGATTTGAATGGTCTTTTATTAGACATTAAGAACACCTTTTCATCAATTTGGGGGGGAACGTATTGTTTACTTCCTACGGAGAAAGGAAGCTCTAAACATGACTTTTGCTCAATCTTGGGTTATTACTGTTCTTTGTCTGAGCTTGTTACGAAATTTGGAAAGGATTGAACCGAAAACGAAGATAATATCAGAGATGGAATGCTTCTGTGTTCACATCTCGGAGTGTTATTGGTCTTGGATGTCATCGACAAATCTATCCTCATGGCATTGGATAAAAACTGTAGAATGTCCTACGAGGCTCTCGCGAGAGATCTTGGAGTCAGTGCAAATGCTGTTAGAAAACGTGTGAATAACCTGATTGAGTCAAATATAATTACAGACTTTGTAGTCCTATTCTCATCTGCGATGACAGGCGCAGAGTTGTTATTTCTTCAGATTGAAACTGATGGATGCGAAGATCCTGAAGAATTATCTGAATTACTTGGTAGTCATCGAAGTGTTCTACAAGTAACTCGAGTGGCCAGTGGAACTGGTGGCTTATACATAGTATTTGCTGAGTATGTTGATTCTCCACAGATGCTAGAATTGAGCTCATATATACGATCCAACGATTGCGTTGTATCAGTCGACACTCATCCTCTCTTAACATCAAAGGGTGGAAAGTTTGAATTAAAGAGGGTGCATCTCAGGGTTCTTAGAGCTCTGACCGAAGATGCCCGAATGCAAATATCTGAGATTGCTAGAAAAACTGGGATGACCGCAAGAAGTGCAAGAAGAGCCCTTCATCAAATGATAGACAGTGGTGCGTTGTGGTTTGCAGCTAGATGGGATCTTGCAGCAGGAGGAAGTACAAGATTTTTCGCTAAAATTCAATTTGACGATAAGGTAATCAATCACCAAGAATTAGAAAACTGGTTGACAAAACATTACTCACTTGTCTATTGGTATTCATATATCTCCGCTACGGAACCAATATTATTCTCGAACTTTGTTGTAGATCATATTGGTGAGGCTGATAGGATATCGCGAGAATTGACAAAGAATGATTTCATTATATCTGCTATTCCCATGATTGTTTATCCTACGAAGAAATATCCTCGAATCGGAATGACAATGCTTGAGGAGCGCCTTAAGCAGGAAGGATTCTAGATTATCTCTCATACCATTCCTTTTTGTAAGTTGCTTCAGATGGTTCCCATAATTCTATCTTATTGCCTTCAGGATCAATAACCCATCCAAACTTCCCATTCTCATCCTCCATGGTTTTTTCAATAACTGTTACTCCTTCTTTTCTGAGCTCATCAAGAAGGGCTTCCAGATTATCGACTCTAAAATTAAACATGAAAGGTGCCTTACTCGGTTCGAAATACTTGGTATCACCTTGAAAAGGTCCCCACACAGTATGACCATGTCTATTGGGAGGGTCTTTCTCGAGCCACTTGAATGTGATAAACCCGTCCGAGTCCGGTTCAATGCCTAAATGAGTTTCATACCATTTCTGTAGATCCTTCGGCTTTTCAGCCTTGAAGAAAACTCCACCTAAACCAGTAACGCGTTTCATATTCATAGATGACCAATCTTCATTCATTAATTTAATGAAATAGCTATTCAATATCTCTATTGTGCTGGAAAATACCTAGGATAAATGAGAACAGAGTACGGGATGTCTATGATGGCAACTTTGCTGGATGCAGAGAGCTTATTTCTGAAAGTGAAAGAGGAAATGTATAATGACCTGCTATTTCAGACACATGGGCTCGATATTCGAGGAGATTGGAGTCGAACCTACCAAAGAAACAAAGAAGGATATTGATAGAGCAATTCACAAATTACTTGGAGTAGAATACAAGAACTGCTCTGTCACTTGGAAAGAGATAAAGAAGAAACTGGCTGAGGATGAAATTGGATTCCTAGCTGACTTAAAGAAAGCCTTGAATTAGGATATTCATCGATTCATGTTAAATTCTGGAATATTGTTACTAATCTGAATAGATTTCTTCCAGCTCATCTAATTCAAGTGATTCTGTCTTTCTGATGAATTTTAAAGAGAGAATTGTCACTAGATTGTTTTGAATCCGTTTGAGGTTCCCACTTTTCCATAGAACAATACCCATCCAAAGTCCTAGTATCCAGAAGTATGCAAACCTATAGAACAGGAATACTGTCCATGCCATAATAATGTGAAAGAGATGTTTCCGTTGAAACTTGAATGGAATACTCATCCTTTCAGTAAACGCGTCATAATCGAATAGTATGGAAAAGAATGGTGCCAGAGCCAAGAGGTAGAATTTGTAGGCACCCCGAGGATAGAATATCTGAACACATAGAATTGCTACAAAGGACCAAATCAATGCGTGTGTAAAGAGATGTCTATATCGTTCTGTATCATGCTGCAACATATCTACAGATGTTTCCATCATGGAGTATGTTCCGTATACAACAATCCCACAGATTATGAGAAAGACATAGTTGATCAACAGGAATGCAATTGCGTCAGTAAACCAACTTGGAAATCCTAACCAAAGAAAGAATGTGTTTGCATGAACAGGCATCCAACTATCAGGAATGAAATAAGTGAGTCTCTCATAACTACCTGTATTCCAGAATATCATACTGTTTAGATAATACATTGGATCCACAATCAAGAATGGAAGGGATACTACCCCAAGAACTAACAAGAAGAGGAGAGAATAGCGAATAAACTCCTTGATCTTCCTTGTCATTTCTGGTGTATTCTTGTGTTTTATAAAAAGAATCACCAAAATAGGGAAGAGAACAACAGCATATTGTTTGTATAACGTTGCAACGGCCATAGAAACAATCGAATATGTTTCCTGCTCTTTCTGTGCAAAGTAAAAGGACAGTGTAATGAAGAAGACAAAGGGAGTTGGATTGAGCCACATGAATGACCCATAGAAGAGTGTGATTGGATTCAAGAGGTAGACGAGCATCGCAAAGATTGCTCTTTTCTGATCTTCTGTTAGTCTAAGAGTAATCATGTAGACGAGAGGTCCTGCGGCAACATTGAATGCAAACAAGATCAGGCCGGGTAACCATGATGGTATACTACCGAAGATTGACACAGAGTAAATCCACAAGGGTGGGTAGATGTAGTAGTACAATGCATCAGAATATGGCCAAGCACCTTCGACCATATTAGGCACCCATGCTAAGTAGAAATACTGGTAGTCGTTGTACATCTCAGTATGAATCAAATCCCAGAAAACGTCTGGAAGTCCCAGACTGTAAGTTGATAGTGTGAAAATTCGAATGAAGAAAAGGGCAACATTGACACTTAGACCAGCTATAAAGTATCGTTTCCACCCTCTCAGAATCCATCCCAGATTGGCTAGAATTACGAATACACCTGTAAACCCTATTGTCAGCGTTGGGTAAAATGACGATGGTAAAATCGCATAGTAGTAATTCCAATAGGTTGGTTCGGTTCCATTATTCTGAATGACCACATATAGTTCCAACTTATCTGTGACCGTTGTGTTGTATTGTGTACGAGATGAATCTTCAACAGTCAAGATCGCATCTACACTAGACAATGGTGTTCCATGAGTATAGAGATTGTAGTTAATGGAATCTAGAAGATATGCTGTAACATTTGAATTAGAAATTTGGCTAGGTGGAAGAAATTCCATCCCAAAGAAATACTCAGCGTCTGTAAGATCTAAGTCAATAACTCTAGTAGCTGTTTCATCAGAATCAACCTGAATCATTAGACCGCTTCGACTAGTTCCAGGAACCAGAAAATGGCCTCCAAATCCAACTAATGCAACAATTATTCCTACTACAATAATGGTCTGCTGAATCCGATTCATTGCTGGGAATTTCATTTTCGATTCAGAAACTCTAGATGACAACGGTATATTATGCATTGAGGTACAAATCTTGAACAATTGCGTTTATGAAAAAAGAAGTTAAGAGGGGGCTCTCCCCCTCTACATTTTGCAATCTCTTTACATGAGATCTGTGACTATCTTGTCTGACCACTTTTGAGCTGCAATAGCATCTTTGTAGGTGCATAAAGGCTTTTCATTGCCCAGACAAGCTTGGACGAAGTTTGTTATTAGCTGTCTGTGACCCCAAATGTTTGGACCTTTACCTTCCACCTGCCAATTCTGGTCATCACCATTCTTACCGAATAGGGTTACATCAAAGATCTCTCTATTCTTAGCTGGAATCCAATCAACAAGAATCGTCTTTCCATTGTTCCCCAAAATCTCAAACCTACTCAAGTCTAGACCTTTTGCAACAGTTGAGCCAACCATTGTTGTACCTACCACTCCGTTGGCGAACTTGATAATTCCCACAGTTTGGTAGCCTTTGAAATCACTAATTCCTTCAATGGGTTTGTAATGAGCAGTCCACTTCATATCCACAATTTCGGTATTGAAGAACCAACGGAACATATCGAGGCTCCAAACGGATAGTGTATAATCAGGATATCCACCAGCCTTCTCTATGTTCCAAGCCCAACCGCTCAGAGGCCACTGGTCTGCTAGATCTTCTGCTGCAATGAACTCCCTAAATGTGATAGCAATAGGCTCTCCAATTGCTCCGCTGTCCACGAGTTCCTTAGCCTTGAGATAACCTGGGCACTGTCTGAAGTTCAGGATGGGCATTAGTGTGACACCTTTCTTTTCAGCAATTTTCCCAAGTTCTTCTGCGTCTTTGATTTTTGGTGCAATAGGCATTTCCAGATAGACATGCTTTCCAGCTTCAAGAGCCTGTTTGCCCATTGAATAGTGGTATGGTGTTGGAACAGCAACGCAGACCGCATCGACTTCAGGGTCGTTACATACATCATCCCAACTATAGTAAATCTTCATATCGAAGTTATCTTTCTCTTTCAGCTTCTTCTGCCATTCCTTGGCAAAAGTTTCACTCTCTCTACCTTCTCTAGCCATGAGTCCGTATAATTGAGAGTTTGGCACCTTGCGGAAGGATGGTACGTGAGCTGCACCACCAACGAAACCAACTCCCACACAGACTGTCTTCAAAACTTTGTCAGCCATTTTATTCCTCGCCTTAGTAACTTTCCTCGTTCACCAGTGAGATGAATCCGGTAAATGATTAACAGAAACACTCCTCTGGTTCACATTGCGTTTCTAAGTGGACAACATCTGCCTTAAAAGCCCTAGGGCGAATTTGAAACTTGAGCATACGCCAATTTTCGTTTTCGAAAGAAAACGGAGCAAGAAATGCACTTTTTTCAACTTTTCAGATTGCTTTCAGCACTCTTCCCGCAATGAACCAGCTGATGTCACCTAACTGTTCGTGGGGCATGTAATAGATAGAATTCCTATCATAGAGAAGTCGTACACTTGCTGGAAACTCGTCGTCAGCATCTTCGAACACAAGTAACACCTTAATCATAGGCAGGAATGGTATCTCAAATGCAGCATCTCCATAGTCTACTTCTTTAGCTCCGAATTTTTTCAATGCTGCAAAGAGTCCCTCTCGATTCTTAACAAAGGCGTCTGCTAATGCATTCACATCTTTCTCATCGAAATTGTATCTGCATGCCCAAGATCCAGAAAGAGCATTATACTTCACCCACTCATTAGCAATTCCTTTGTCTTGTGACTTTGTGTGATAATAGAGATGAGGAATTACACGACTTGTATTCGTCTTTGCATTGCTTAGGAGGTCTGTGGTCTCTCCTGTTTCAAAATCAACCCTGAGACCTAGGATGTCAACATAGTCATTCCTAATGCCAAACCTGTTCCTCAGAGTGCGTATTTCATCCCCAAAATTCTCCCAATTCCAGAATTTCGAGCTCTTATCGAAATCATCGTGGATATTGAATCGAGCTGCCAATTCTCGAGAGAGACTGGCCCAGTATTCTATAATGTCATCCACCATTGCAGTTCAGTTCCTGATGGTCATCATACATTTTCAGTGTTTCTCAATGTCAGTTTTTCCTCAACTCATATGCTCCTGTGACATATAATGTCGTTCAAAGTCTCGAATCTCTATGTCCACTCTCTTTCTCTACTCGTGATCGACAATCTTCGATTCCTACTGCTTCACAGACTGCGTAGCGTGCAGTAAATCCTGCAAGATGGAGGATTGCATCCCCCAGCTCTCGATCCTTTGCCATGGATGCAGTACATGGATATGTGTGATGTGCCTTGGAGATTTCTTCAAAGAGGGCTTCTGTATTATCTATGAATTTTCCACGGACCTTCTGACTGACGTACCATGTGCAACCGCATGGTGCTGATCTTATTGGACCAATTTCTGCAATGGCACCATCTTTCATATCCACATAGTGTTTTGGTCTACCTACATGGTAGGTTTCAATGAATTCATCGATTACTTTACCATGTCCGGGTTCAAGTGTACAGAATGGTTTTGGAAATGCATTCTCAATTCCCATTTTATCAAGTGTTTCCTTCACCTGTTCTCTTAGACCTGGAGGTATCCATGATGGGTCCTCGATAGGTGCTAAGATTGCCTTTGCTCCTGTCATTTCTACTATGTAATCAATTGATGCAAGCAGATCATGATGTATTGCGACTACAAGAAGAATGTCACATTCCGGCAAAACTACGTCTTTGAAGTATTCTTCTGGATCTTCAATCATCGTAGGCGATACCGATTCGACTTTTTGAACTCCGACAATATCTCCCACATACGATCCGTATGTCTTTCTACATTCTGCGCACACAGGCTCACAGCCGGTACAGAAATTCTTGAACGAAATGAGGTTTCCTAATACTCGTTCTGCGAAAACATCACCATAGATAGCAGCGATACGCACTGACACCACCTATAAAGTAAGAAATCTAAACTATAGTTACTCAAAAAGGTGTCTATTGCGGCTCTGACAAATACACTAGATCTAATCACTTGCGATGACGCGTCTTCTGCATGACAACTAAGGTCATAACAATTATTGCCAATGAAATAACACTCGTAGTAATTGAGAGATATGTTGCTTCTTCTTCAATTCTCGTTGTGTTGAAAATATCTCTTACATTCCCATGCCAATCATGAAAGACCTGGCTCTCTTCCGTGAGAACACCATCAATTTTTGAAAACTTGATTTTATACCAATATCTGTAATCAGGTGGATTCAAATCTTCAAGAAGAAAACCCCACTCATTTTGGGTATCAATTATTTCTATAGACTCGTTTCGCAATGTAGGTTGTTGCAAGGCTATTGAAGAAAGAAGTGTCCAGTTGCCTATTGGAACAGCAAGACGAGTGGAACCAAATTGTGTTCCATTCTTAAGATAGATGTCGAATCTCGCAAAGGGAATTCGGATGAGAGAATCTGAATCATTACTTATAGGAGGTAATGAAGGAGCTACTGCATAGAACTCCAAATCCTCTACGTCGCCTCCCTCTCCATTGACTTGTGATGTTTCTAGAATGAAATCAAATCGCATTCCATCATTGAATCCCCATTGTAACCCGTTAGTCTGTTGCCAGGGCATTATTGGACTCATTGAGCCTGAGATAAGAAGGAAGATGCTGAATACCCAGACTATTGAATACGACATATCTATTGCTCCCAAGTTTGAAGAAATGTGAACCATACTATTCGAATCTTCAAAAGTATGCTGTTTGCGGCCCAGAGTTAGCTACAACGAAAGGATGATATGTCAAACGATGTGATGCACGTCTGACAGGTGAGTCAAACCATGGCACTTGGTGATTTACTCTTTCCGCAAGTTGAGTTGAAGCTAGTCGTAGCTCCCTCCTTTGAGGCTGACATCGCAGCTACTGGTGACAAATATTCTCAGGAGTATATTGATGCTGCAGCAATTGTAACATTGCATAAGAGTGATCTACAGAAATTAGGACTAAAAGATGGAAAGAATGTCAATCTGAAGAATAAGATTGGAGATATTGTGGTACGCGCATTTGGAAGCGAAAAGGTCTCCGAAGGTCTTGCTGTGATGCCTCCAAGCCCTTGGGCAATGGCACTTATTGATATTCCACCTGCGAACACTCCATCACAGCTCCATGGAGTTCAGGTAACTGCATCACGGTCAGATGAAGAAGTCACTCATCCTTCTGCTCTTCTTGATTCGTGACCTTTTCAATGACTTTTCTTGTCAGTCCTCTCTCTAATTGAAGATGTGTACGTGGATTTTCTCTCATAATATCACGTATGCGTTCTATGGCTTTCATCGCACGTTCTCTTTCTTCATCTGTCGAATCCCAGCCACTTACTTCACTGCTCTTGACTTGAGGTCTTTCGACATGCTTCACCACAATGTCTCTCTCGAAGACATTTCGTATAGGAGGTCCTTTACCAATTACTGCATCAAAGAAGACCTTTCGAGCTCGTTCCCACTCTCGAGCACGATCTAATTCCTCAACTTTGTATCCCTCGCGATGAACTTCCAACACATCATATGGGCAAGAATGTTCACAAGCGCCACAATATACACAGGCTTCATCAAGGATTTCAATTTTCTCAGCTGTACCTGTTGGATAGATTGCTTTAGTTGGGCATATATTGAAACAGTTATGGCATCCTGTTGGATCGCATTTATCCAGCTGAACTATTCTTACCTCTCCCTTGAAAGGCTTTTCAACTTCAAGAGCATCAAATGGACACACTTCAGCACATAGTCCACACTTTACACAAGTACTGTCTTCGTGAGTCAAAGTCCCAGAAACCTCTGGTGGTCTAATCGTCCTCTTACTTGATTCTTTACAGGTAACTTCGATTGCTTCATCGGGACAGATGTCTGCACAGAGTCCACAATAATCGCAATTTTCTTCATTCACTCTAATTGCAACAGCAGGTCTGAACTTCGGGGGTTCAACTGTATCTGACCAAAATATCTTGATGGCTTCAGGACAAAGGATTTCGCAAAGTCCACACTGAGAACATTTGTCTTCGTCAATCTTGATTGTGCCACTGGCAGATTCTTCTCCTTGATAAGTAACACATTTTTCCTTTCTATCTACCTTAACATCGGCTCTAAGCGATCCTGTTGGACATACTTTCTCGCAGAGTACACAAGGTGCACACTTTTCCTCGTCTATCTTATGAGTGCCATCAATTCGATTATACTCGTTGATAGCATCCTCACCTTCATACTTCGCATCGAAAGCTCTGAAAATACACGCGGAGTCACAAAGACCACAGAATGTACAAGCATCCGGGTCGACGTTCACAAGAGGGGCTCCTTCAATCCGCCCAGAAGCAATTTCTTGAACAGGTCCTAGAGTAATCGCATCCCATGGACATGGTAAACACAAACTACATCCAACACACTTCGAGATCTCATGGTCAAGGGTCTTCTTCAGGAGTGAAGTTTCCCATGTCAATCGAACTTTGCCATCTACGACATCCATTTCAATTACTGGCTTCTCTCCGATTGATACCTCTCGTTTCTCCATCGACTCATCCTCCAGTAACTTTCTCTTGTTTTCTCGAAGTTTCTTTACCTAGAGGTCCGAGTCTAACAATATCGTTTGTGAAATCAATCATCTGTTCAGCAAATAAGTCCCCTTCAGAAGCAGAAGCACTACCAAAGTATAAACGATGTTTATCTATTCCGGCAGCTTCAAGAATTTCCTTAATGTTCTCTGTTCTTCCTTGCGCATCTCGTGCTCCTGATCGATAATGACAGTCCTGAATATGGCATCCCATCACCGCTACACCATCTGCACCTTCTGCAAATGCAGTTAGGAGTGTATCAGCATTCAATCTCCCGGTACATGGCACTTGAATGGGTATGACATTTGGAGGATATCTCATTCTAGCTGTCCCTGCTCTATCAGCAGCACTGTATGCACACCACCTACAGAGATATCCAACAATTGCTGGTCTATGTGGATTGAATGCAATCGCTGCTTTAGTAGCACTCTCCAGCTGTTCATTCGTAAGACATGGAAGATCAAGAGCACCAGAAGGACAGGCTGCAACACAGGCACCACATGCCCGACAGGCAACTTGGTCAATTTCTGGAATCTTTTCTCCTTCGAACTTGATTGCTTTTGAGTTGCAGACCTGTTCACAAAGCCTGCATCCGATACAAAGGTCCACATCAAAGGATGGCACACAAGCATCAACAATAACATCTCCTGAGGCAAGTAGTGTCTTTACCTTGGATGCTGCGAGTCCAGCATGTGCTACAGTATCAGCTATGTCCTTTGGGCCTTGTGCAACTCCTGCAAGAAACACTCCTTTGGATTCTGTGCTACTAGGGGCTAATTTGAGATGTCGTTCCAAAAAGAATCCATTCTCATCTAAAGGTACTTTGAATTTTCTTGCTAAATCGATATTACTTGGCTGGGGATCCATTCCTACCATAAGGACGACAAGATCTACTTCCATCTCCAGATTCTTTCGCAGAAGTGTATCCTCAGATCGAATTGAAATTGTACCCGTTACTGGGTCTTCTACTACCTCTCCTCCAGTGCCTCTGATGAAGTTAACTTTGTACTCCTTAGCTGCTCTGACATAGAGTTCTTCTTGACCCTTGCCAAATGTCCGCATATCAGTATAGAAGACATAAGCATCAGTATCTGGGAGCTGCTGCTTCAATTGAATGACTTCCTTAACTGCTGCTGAACAACATGCTCTACTACAATAAGGTCTGTTGAATCTGTGAGAACGACTTCCTACGCATGGAAAAAAGACAACATTCCGAGGTGGTTCTCCGTTCGACGGACGAACAAGTTTTCCACCGCTTGGACCACCAGGGTTCATCAAACGTTCAAGTTCAGTTGATGTAATGACATCTGGAAGTCTTCCATAGCCGTATTCTTCCACAATTGAAGGGTCAAAGGACTTGAAACCTGTCGCAATAACAACTGCTCCAACCTCTAGCACTTCGGTGCAGTTTTCTTCCTTAAAGCGAAGTGATTTTGGTTCACATACACCAGCACACGACTGACATCCAATACAATTGTCAATGTCAATATAAGGTGCAATTGGTACAGCATCGGTTATGGGACGAACCATTGCCTTCCTCATCCCAAGCCCATTGTTATACTCATCAGCAACTTCGACAGGACAGACTTCTAGACACCGATTGCATCCTGTGCATGACTCTATATCGACATACCTCGCTCGTTTGTTCACTGTTACTCTATATTGACCAACTCTACCCTTGACATCTACTATATCTGTAAGTGTCATTATTCGAATATTTTGATGCCTTGATGCCCGTGTCATCATAGGACCTAGAATGCAGATGGAGCAATCGAAAGTAGGAAAGAGCTTGTCCCACTTGGCCATGTGACCACCTAAGAATCCCTCTTTCTCAACAATGATGGTTTCAATTCCTGCATCTGCAAGCTCTAAAGCAGATGTTAATCCAGCGACACCTCCACCTATGACAAGGGCACTTTGAGTGATTGGTAGTTCATGCCTCGGTATTTCATGGGAATCCCGCACTCGTGCAATACCTGTGTCTATGATTGCAGCAGCCTTCTTTGTTGCGGCTTCAGGATCATCATAATGCACCCAACTGCACTGCTCACGAATATTTGCCATGTGTAGATGGCCAGGGTCTAATCCTGCCTCACGAACAGCATCAGAAAATAGTTCACTATGTAATAGGGGAGAACACCCTGCAATAACTACTCTATCTGACTTTTGCTCCTTGATTTTCTCAATTAGGTCATGAACTCCCTGTTCAGAACAAAGATGATCGTCAACTTCTACGACAGGTATGTCACTTGCCTCATATTTTTCCTTGAGTGCTTCAATATCGACAGTTTCTGCGATATTCGAACCGCATTTACACAGAAAGAGCGCTACTTTATCCTTGTCAGTTGCTTTTCTCTTTACTGTCTTTTTTCGGCTCAGTTATATCACCTGGGAACGAAGGCGTTTCATTTTCACGGCAAGCTACGTGGTCCATTTGCGAGTATAAGGTTAACTAAAGTGGACAATTAACCCCGTTAATTTTTCTTTCCACTTCCAATTGAAACCGTGTATGATATTTTTCCTCCACCGATTAGTTCTTTATAGTTAAAACTGATGTCCGCGAGAGCAAATCCACATAATCAATTGTCTGAGAGGTATTGACACTTGAAACTAAGTCCAATGGAACTTTACAACTTATTACCTAAGACTAACTGTCGGCTTTGTGAACCCAAGACTTGTATGGCATTCGCCACGAAACTTGCACTTGGTGATATCTCTCCAGATGACTGTCCTCCTCTCTTGGAAGCAGGATTCGAAGAAAACTTGGCGAAGATTCGTGAGATGGTTGCACCTCTTCAGTCAACTGCAGAAACAGGTGTGAAACTAGACGAAAGCAAGTGCACAGGATGTGGAAATTGTGTTGTAGTCTGTCCCGTTGATGTTGCGGCAGAACCTCCAACCGCAGAGGGAAAGGCTGCCATGGGTACAGCTACAGTGTTTAGAGTTGAGAATGGAATTTCTAAAATAATCAATCTTGAGAAATGTAGAAGGTTTCCCCCAGACCGACTCAACTGTAGGGTCTGTGAACAATATTGTTGTACTGATGCTATTGAGATTTGGTAGGTGACCTAATGAAGGAAATAGTCTGTAATGGTTGTTCGCTTCTATGCGATGATGTATCTGCTGAAGTTGAAGGTGAAACAGTCAACTCATTAGGGCTCTGTAGATTGGGTCATGCACATCTGACTGAAACTCTGAAGACCAAAGATCTTTCAGCTGTAACTAGGGATAATGGCAACGAAAAAACCATCTCTCTAGACGACGCGATTAAACAGGCAGGTGAATTACTCCAGACCTCAGACAACCCTCTTCTATTTGGTTGGACAACAGCATCCAATGAAAGTATCGAGGCAGGTCTAACATTGGCTGAAACTCTTGGAGGTGTGATTGCATCAACTGTCAGCCAGGGAGCGCTTCAAGCTCTCTCCCACGAAATCCATTCTGGGAAACTAGAGATAGACCTTGAATATGTACGCAATAATGGTGAGCTTATTATTTACTGGGGCGCCGATCCTACAGAAAGCCTACATAGGCATCCAAGTCGATTTGCTGTTCTTCCTCGTGGTGATAATATACCTGAAGGGATTGAGAGTAGAACCATCGGTGTGGTGGATGTAAGAGAAACCGAAACCATGAAGATGGCAAATCACAGAATGAAAATTTCAATCGGCGGCGATAAGGAGTTACTTGAGATGCTGGCTGGTGAGGTCGCTGGCAAATCCACAATTACAGGTCCGGTTCAGGGAATACCAGCACAAGAGCTTCTAGGTCTTGTTAGGCGTTTTCACATGGCGGACTGCATAGTAATATTCTATGGAAGAGGTATTTTAAATTCAGGAAAGGAGAATGAGAATCTGACCGCTATGTCTGGACTTCTAGAAGCAATTAGAGGTTCTGGAAAGAAAGCATATGCATTACCAATGTTCCCAGAGAGTAATGCAATGGGTGTAATGAAAATTGCAGGCGATAAGCTGGACAAAGGGTCAACGCTTCAAGATATCGTTGAAGGAAATTATGATGTTGCTCTTGTTGTAGGTGATGATGCATTAGCAATGTTACCTGGTCAAGCCGCAAAAGTATTGGCTAAAACCCATCTGATCTATATAGGTAATCCAGGAACGTTAACTGATAAAAAAGCAAAACTCTCTATTTACCCCTCAGATGTCATCCTAGGGATATCAAATACGATGACTCGAATTGATAATCAGGAGATTTCTTTCAGTGGATGGGTTGGAGAAGTTTCTGATGGAATGAGTGATATTTTGACCAAACTAAACGGTTTTGTTAAGAAATAATAGAGCACTAAGAGGAGAACTATAGAATGAAGATAGCTGTTGCAGGAAAAGGTGGGGTCGGAAAGACTACTGTTGCTGGTACATTGGCAAGACTACTTGGTAGAGATGGATTGAGAATTCTAGCGGTCGATGCAGATCCAAGCTATACACTTTGGTCTGCATTGGGAATACCACCTGAAGTAGCAGATACAATCGTCCCGCTCACAGAAAATGCTGATCTCGTTGAGGAACGTCTTGCAATTGCAGATGTCGGCCCGACTTCTACTGGTGTCTTCAAACTCAATCCAATTGTGGATGACCTAGCTGAGAAATTTGCAATTATTGGGCCTGACAATATTCGACTATTAGTTGCAGGAACTGTCGATACAGGTGGTTCTGGTTGTATGTGTCCATCCGCAACCCTCTTGAAGAGTCTAATGCGCCATCTTGTTATTGGTACAGATGAGGCATTCATTATGGATATGGATGCTGGGATTGAGAATCTAGGAAGAGGAACGACTCGTGGAATGGATGCTCTACTTGTAGTAGCAGAACCTGGACGTAGGTCACTTGATATTCTTGGTAGGATTAAGACTCTAGCAGGTGACATCGATGTTGGCAATGTATATGCAGTAGGGAACAAGGTTGCCACTCCTGAAGATGAAGAGATGATAAGAAGAAGAGTCGAGAAGGAAGGAATTCCATTACTGGGAATAGTACCACTTGATGAAACGATTAGAGCTGCGGATCGAAAAGGACTGGCTCCTATTGACTTGGATGAAAATTCGCCTGGAATGTTAGCCATTAAGCAAATCAAGGAACAACTGGTAAGTTTAGGTCATTAACCTAAGCAGACTTATTTCAATACCTTTTGAAATCATTTTGGCATTCAAATTTAGTATCTGAAACAGACAAAATATGACCAAGTTAAGGCTGTTTTTTATACATAACTACGTTAAGTGTCGTATCAATTCATAACTTTTTAATGCACAATTGTTTCTGGCAGACTTACTACGCACAGGAACTGAGCGAGCTATGAAGAAAGAAGTACACTTCAAAGCAGAAGAAGCGGATACTGGGATTGGTCGTTTCAAAGGTCTCGAAGTCAGAATCGGTTCGGTTATTGACGACGACTGGGACGAACCAATGGGTCCTACACCACTCCCCGGTCCGACTACTCTGCGGTCTTGGGACCATAAACTCCTAACAAAATACGAACCATCATACATGCCCTATTGTCAGGTCTGTTGTCTCTGTACAATGGGTAAGTGTGATTTGTCCGGAGACAAACGCGGTGCATGTGGAATAGGTATGAAGGATCAGCAAGGGAGGATAGTACTAGCTGCAGCAAATATTGGATGTTCTGCTCATCTAGCACACTCTCGCCATCTCATAGATCATTTAATCGAAGAGTATGGCGCACAGACCAAGCTCATACAAGGCCCTGGTACAGAGATACATGCTCCTGTTTCACGTTTAGTTACAGGAATGCGTCCACGAACTTTAGAGGACGCTAGCATTATTCTTGACTACTGTGAATCTCAGATGACTCATACTCTATCTGCAACTGCAACTGGTCAGGAAGGAAACTGGATGGACTTTGAGAGTAAAGTCTTCCATGTAGGAATGATTGATCAGCTAAGCATGGAGATTGCTGACCTAGCACAGGTTTCTACACTTGACATGCCTCAAGCAGATCCAGATGCACCATTAGTTGAATCTGGTATGGGAACGATGGATACTAGTAAAGCAATCATTCTTACGATTGGCCACAACATTGTGCCTGCTGCTTCCATTACTGATTATATTACTGAGAATGGATTGAATGCTAAAGCAGAGGTTGGCGGTATGTGCTGCACAGCTTGGGACATCACACGTCGAGATCCTAACGCTAAGGTCATTGGACCTATCTCATGGCAACTTCGCTATATCAGAAGCGGAAAGGCAGATGTCGTCGTTGTTGATGAGCAATGTGTCCGGACCAATGTTGTTGAGGAAGCTAAGAAAGTAGGTGCACCTGTTATCTCTACTAGTGATAAGGCAGTGATGGGCTTACCTGATAGATCAGATGATTCTCCTGAGTCCATTATTGAAGAATTAATTTCTGGGAAGATACCCGGTGCCTATATCTCAGATCACAGCAAAGTCGGTGAAGTTGCTACTAGGGTTGCTATGGCAATCATGCCAGCACGTAGAAAGAAGAAATACTTCCCGAGTGAAAAGAAAATTCAGAAGATGGCTATGGACTGCAAGAAATGTATGGAATGTGTTCGGGCTTGTCCGAATGATCAAAACGTACAGGAAGCTGTTCTAGCGGCACAGACTGGAAATATGCAACCACTTCGTGATATTTACGAAAACTGCATTGGATGTGCAAGATGTGAATCTGCATGTCCCAATGACTATGACCTACATAGTTGGATGGTTGCAGTATCTGAAGAATCATGCACAAATGAAACACATATGGTACGAACTGGACGAGGAGCAGTCCAAGACACTGAAATCCGACGAGTCGGACAACCGATTGTGTTCGGAGAGATTCCAGGAGTTATTGCACATGTAGGGTGTGCAAACTATCCTGGTGGAGGAAAAGCTGTTCATGATATGGCAGAGGAATTTGCAAAACGCAGATTCATTATTGTGACGTCTGGTTGTGCTGCAATCTCTGCAGGTCATGTAAAGGATGAAAATGGTCAATCCATTTACGAGCGGAGAAGTGGTGAGTTTGACGCAGGTTGCGTGGTGAATGTTGGTTCATGCGTTGCGAACTCACACATAGCAGGTGCAGCCATCAAGATTGCTGCTATATTTGCAAAGAGGAACCTACGTGGTAATTATGCTGAGATTGCAGACTACATCCACCATCGTGTGGGAGCAGTCGGTATATCTTGGGGTGCGATGTCACAGAAAGCTGCATCAATTGCAGCAGGATTTTGGAGGCTCGGAGTTCCTGTGATTGTAGGACCACACGGTTCCAAGTATAGACGAATGCTCCTCGGAAAAGCAGAACGAGAACGTGATTGGATGGTATATGATGCCAGAACCGGTGAGAGAATGTATACCGCACCTGGTCCTGAACATCTCTTCTATGCAGCAGAAACGGTTTCTGAGGCAAATGTCCTCACAGCTAAACTGTGTATCAGACCTAATGACACTGCAAAGGGTCGTTCAATCAAGCTCAGCCACTATATCGACCTTCATGAAACCAATTATGGATACTTCCCCGAGGATGTTTGGAAATATATCCGAAGAGACTCTGATATCCCCATCACACTCAAGGATAAGATCCTTGAACAGATGAAGGAGAAGAAGTGGAAAGAGCGACCGATACCAGATCCAACAATGCTCAAGGAGCAGATTCATGGAGGTGGCGAGTGAAAATGATGAAACCGATTCCCTGGCAGACTGGCGAGATCTGTGGCCCTGAAGCTGCAAAATCATTGACCAAAGCTGATGTTCTCAAACGCGACCTCAAGTTGTGTAAGAAGCCTCTATTGGTTGTAGGGTCGGAGGTTGTCACTGAGAAATACGGTAAAGGCACAATGGTTGATTACATCATTGAGCTCTCCAAAGCCGGTAATATACCAGTCATCGCAACTGGTGGAGCAATCAAGGCTTTCATTGAGAAAGGATTTGAGAATGCTAAGCACGTAGGAGCAATGGAAGTGGCATTTTTCTTACAGGACCCTGAATGGAAAGGTCCTCATGGAACAGGCCCCTATGACCTAGTCTACACCTACGGGCAACCATACTACATGCAATGGACAATGCTGTCCGGAATCATGAACTTCGCCCCTGAGATTACTGCGATTGCTCTCGGGCGCCACTTTCAGCCTCATGCCAAGTGGTCTTGTCCCAACTTGAAGGAGAAGAACTGGTATGATCTCTTGAAAGAAATCCTCGAATTAGTGGGAGGAGGAACATAATATGTCATTCGAAGATATTCCCGTCGATATCGGCGTAGTATACGAAGGAGAGCGTGTCCGTGGGAAGGACATGTTCGTTGAGCTCGGCGGTCCAAAGATGGAGAAGAAGTACGAGCTAGCGTTAGCAAGGGAGATGGACGAGATTGAAGACGAGAAGATCACAGTACTCGGTCCTGATCTCAAGGACATGGAAGAAGGAAGCTATCATCCTTTTGGTATCTTCATTGAGGTCGCTGGAAAAGAGATAGAACCCGACCTTGAAGGAGTAATCGAGAGAAGAATTCACGAATACGTCAACTTTGTTGAGGGCATGATGCACCTCAACCAAAGATACGATATCTGGATTCGATTGAGCAAGAAGTCATTCCAGAAAGGATTCAACAGTCTTGAATACCTGGGCAAAGTCTTGATTCGGCTCTTTAAGAGTGAGATGAACATCATCGAGAAGATTCAGGTGACATTCATCACAGATCCAAAAGAGATCGAAGCCAGATATGATGAGGCTATAAACAGATACAATGCGCGTGATGAACGTGCAAGAGGATTAAGTGATGCAGATGTAGATACATTCTACGGTTGTTCACTCTGTCAGTCATTTGCTCCAACACACGTTTGCACAATCACCCCTCAGCGATATGCTAACTGTGGTGCAATCAGTTGGTTTGATGGCCGTGCTGCAGCTCGAGTTGATCCTAAGGGACCACTCTATGCGATTCCAAAGGGCGACACACTTGATGAATATAGAGGTGAATACACTGGAGTAAATCAAGCCTATACTGAGAAGTCATTAGGTAAAGTCAATTCAGTAGCTCTCTATAGTGCTTTTGAGAAGCCTCACACGAGTTGTGGTTGTTTTGAAGCCATTGCATTCGTGATTCCAGAAGTAGATGGTCTAGGTGTTGTCCACAGAGACTTCAAAGGTGACACTGTAAACGGACTTCCATTTTCAAGTATGGCAGACTCAACGGCTGGTGGACGCCAAGTTCCAGGTTTTCATGGACTTTCAATCGAGTACATGCGTTCGCCAAAGTTCCTACAGGTTGATGGAGGATGGGACAGAATTGTCTGGATTCCCGAGTCAATTAAGGAACGAGTTGTTGACTTTATACCCGAAGAAGTTCGAGATAAGATTCCTACTGAAACAGATGCAATGACCATTGCAGATCTCAAGACATTCCTTAAGGAAAAGAATCACCCAGTTGTAGAACGCTGGGTCGAGCTAGAGGAAGAAGAGGATGAAGCTGCGTATTCTGCAGAGATGGCGACCTCATCTGAAGGGTATATGGTTCCCGGCGACTTGACTGCGATGGTAGGCGGTGTTGGCGGTGGAATTGAAATCATTTTCAAGAACGCCAAAATACATGCTGACAAAGTCATTATCCGACGGAAGGAAGCAGGTGGGAAGAAGAAGAAATGACCGAAAAAAAGGGCGAAAGGAGTTCCACGCTGGACGAGATGTTCGGTGACTTCGCAGAGCTCGTACTTGAGAATGTGTCTATTGAATTAGACGAACTCAAGCTTGCTCTACGTCCTATGGTAGCGCAGGCAGCTAGGAGTGCAGCAGCTCCTGCACTTGCAGTACCAAAATCTCTGATTAACACAACCTTCGCAAAGCCTCTTGGAGAATACACCTCAGCAATACAAGAGGTGACAATTGGAGCTACTAAAGGCGAGGGCGGAACTCGTAGTAACACAATCACAATTGGTGGTCACACAGCACCTGCTTGGGATCTATTTCAATCCCCACCAAAGAATCCCCCAGTTGTTGCAGCAGATGTCTTTGATATGAAGATATCATTAGCTGGAGTTGTGAAGAAGGCCTACAATGAGGTCTTGGAAGACCCTGCTGAGTGGGCAAAGCTATCTGTGAATAAATATGGTGCAGATGTGATAACATTGCATCTCATCAGTACTGATAGACAACTGAAAGACACCTCCCCCAATGATGCTGCAAAGGTCATTGAAGATGTCCTTCAAGCAGTCAAAGTTCCTATTCTCATTGGGTCCGCAGGTGACCCAGAGAAAGATGGACCTGTACTAGCAAAGGCTGCTGAGGTATGTGAAGGTGAGAGAGTATTGCTTTGTTCTGCAACCGTTGATGTATACGAGGAGATTGCAGAAGCAGCAAAGAAACACGATCAGGTTGTTCTATCTTGGACTTCTCTTGATATCAATCAACAAAAAGAGTTGAATCGGCGTCTATTCGACTGGTTGAAACCAGAACAGATAGTCATCGATCCGACAACTGCGGCTCTAGGATACGGTCTTGAGTATGCATTTACTATGATGCAGCGAATGAGACTTGCAGGTCTTTTGGGTGATGAGGAATTGAGATTCCCAATCAGTTCAGGCACGACTAATGCTTGGGCTGCAAGAGAGGCATGGCTAAAGGATGAGGAATTGGGACCCCGAGAACTTCGAGGACCGATATGGGAGAGCGTTACTGCATTAGCCCTTATGCTGGCAGGAAACGACCTCTTCATGATGATGCATCCTGCAGCAATGAAGACAGCACATGACTTGGTAGACTGGATGAAAGAACATAGGAAGATTCCGAAAGAAGAATACCACGATTGGACAACAATCAACATTCCGGAGGGCTACTAATGGCTAAACTACCAGGACCTATGGAAATTTACCCGCTTCTCCCAGGAACAAACTGTAAGGAATGTGGTGAAGCTAACTGTATGGCTTTCGCGACAAAGCTTGCAGAGCATACCGTCAAGATGAAGGCCTGTACTCCTCTTATCAATGAGGCTAAGTATGCCAAGAAACTGGAAAAACTTGAGGTTCTAATCAGGCCTCCTGTGAGAGAAGTTGTTGTTGGTACCGGAGACAGAGCCGCAGCGATTGGCGGAAAACTTGTTCTTTATAGACACGATCTTAGGTATTCTAATGAAGTATCCATCTTTGTGGATGTTCCTGATACGATGGATAATGAAGGTCTCTCAAAGAGAGTGAAAGCTATTGAAGACTGGACTTACGTCTATATAGGCCAGAACCTTCGTTTAGACGGAATTGCACTAAGAGGCGTATCAAAAGATCCACAGACCTTTGCTAAAGCCGCGAAACATATCGCCAGTGTCACTGATTGGCCGATTGTACTTTGTTCTTTGGATCCAAAGATGCTCGCTGCCGCAGCGAAAGCAATAGCTGACAAACATCCGCTTCTATATGCCGCAACTATGGACACCTGGGCAGAGGTTGGTGAGATTGCCACCAAACACAACTTACCGCTGGTTGCTTATGCACCAGGTAATCTTGATGATGTTGCAACGCTGGTCAACACTCTACGAGCAGTAGGAGTTGATGATATTGTCATAGATCCGGGGACAGTAACAAAAGCAGGACTCGGAGCAACAATCGACAATTTCACTCAGCTACGAAGGGCTTCGACAGTAAAGGATGACGAAACCCTCGGATATCCTCTTCTAGGAACTCCCATAACGGCTTGGGCTGACCACAAAGAAGGAGATGCTGCCTACTTGACTCAATGGGACGAAACACTTGTTGCAGCTGCTCAGATAGTCAGGTACTCAGACATGGTCATTGTTCATAGTCTTGAGATGTGGACGAATTTGCCACTGACCTTCTTACGTAATAACATTTACACAGATCCAGTTAAACCCGTTGCAGTAGAAGCAGGGCTGAAGGAGTACGGTGATGTAGGTCCTGACTCTCCAGTGATGTATACGACCAACTTTGCTTTGACATTCTTTACTGTTGAGAGTGACATCAAACAGGGTAATGTTGATACGTACCTAGTAGTTGTTGATACTGAAGGCATGAGTGTACAATCTGCTGTAGCAGGTAGGAAGCTGACTGCTGAGAAGGTCGCAGAGACCCTTGAAGAAGTTGGCATTGCAGATAAGGTGAATCACAGGATTCTCATCAGTCCAGGCATGGCGGCAAGAATTAGTGGTGAGACCGAAGAGGCATCAGGCTGGACCTTGAAAGTAGGCCCACAAGACTCGAGTGGTATTCCGAAATATTTGCAGGAAGCCAAGTGGAAGGAAGAGTAATTAAAATCAGGTAGTTCTTTGAGCCTATTTGCGCTCAAAGCTACCCTTCATTTTCTACTATTTTTGAACTTCATATGTTCTGATTTCTTTCGAATTTGAATCATCTAACTCTTTGAGAAGCATTTGATTTCGCTGAATCCAGAGTATCATCTCATATAACGAAGCAAGGATAACAACTACACCAAATACTACTAGGTCGAAATATGGAGCATACCACTTTGCTTCCGAAAATGTAATCCAGATTGTATTGATTGCGACTAAAATCGCTAATATAGAAGAAAATGGCAAGATATTCCAGAATCTCCGAGGGTGATTTTCACTCCAGTATATCAATGTGCAATCCATGATTGCAAGGAATAATGGTACAAGAACTATCATTGGATCTATAGTGAAACCAGAAGGATTTCCTACCCAATCCCAAAAGACCTGCATCACTATGGCATAGATATAGATGAGAACACGTACAACATTAACGAGCTTCACATTCTGTGAGTTTTCGTTACTCATAGCCTGTTCATGATACATAACTCTCCCTCCACTTGCAGATTGATATTCCAGAATGAGTTTCCACATATGACTTCTTCTGAAATTCTTATCGACATATCGATGACTCTAAATGTGCTAAAACAGCTTTCTCACTTGATAAGAATGCTTGAGCGTCTTGTGTTTTCAGTATCCGGTAAGGGCGGCGTTGGGAAGACAACATTATCAGCTCTTCTTTCTAGAGTATTTGCTGACAAGACAGCACGATCAATGCTCTTAGTCGACGCGGATCCAGTAATGAATTTGCCACGAGCTCTTGGAGTGGAAGTGCCACAATCAGTAGGTGAGATTGCAACACAGATGAGAAAGAGCATCGATGATGGAACTCTTCCAGCCTCTGCAGCCAAACAAGACATTCTCGAGGGTGATATATTCGAGTCACTCATTGAAGGAGAACGCTATGATTTCTTAGCAATGGGTAGAACTGAGGGCGAAGGTTGTTATTGCTATGTTAATCGGTTGCTCACTCAAATTTTGGACAGACTATCATCAAACTATGAAATAACACTCCTTGACATGAGTGCTGGTCTGGAGCATTTTAGCAGGCGTACGAATAGAGATGTTGATATTCTCATTGTAGTAATAGATTCCTCTCGCGCAGCATTCGAGGCTGCATTACGAATTCGAGACCTCGCAAAGGAAGTTCATATTGATTTTAAGAAACTAGTAGTCATAGGTAATCGAATTCCAGAAAATCTTGTAGATGCTGTGTCAAAGGGTCTAGAAGAGAATGACCTATACTTGGCAGGTATGATACCAAACGATGATGAGGTTGCAAAACTGAACTACATGGGTCAACCAATATGGGAACTTTCATCAGATTCTCCCGCATTGAAAGCAGTCGAAACTATAGCTGAGGATTTAGGGCTCTTGAGTGAAGTGACTATGCTCAAACTTCTAGGGCAATGATTTCTCTCCCTTCATAGTTGAACTAAATCTGTTCCATTTCATACGTAATGTAAAAGATTCTGTCGTATTACGAAATCAATCGATTATACTTCTGAACAAGTTCGAAACCTCTATATGGTCCATAGGAAGCTTCCTTTTCATCTTAGTCGGCGGTGAAGAGTTACGAACGACTGGACTGAGCGTTACAAGGATAAGATAGTCGACGCAACTCGTGCGATCAAACAAATAAAGCGAGGTAGCCGTATTCTATTAGGAACGGGCTGTGGTATTCCTCATCATCTGGCTAGGGAATTAGCAGCCAATGCAAATAGAATGGCGGATAACGAGATAGTGCACCTACTAACTCTTGGAAATACTCCTTCTGCTGATTCAAAATTCCAGTCCCAGTTTAGGCATAACACCTTCTTTGTTTCAGACAACATTCGTGATGCTGTATCAGAAGGAAGGGCAGATTATACTCCTGCACCGCTCTCAGATATCCCATATTTTTTCACATCAAGAAGGATTCCCCTTGACGTTGCTCTGATACAGGTAAGTCCACCAGATGAATATGGATATTGTTCATTGGGTATCTCAGTCGACATAACTAAGACCGGAGCTGAATCCGCCGATTTGGTAATCGCTCAGGTAAATGAAAGAATGCCTGTCACACATGGAGAATCCTACCTTCATGTACGAGATATTGATTATCTTGTTCCACATACCGAGCCTCTTGTTGAATTCGAAGAGCCAGAGGTCAGTGAGCGTACTGCATTGATAGGAAAATACGCTGCACGACTTGTCGAGAATGAGTCAACGTTGGAGATAGGAATTGGGACTCTAGCGCGTGCAATATCTGATAATTTGATCAAAGCCGAATTGAAGGACCTAGGAATTCACACAGAGATGTTCAGTAATAGTATCATTGACTTGCTTGAAGAAGGAGTTGTGACGAATAAGAAGAAGGGCATCAATGAGGGGAAGGTCACAGCTAGCTTTGCAATGGGATGTTCTGCTCTCTATGATTATGTGAACAATAACCCCACCTTTCAATTCCGAGAGACCTCATATGTAAACAATCCCGCAGTAATTAGCCAGAACCGGAAGATGGTTGCAATCAATACAGCACTAGAGGTAGACCTCACTGGGCAGGTATGTGCTGATTCGATAGGACACAAGTTCTACAGTGGTATTGGTGGGCAGGTTGATTTCATTCGAGGTGCATGGCAATCTGTCGGTGGTAAAGCTATCATCTGTATGAAATCGACAGCTCTGAATGGCTCTGTTTCGAAGATTGTTCCTCGTCTCAGTGAAGGAGCAGGAGTTGTAACAACCCGTGGTGATGTGGATACAATAATCACCGAATATGGTTATGCTACTCTTCGTGGTAGAACGATCCGCGAACGAGTTCTATCCCTAATTTCAATTGCACATCCAGACTTTAGGAATGATTTACTCGAAGCTGCCAAGAAAATGCGTTATGTCTTCGAAGATCAAGTGCCTTTCCTTGCACGTGGTACGTATTTCCCAATCGAGTACGAAGCAGAGAGAGAGTTCGAGGGTCCTGAAGGACCAATCTGTGTTCGTGTACGACTTATTCGTCCTGATGATGCGGATAGAATCAAACACCTATTCTACAGCCTTAGTGAAGAATCCATCTTCTTTAGGTTCCTCACACCACTCAAGTCCCTGCGGCGTCAGACATTACAAGAATTCTACTATGTGGATCAAGATTCTGATATTTCATTGGTCGGGGTGCTCCCTGAAAATGGAGAGGAGCCAGAATGCGAGAGGATTGTTGCTGCTGGTAGGTATCTAAAAGATCCAAGGACAAACCAAGCTGAGTTTGCCTTACTCGTTCAGGATGAGTACCAGAATAGAGGTATAGGAACGTTCCTATTAACACAGATGATGCGAATCGCCAAGAGTAAAGGCGTCAGTGCATTCATTGCATATGTACATCCAAAAAATGTTCCAATGATTGACTTCATCCACAGAACTGGAAATCTCATTGAGAGCAAGCTGAGTATAGAAGATGACCAGTACACATTCACTCTAAAACTCTAATATTCCAGAGATGCAAACACTCATCATATCGAATAATAATACTGAGTGACATGGCAAAATCAAAAATTCTGCGAACTCCAGAGGAGAGATTTGAGAACCTGCCTGATTATGACTTCTCTCCTAATTATATCGATTTTAGAGGCCTTCGGATTCATTATGTAGATGAAGGTGCAAAAGAGAATCCGACTATTCTACTCATGCATGGTGAGCCTTCGTGGAGCTTTCTCTATAGAAAGATGATTCCTCCACTTGTAGATGCAGGATATCGAACTATTGCACCTGACCTAATCGGATTTGGTAAGTCTGACAAATATGCTAGAACAAAGGATTATAGCTATCAAATGCATGTCGATTCGATGCTCAAGGTTGTTAGAGATCTGGAACTAGAAGATGTCACTCTCTTCTGTCAAGATTGGGGTGGACTCATCGGTCTGCGTGTTGTAGGAGCAGAACCAGATCGATTTGCGCGAGTTATTGCAGCCAATACATCCCTTCCTGCAGCAAGGGGAATGAAGGCTAGAATAGGCTATACAACATTCAAACTCTCAGTATGGCGAGCATCTAGAATTACCCCAGAAGAACTTCGGAAGAAAGATGCATTTCTTCGATGGGTCGTCCATTCTCGTAAAACCGAAAGTATGGATATTGGTGGTATTATACAATCTGCAACAGTATCTACATTATCACCAGAAGAAATCGCAGCATATGATGCGCCTTTCTCAGATGAATCTTTCAAAGCTGGAGCACGTATCTTTCCATACCTAGTTCCATCAAATCTTGTCCAGAACCAGAGGGTCTGGGATACTGTTCTCTCAAAATGGGAGAAACCCTTTCTAACTGCATTTAGTGACAAGGATCCAATTACGAGAGGTCAAGATGCCTACTTCTTAAAGAAGATTCCCGGAACAAAGGGACAGGACCATGTAACTATCAAAGAGGGAGGTCACTTTCTTCAGGAAGACAAGAGCGAAGAACTCGTTCAGGTAATCTTGAAGTTCATTAATGACACAAATTAAATTTCACTTGGGGTTATTACTTCTCTCTTCAAATTTCGTGAATGAGAACAGACCTCCGAAAATGGCAATCAGACCTAGTAAGACTAATCCCGCAGATGTTTCTTGTAATGGCGTTCCTTGAGCAAGGACTCTCGTAAAAACCTGACCTGCAATGAACATTGCAATTCCCATGGTTACTATAGCCTTTGGAACAATGAACATAGGATTGTCCTTTTGCTCTTCCTCAATAGGTTCATTCGAGATTGTTGGCATCTTAACGTCTGACCTGAAAAATCGCAAACCATCTTCACTGAAAGTCCCCTTGAGTTTTCCCTCTTCAACGAGCTCAAGAATCACAGAAGAAACAACTTCCTCACTGACATTGATGTGCTCTGCAATCAGAGGAATTGCACTAATATTACTAGAGATTAACCGGACTATCTCTTGTTTTGTGGTTGTTTTATCTTGAAGGGATACTTCGGAAGTCATGTCTTTCACGAAGCTGTGTCGCTATGGTAACTCATAATATACCATTGGTTCATTGCAATGTTAATACTGGAAAACGAATACTCTTAATTTGAAATACTTACTGAGTGGTTTCAGCAATATTACACTAATCTTGCTTGAAATTCCTAGACTAATCTGGAGCGTGCAGCATTGAAGGCTTTGTGTCCAACATGTGGAAAACTTGTTGATGCACGTGAAATTACAAATTCAGATGAGATCTATCTAGAACGGGAGTGTCCTGAACATGGAATTACCAAGACCCACATCGCAGATAACGCTGAGCACTGGATGTGGTCCATGAAGTATAATCGACCAGGAAGTAAACCATTTCGCTGGTCATCAGAAGTTAAAGATGGATGCCCTAACGACTGTGGACTCTGCCCAAATCATAAACAGCACTCTTGCATCGCAATAGCTGAGATAACCGGGCAATGCAATCTTAGATGCCCCATTTGCTTCGCGTCTGCACCTTATGGTGACCATGTTCCATTTGATCAAGTTGTGGATATGATCAATTCCTTTGTATCGTATGAAACAAATCCTGAGATTCTACAATTGAGTGGTGGCGAACCGACACTACATCCTGAGATAATAGAGATCATCAAATACGCTAAAGGTCTGGGAATTGAAGATGTAGTCCTATCAACAAATGGACTGAAACTACTAGATGAAACCTTCTCGAAAGAGATAGCCGATGCTGAAGCGGTTATCTATCTACAGTTTGACACATTCAAACCTGAAACATCCAAGATTCTTCGCGGAGTTGATTTGGTCGAGAAGAAAGAACAGATAATCGAAAATTGCGCGAAGTATGACCTAACAACAGTTCTAGTGCCAACTGTCGTTAAGGGAGTTAACGATGACGAAATTGGTGAACTGACTAACTACGCCCTATCAAAGAACCACATCTTTGGAATAAATTTCCAGCCACTCTCATTTACCGGACGAGTTGAACCAGAGGGTATCAGTTCTCTCTCTGTACACGAAATCCTTACCCATATAGAACAACAAACTCTCGGGACTCTGAAGGTTGAACATTTTCGACCTATACCTTGTCCGCATCCACATTGTACAGCTATTAGCTACATGATAGTTGATGATGAAACCATCATACCAATGACAGAAATAGTAGAAGTTGATGATTACATAGACTATGCCAAGGATAGAACACTCGTAAGTAAGAGCACAATTCTGGATTCAGCATTCGAATCGTTATTCTCAACCAGTGCAGTTCCTGGAACGGACAAGAATCTGGTATCTTTCTGTGAGGCATGTGGGTTGAGTGTTCCTGAGTTCCTTGGAAAATCAGTGAAGACCGTGGCTGTTCATGCATTCATGGACCACAATACCTACCAATTGGAGAGGGCTCAGAAGTGTTGCATTCATGTGATACAGCCAGATGGTCGCATGATTCCATTCTGCAATCTCAATCTTTTTGATCGCTATGTGAGAGGTGAGAACACTGAACGAGGATAAGGAGTTCGCAAAATGCTGTGCGGACATTTACAGTCACCCTCTTGTCGTTGAACTATTGGATGGTATATTCCATCCCGGAGGACTTGCTTTAAGCAGACTGATGGCAGAGAGGATGGGAATTACTCATGATTCTCGTGTTTTGGATATTGCATGTGGCAACGGAAGTACCGCAACATATCTCGCAAAAGTGTTTTCGTGCCGGGTAGCTGGTATTGATGCTGGAGCTGAGATGATTCAGAAAGCTAAGGAGAAATCCGTTGACATAGGTGTAGGCGCACTAACAGATTTTCGGATTGGGTATGCAACAGAAATCCCATACGACACATCCACGTTCACTGCTGCTTACAGTGAGTGTGCACTATGTACATTCACTGACAAAGACCAATCTGTGTCAGAGATATATCGAGTTCTAGAGGAAGATGGAGTTGTTGGAATTAATGATGTAGTAGTTCAGGATTATGATAAACTGACAGAGGAACTTAGAGGTCTCTTTGGGAAAGTAGCATGCATTGCAGATGCGTTATCACACTCCGGTTATATTGATCTCTTTACCAACCACAATTTTGACCTACTTGATTCCTCTGAATATACTGAACTTCTCCTCGACATGGTTGAGAAATCTGAATCACGTGCTCACCTTATCAAGAAACTTGGGAACCGTGAATTCAATGAATCTACTCTGGATGAGGCTATTAGTATCATTACAAAAGTCAAGCAACAGATAGACGAAGGTAACATTGGATATGAGATGTTCATATTTCAGAAATAGTCAAACTAGGTTTTCTGTCTGTACAGGTCTTCATAGAACATACCAGAGTAAAGCAATTTTCTTCGAATAGGTTGAAACATTTCCGAGGCTATATCACTCACACGAACTGAGTAAGTTTCATCATTACCACCTAATAGCGTTGAGAGACGAATAGCTAGAGGATTGAATATTTTTAGTAGACCTGTAAACTTCTGACAATCTAAAAGCATCAGATATCCATCAGAACTCAAGAGTTTCCTAATCTCCTCTAAAACTTTGGGAGAATCCGGAACAATTGAGAGAGAATAGGTTGAAAGAATCAGATTGAAGTCACCTTGTAACTTGGGTGACATCTCTTTTGCATCGAGAAGGTCAATTTTGATATTCTTCCATCCTTCATCATGTATCCGTTTTCTTGCTCTTGCCAACATCTGAGGTGTATAATCAATTCCAACTATTTCTTGGTAATCGGGATACTTCTCAACAAGATATGGAAGATTAGTGCCAGTGCCTACTGCAACATCAAGAATTCTTGGGTGTTTTAATGTCGGCAATCCCGCAAAGGCGTCTTCACGCCACTTCTTGAGATTTACACCCAACGCCCTGTAGATCTTCAGTATCATCTCATAACGTCTAGCCGTTGATGCATATACGTCTCGAATTGTATCATTCGTGACTTTACTCATCCTAGATACTTCCTGATTGTCACTTATCTGGCTGAGGACACAAAACAGTGTACGACTCCATATAGATGCAAGAATTTGATAGTATCCTGTATCTTTTGGGAATCTTTTGTTTTGATTTCAGGATCGTTAATGATTTCAGATGGACGTCTCTTTTCCAATAAGAGGCTACAGATTCGTTTGATGTCCTCCATAGGTAAATCGATTGTTGTTATGAGGGGTGAAAGCATTAGATAATTGCTAAAGAGCTTCTCTCCCCTCCACCTCTCATTTTGATGTGCTGCAAGCTGGAATGTGTGAGATTCATCCCAAATGAACACGTCATTCTGTTGTGCGAATATCGTTCTTGCTTTGCTCTTGATTATATCATTCACCTGAGAGAACAATTCACTAGTACGACCGGAAAAATCCTCCAGCATCTTTCTCTCTTCGATTTCATCACCAATCGCTTTCAATTCATTTCGAGCTTTCAAATAGAAATCACTGCTTTCTTCTCTAGTCAGAAGTACAATCAATCCTGCCTCATTTCGGAAGTAAAGCATTTCATATGCTCTAAATCTGATTGTATCTAAGGCTCCACCATCACCAATTCCAAGCGTGAGGCCAACATTCTCTAAAGCAGATAGAAGACCACCAAATAATGCATCATCAATCTCAACCTGACCGGTACCAACATGACCTACGGGGAGACCACTGGGGTGTATTACGAAAAGCTCGCGTACTGCTGTATTAGCACTCATTAGGCGTCACCAACCTTTTCCGCGATTATCCAATTGTCACCAATGGTTTCTATGGTAAAGCTGTTCTTCTCGAATACTGTTTGGATTAACCCCCTATCAAGTGGTTGGGGATATCCGTCGATTGTCTGCATCAGTGTATATGCTGGTGACAAGGGAGTTTCATTTGCAGCGTAGGTTGGGTCATTGGTGATTAATTTTCCACCTACCTTAAGATACGAATTGATGGTATTGACTCGTTCGTTAAATGTTTCAGACGAGTATGCAAAGATTTCTTCGCCATAGAATAGGTCTAGCTTCACATCAAATCTTCTTCCAAGTAAATCTGTCGTTAATTTTCCAAGAATGTCTTTCTCGGATAGCAAAAGAAGAGATGATGTAAGAGGCGTTAGCCACTGATAGTTCTGCATGAAGAGAAGTATCTCTTTCGGGTCAAAGATTTCATTGATCTGTTTAAGTATGTACGGCAGTCCTACATCTGCGAATGCCGCAACTCCAATTTCACTACTCTTCTTGGGTGAGAAAGAACGGAGCAGAACACCTCTTCCTTTCTCTGTCATTGTGCTGCTAAACACTGCTTCAAGCACAATCCTTGGGACTTGGTCAAGAGGCACGGTCATACCTCTTAGTGCATCTGGAAGGAATTGGGCAGAATCATAATAGAAATTGGTAAGAACAGTACCAACATCTTCCGGACGAATAGGAACCGCCTTGAGTTCCTTTATTGAATATACGCCATTATCATCGGAAATAACATCATACTCAGTGAGGAGTTTTAGGATTCCAGTTAAGAGCCTATCATTAGTATAACCAAATTCTTGAGCAATCTCATCCTTTGTTTTTGGCATTGATAGAGTAACTATCCAGCCCTCTGCTAGAATGGTGTTGATAATAAGCCGCAAAGCCATTTCCTCAGACTCTCTATATTCTGAATATGCCTTTCTTAGCTCGCCATCAGTCAGATACTTGCCTACCCGTTTTAGACCAAAGAGAGTTCCCTTGAATTTATCCATTCCTTTGCTTCACTCCACCTCATCGCTCACGTTCAGTGACCAATCATAGTCCAAATACTTTACCTTGATGTCATTAAGATGTTCTTCTAGATAGTTCTTCTTGTCTTCGGGAATATAGCGTAGAATGTATTCAGGAATTGATTTACCTGTAACAGCAAAATCATCTTTGTACCACTTGAAAATCAAGCTTACATAGAGGGTATTCTTCCTTTCGTCAATTCTCGCTCCTCTGGGTGAACCAAGAAAGAGCTTCGAAGCT
This sequence comes from Candidatus Thorarchaeota archaeon, assembly GCA_016841005.1. The sequence continues at coordinate 5,500 of JAEORG010000232.1, read as the reverse complement.
TCCTCGAGTTCATTTTCAATATTGTCTGCACTATATCTACCATCTTTTAAGACAGGGCAACCCATGGAGGAACAATTCAAAGCAAAGTGGATTCGAGGATCTTTGAAATCGTTTCTGAGGTTATTTTCAATCTCTCTGAGCGTGTACTGCTTGCCACCCACTTCAAATTTCTGTAGTGCAAAGAAGCGAACCCTCTGAAACCAACTAGAATTTCCCTTTTTCACAAAATCTGGGTCCGTCTTCAGTTTCTGTAATACTCCATAGATTGACAATGCATTGTAACAATTTATCCAGAATGCAAGTTGTTTCTCTCTAGTATCAAGAGTGTCTAAATCAAATGTAGCTAATGACTCTGCGAATGCAACTGTACCTGCATCCCCCATCATTGAAAAATAATCTACATTTCCACTTGGATCTCGGTATCTTTTCAACACTTCTTCAAGTGTGTTACTCATTGTCGCATAGTCATCCATTACATTTCCACCACTAGCTTCTCCACAATGTCTTGTGCTGTGAGTGCAGGGATATCCAATTCTTCTATCCCTGCAGACAGTACATGCTCGATCTATGGTCCGAGTTTTGACCAATCCAAAATTATCAATAAGAACGTGACAGCACCCATAACAACTTTCATTGTGTTGAGATAATCAACAAATGTGGGAAATGCCATCATAAAAGCTGGAAAGAATGGAAACACTCCCATGAAGAGTAGAACTACACCTATGAATAGTAGCCAGACTTTTCCATTAATCATTTCCATGTCAGTTTCTCGGAATGCAACTATGATTGAAATAATTGCAACTACAATCTTGATGAGGCTGAGAATTGTAACATCAATCAGTGAAGCAATGGCGGGTACAAGTGAGATTGCACCTACTATTATCAGGCTGATTGCATTTATCCAAATCCATGCTTTGGTTCCGAATATATTCATAATATGAAACTCCTAAAATTTTCTATAGTTAAGGCTTGTAATAAGTGTTTGTTAGTGTCGAAACTCTCTGACAAAAAGATTGGGGGAGGACGAGGCCTCCCCTTTGATTTGGCATATCGGATTTAGAGTTTAAAGCCAGAAGACGAATTTCCATCGAATTCTTGAGGAGTATCTCCACCACCATATGGATATGCAGCTAGAGCATAATCGAAACAATCTTCCATTAGCGTGTTAGGATTGCTACCGAAGTGGTTGATCAATCCATACTGTAGGAAGTAATAGGTCCAAGCTCCATTCTGATGTGCTGAATCATCGTATCCATATCCATTATCAGTGCATGTTGTTGTCATATAGACATGGGAATTAATAGAAAGCGCTGAAATCTCTGGAATTAATCCACCACTATAGCAATGATCTATGAAGATGAAGATATCACCTGCAACTGCGCTGCTGAAGATTAAAGCCAGCTCAGTATCCCACAGATTTCCATCTTCTCCGTTATCTCCACTACTACAGTCCCACATACAGAGATATGAAGAACCATAACCATCACCAGAACCATGCCCAGAGGTGATGAATGCTATTTGGTCATCTTCATCAGCACCTGATATCATCCAGTTTAGAGACGCTTTCACGTTGTATTCGTTGGCATCAGCATAATAGGTTGGGTAGTTTGATGTGTGTCCATCTCCAAGTACTCGGATATTGTCATAATCCATCACATTGTGGAGGTAATTATACCAATCAGTGGCGTCCTCATCACAGTATGACAGGTCGCTAATGGCCTGATAGTCGCTTATTCCAACTATCACAGCCCACTTGGTAACAATGCCATCTCCACCACCGCCACCTGAGTTGTCTACGGTGACAGTATGTACATCATAACCAGTATTACCACTTGGATCTGTTGCCTCACAACGGATTGTGTGAGTAGATCCATCAGCATATCCTGTGGTGTCCCAATTGTAGGAAGATGATGTAGATACTTGGGATCCATCAATGAGAATACGGCGTGAGCTGATTCCATTGTCATCAGTAGCACTGAAGCTAATAAAAACAGTGTCGCTCACTGTAGCACCATTTGCAGGACTGTTGATATTTACCGATGGAGGAGTAGTGTCAGGTTCGCTGTATGTCAAAGTGATAGTAAGGCTATAGGAACCTGTACCACTGTATGAGCGTACCATGATAAACCATGTTCCATCTCCCGGATTGTTGTACGTCACCTCTTCGCCACCGCCAGTGTAGCCTCGCCAATCATAGGTAGAGGTTGTTGGTTCTGCACCTAATCGACCATAGAGGTCAAAGTCTGCAGATCCACAAGTGAGTACAGAGTACATACTTTCACAATTGGCATCAACTTGAATATACCACATCTCTGTATCATACTGTGCGGCTAAGGAGCTAGTTTCAGTAACACCACTCTCTAGTTCGTTATCTCCGCCTCCAGAATTGTCTACGGTCACACTAATCTGGTCATAGCCAGTGTTACCGCTTGGGTCTGTGGCTTCACAACGAATTGTGTGAGTTCCATCACTGTAGCCAGTAGTATCCCAATTGTAGGATGATGAAGTCGAAACTTGTGCACCATCGATTAAGATTCTACGAGAACTAATTCCATTGGCATCAGAAGCAGTGAAGCTGATGGTTGTTGTATCACTAACAGTTGCACCACTAGATGGACTCGTAATACTTACTGATGGTGCTGTCGTATCACCGCCACCATAGGTCAAGGTCACTGTTAGACTGTAGGGCCCTGATCCTGAATAGGACCTGACCATAATATACCAAGTTCCTGCTCCGGGATTGTTGTATGTTACCTCTTCTCCTCCGCTAGTATAACCTCGCCAGGCATAGGTAGAGGTCGTTGGTTCTGCATCTAACCTTCCATATAGATCGAAATCTGCTGATCCACATGTAAGTACTGAATACATGCTCTCACAATTAGTACCAACCTCAATGTACCACATCTCTGTGGAGTATCTTGAAGGAAGTGAACTAGTTTCTGTGACACCACTTTCGAGCTCATTGTCTCCACCACCTCCCCCATCATAGGTTAGTGTAACAGTGAGCGTATACGAACCTGAGCCACTATAGTCTCGAACCATGATATACCATGTGCCAGTTCCAGGATTGTTGTATGTTACCTCTTCTCCTCCACCAGTATAACCTCGCCAATCATATGTACTGGTAGTAGGAGCAGCACCAAGACGACCATAGAGGTCAAAATCTGCCGAACCACATGTAAGAACCGAATACATCGAAATACAATCGGCACCAACATTGATGTACCATAGTTCTGTCTGTCCAACTGAAGATAGATAACCAGTAACAGGTACGCCATCACTCATTGCTCCACCTCTCATGTCAGAGGTGATAGTGAAGGTTCTCACCACTTTGGTTTGAGAATCCCTCGTCATTGGAACTGCAGCTGAAAAAATAGGTGCTACTAGCAAGAACATTGATAGTATTACCATTATCTGCAGCAAACTCTTTCTTCTCATTCTATAAGCACCACGCAAACTGGTCCCAAAAATCAAAAACCAGTATCTGCGGAAAATGCAAGGTAATATATATATTTTAGCTGAAAAATCCCAAGTCCGAGTTTCAGGGAGTATCGTTATTAGGATGCCCCCTCAACGAGCTTTTGTGGTTTGATTCCCATGAAGCTAGTAATTACATTAGGAGTTCAATCGGATGAAGAATATAGAGAATCATCTCGATGCACGATTGAGGTTGCTGATGACGCATCGATCTCTCTTGTTCTAGATGAGGCAAAGAAGCATTCGAAACCAATGGTAACAAATCCCACTATACAAGCACAATTAGTGCCTCACATGTATCTAATGCACCCTGATACTCGTGAAACACTAGATAATACCAAGACTGTTGTGGATTATGGCTTGGAGGATGGAAGCATTCTTCGTCTGATGAGTGCTGTTCGTTAGTCCTTTTTCTTCACCTAACTGAAGGAATATATCCACAAAGGAGTCGGAATCATTTGCTATGAACGATTCAATTCAAGGTGAGTGGCCAGAGTTAGGAACTTTCTGCTGGGGCTGCGGTAAGAACAATGAGTTTGGGCTCCATTTGAAGAGCTACTGGGATGAAGATGAGGTTGTTGCGACCTTTACACCCAAGGACTACCATCTTGCATTTCCGGGAATTCTCAATGGTGGTATCATCGCCACGATTATAGACTGTCATGGAACCGGAACCGCAAACGCCTATAGTCATAAGATGGATGAACATGATGGTTATCATCACATGTGCGTCACTGGATCTATATACGTGAAATATATCCGACCCACCCCAATAGATAAACCCGTCACATTACGAGCTAGAGTTGAGAAGGTGGAAGGAAACAGAATCACGGTAAACTGTTCATTGTTTTCAGATGGCAATCTCTGTGCCACTGGTGAAGTAATGACAGTACTAGTTGACATAGCGAAGTTTATGGAGAAATAAAGAGGAAAAGAGAGGTCATCCCTCTCTTTATTCTAGGGATGAAACGAGATTTTCTTGTTGATGTAGTGCAATAGATTATCTAGCTGCACCAACAATGAGTAGTATTACTCCGAGTACAAGGAAAATCAACATTACTTCTGTGAACACAAATCCCGCCAACGGTAGTGAAAATATTCCTAGATCGAAATACGTGAGAATCATACTCAAATCCACATAAGCAGCGAGAAACATTGTGTTCAGAATTGGGAGTATTCCCAATATTATCAAGATGAGTCCAAGTAAAGCTACGCCTTTACCCATAAATGTACACTCCTATTAATTTCAAACTATAACTTTTCCAGTAATACATCTTTGTATTGTTAACTGACGTATTATGTAGATATTGATGGGGATAATATACGGCGTATTAAGCGCTTGGGTCCATTGTGGCAGCGCGTTAGTGGGTTCAAATCCTATGCGGTACGTTTTCTATAGAAACAGAGCACACAGACTACTCCTAGAGTTCCTAGAATTGCTGCAGTAATGAGGTAGAGGGTGTAATCAACTACTGCCTCTTCAACTATTACTGTAAATGAATCAGTAGCTGTATTCCCCCATGAATCATCTATAGAAACTTCAATTCCATATGTGCCAGCGGTAAGAGCAACTGCATTTGTTATGACACCATCGGTATTGATCGCAAAGTTTGATGTATCATTCACACTCCAAGTTGTCGTATCGATTCCTGAAGAGTCAGTTGCATTGGTGTCATATCTGAAGTTTTCACCAACCGTGAGAGTATGGTCCACAAAGGCTCGACCAAATACAGGTGGCACTTTATCTATCTCCGTTGTATCATAGACTTCAACATTGTCAATGGCTGGTCCTGCAGGGGCGTAGAAATGGAAATAATCTGATTCTTGGTATCTATCATGATAATGACCAAAGGCATATGTTCCATTGATATACACATAGAAGAAGTCGTCGTCATCTCTTGTGATGTCTATATGGTACCACCCATCAATACCATTCGGATATCTTGTGTACACGATTGGATTCCAGTCTATGTGACCTGTGGTTGGACTTCGACGATGCCATCCTAGGGCTATCGAGGGACTT
>JAEORG010000024.1 GCA_016841005.1 Candidatus Thorarchaeota archaeon | reverse complement strand
TCTACCAACCAGCTGCTCACTGACACCTCAATCAAGTACTTTGAACATGTTCAGAATGAGTTAGGTTATGACTTATTCTTTGAAAAGACAGGTTATCTCTGGCTTCTCAGTGAAGAGCAATTCAAGCATGAGAGTGTTAAACTCTGGATGGAGCGAATGGAGAAATCAGGAATCAGCTATAAAGTCTATTCCAAAAAAGAACTGAAAGCGATGATTCCCAATCTCAATGTTGATTTTGCTGGAGATGAAGAAGCAGAACTCATGAATCTTCATGAAGTGAGCTATGGTCTCTTTGGTGCTGACTGCGGAGTTCTTGATCCTACGAGGTTAGTTGAGTACTATTTTGAAGAGTTCAAGAAAATATCTCATGTCAAACCTAGATTCGGGGTAGAAGTTCAGAAACTCCTTTTGGAGGCTGACCCGAAGCTTGAACTTCCTGGAGAGCCATTTGTCTGGCAGAGGAAGAAAGTAAATGGTGTTATTACTGACAAAGGAACTTTCAGAGCTGAAGTCGTCGTTCTAGCAACCGGAGCATGGACGAACCAACTTCTTGATCCAATTGGTATCGATAGCATGACAAAGGGCAAGAAACGTCAACTCTTTGTCATTCATGCTGAGGACAAGCCAGAACTGCATGATCTATTGGATGTGAAAGGTTTTAACAAACTAGGTTGCATTCCATTCACAATTCTCCCATCCGCTGGTGTATACTTCAGACCGCAACTTCAGGAGAGGGGTTTCTGGATCGGCTGTGGTGACAAAGTCGGTCGTGCTTACAAATATATCCAGACGGATGAGGACATGGTTCCTGAGAGTACTTACTATGAGAATAGTATGTATCCAGTTCTCTCGAAGTATTTCCCGGCATTTCTAGGTGCTCGACCAGTGAACAGTTGGGCTGGCGGATACTGCTATAGTCCTGACCGAATTCCTTACGTCTATCTTGAGTGCGGTGTTCTCGTTGTCAATGGTGCAAGTGGCTCTGGAATAATGAAGGCTGATGCTCTAGGAAGAATAGCAGATGCTCTTTATCGTGGAGAACTGGAAGCAGAGTTATTTGGCGGAAAGAAGATACAATCATCTACTCTAAGTATCAAAGATAGAAATGTAGAAGTAGAGAGTGTGATTATTTGATCTTGTAAATTCTTCTTGTTCCCCGATTGTAAACGAAAGCCGTAAGCCCAATCAAGGTAATACCCGCAATTGAAAAGAACTCGACTCCTGTCTGCCAGATAGTCACTTTTATCGTGTCATTCGAAGCGGAATTAAAACCTCTAAGGATGAGAGTAATATTGTATTCCCCGGGAGGTAATACCTTACTTATGTGGTATGAGAACTCATTTGTGTACCAGTCTGTTTCGAACGTTCCGACTGCATACTCCTCTCCGCTAATCAGAATTGCGTAACTCACAATTGGAGGTACAGCTATCCCGTAGGTCCAATCAAAATTCCACCGGAGATTGATACCCCATAAACTGAACAAGACTCCAACATCATCTGCTGGAAGAAGAAGAGGTTCACAAACAGGATCGCCTATTGTTCCATCCCATGGATCCCTAGGTATGAGCTCATAAAATTCACCTAGTTCATAATCAGTAAGAACAAATGGACCACAGTTCACCATCTGATCTGATTCATTGAAGAAGGGATTCCAATCTTCCCATTCCTCCGGACTTCTCTCGAAAGCATGTTTGGGAAGGATGTAATCAAAAGCTACTTTCTCGAGATGCCAATAGGACTCACTGCAGAACTCAAGAACAGCTTTGTCTTTCGTTGGAGCATATGCAGCTGTCATATCCCAAAGATCCTCTCCAAATGGATTCCCAAATTGCTGACTCTCTAATGCATATAGGAAAGTAAAGACTACATCATCTGCTGTAACTTGGACACCATCTGACCACTTTATGTTGTCAACTATGTCGAACGTGAGTCGTGTATACCCCTCTGTTACAGAGGGATTATCTTCATGAGTTTCAATGGTTGTAGATGAAGCGAGTCTGGGATATGGCTGTAGATCTGAGCCACGAGTGTAGAGAGATAAATGGAGATTGTCAAGAATATTCTGTTCAACATAACTCACTGAATCGAAGAAGTTGAAATTTGTTACATCTTCACTTACCCCAATTGCAACAGTTCCGCCATATGTTCCATCAATTTTCTTAATATTCAACATAGTCCATGGACCTGTTATGTATCTGCCAAGGTCCTCCACATGTCCTGTATAGACATCGTTCCTGTATGCTTGGACGTCAAAACGTTGGTAGACGACCAGTTCAGGCACATTGTAGTGAAGTATCCTCTGCATCTCTGCAATTGCATCAGAAACCTCCTCGAATGAAGTGCTATGTAAGAGTTGGTTACGCAAGGAATCAAACGACGAATTCGAAAAGCCTGAGGGATTCAATGAAACATCATTCGCATTCTCTGACCAGTACTTTGAAGCAAGCCAGGTGACATCATAATCCTGGAAGTTTCTCTCAAACAAAGCCATGTTGTAATAGGACCATGGTTCAAGGCAACAATAATAATCAAGATACTCTGTATCTGCTTCTATTCCAAGATTAGTTAGGGCTTCAACACCGATTCTTGCTATATTTCCGTAGATGTCCTCTGAACTTGATAGATATGCTATTGTGACTTTGAATGACTCACCATTAGGTGCCATTCTGAATCCTGTTGTCATGTTGAATTCAAAGCCCAGGTCATCCAAGATTTGATTCCCGATTGAGAAATCTTCCTCATAGTAGTGTGGTTCAAGGTCTTCCTCAACACACCAGGGATTGACATATGGGAGAAGGGAGTCATGTACCCTTGAGAATCCCTCCATGATTTCGAACATCACCCCTTCCTTGTTGAAAGCATAAGCAAAAGCTCTACGGAACCCGCTGATGTTTAATGGATATACCCTACAGTTTATCGTAATGTGTCCGTAACCATTTCTATATGCCTCCATGATATCCGCATCAGGATCCACAGCCAACATGGGGAGGTTTTCTGGTTCGAAGAAGTTAAGGTCCATCTCAATGACGCCAGCAAAGAGTGCGGCTAATCTCGTGTCTGGGTCTTCTATTACTTGATAGACTATTTTGTCTATATATGGTCCACCGGTAAGATCATCTGAAATTGCGTATATGTTAGATGAAGCAATAGCGGCTTCCAAAGGGAGGAACACTAGTAAACTCGATATCACCAATAAACCTACAATCCACTTCCTCCTCAAACAAATTCCTCCAATCATATCTAGTTCTTAACTTTGTCTTTATTGTTATGGTGCCAGTAATCACACAATATCAATCGAATATTCTAACTACTCCAAAATGTTGCATCAGCAAACCAAGGGGACAACGCGAGAGCGGATTACTATTGAGGTGAATCAATCTACACCCTTGTCAAGATCACGTTTCCTTCCTCACACCAATCTCAGTCTGATTAATCAAACTCTTTTCAAATCTGCAGTATGGGACCTATCTTACCCTGATTTTGACCATTGGGATGATAACTACTATCCAGAGGAAATAGTATATGCATACCCCGAGTGTTTTGAAGAAAATATCCCACCAACCACGACTCCCACAACCACGACTACAGACACAACTCAAAGTCCTGTTTCTACCACAACAACATTTCCTACGCCTTCATCCACTCCTTCCACCTCGCAATCTGAAATCCTTGTTCCTGTTGTTTTCTTTGGCTCTTTTGGAGTGACTGTGATATTAGGCATAATCGTGTTAGGAAAAATAAAGAAAAGATGATTGTGTTTTAATTACACCCTATTACAAAACCCTAAAAGGCAGATGGTTCAATCTCAAACGCGACCTATAGGGTTCAACGACTGACTGTGGTCTAGGTTCAGAGAACGAACCCACTTCCAGGCAGGCTATCATCGATGGACGAAGAACATCCCCCCAACCGAGGTGGATCAAATGAGCAGCGACAAAGTAGAGAATGGAAGTTTCTCCATTATGGCATTGGAGAGTGGCATCAAGTACGCCACATTAGAAGAAGCCCCTGATGCACCGTTGCTTATTGAGATTGTTGGAATTCGACCGGATGACTTAGCTAAAATTTCACGTCATTTTGAGATTGATTTAGAGGACTTGCAAGATGTCCAGGACCTTGATGAGAGACCTCGTTTGCAGATTGAAGACAAATTCACGATGATGGTTTTCCGGGTCCCTGTTGATATTAGCGTTGGTGACAGAGAGTACTCAACGAATCCTATTGGAATCTTTACGAATGGTCGTGATATAATTGTCATTCAGAACGATGAAGTCCC
>JAEORG010000231.1 GCA_016841005.1 Candidatus Thorarchaeota archaeon | reverse complement strand
TTTGTGTCCACACTCTCACAAATAGGTCCAACCGTCAAACGCTTAGAGGTTAGGTCAGCAATCATATGGCGGCTTTTGGAGTTTGGTGGGTTCTTCCTTTTCTATATATCCACTGGAGGTTACTCTCTCACTGGTCAGAATGTAACTTTTCTGATGTTACTTGCTGATAATGGTTCAATATCTATATCGTCTGCTGAACTCTCTGCGCTTTTTGCATTACCATTCTCACCTGCAACACACGAGAGTACGATTGTTTCTTTGGTACCTGCACTGGAAGCGTATCAACTCTGGTTAGGCTTTGCATCTACATTTCTAGTTGTTAGTGCGGCAAGAATTGCATTGAGTGCAGCAACTGATATGCTTTCCAAAACCAGGGATTTCTATGTCATAATATCGAAATTTCTCTTTTCGGCTTCGTTCATTATTATATTGGAAATATTGAGTGTACCAATGTGGACTGTGAATGCAGGGACCTGGTTATCATATATGACATTGGTTGTTGCTCTTGCTGCATCAATAATTGCAGGTATTGCCTTTGCTGCAATGCGAGCGCACTATGGTACTGTTCAACAACGGCAACGGTCCAAGATAGCACAACTTGAAGGTGATCTGGCCAGACTTCAAGGAGAAATGCAATCAGTTCGACAGGAATACGAATCTGGGGCTATGAACCTAGAGGATTATAGGAAGCGTGTAGCATATTTGATGGAAGACCAGTCGCATATCAGCAGTGAGCTTCGGCGCCTTAAGATCCAGCGTATGATTCCTTTTGTTGGATCCTCTCGTCAATTCAGCTTTCTTGCAGTGATTTTGATTGGAATGGTTATTGTAATGCCTACTGCTCAAGTTCTACTCTATGGAATTCCAATGGATGGGGACAAGTACATAGACTGGAAATTTAACTATGAAACATCTAAAGAAATTGCCATAACCAATTGGGCTGCAGGCCTTCAGGGAATGGAAATTCATGAATTAGATGAGTTGACATCTAATGCGACGCCTGAGAGTGAGGTCGAATTCCTTACGACTGTGCGACAGTGGGATCAAGAGGCAAGTTATCTAAGGATGAAAAATCAGATAGGTACAAACTGGATGCAACTTGCAGATTCAGATATTGTATATCTCAATGGACAGGAATTCTGGATTGCACCTCTCACCTTTGACTACGCTACTATCACAACGAGTTTCATTAGTCAACATCTCTTTTATACACATACTGAAGGTATGGTTGTCTTAGATGCATATAGTGGAGATATTGTTGAAGGGGATAATCTAGTTGCACTCTTCAATAGAAGTGACCCTATCAGAACATATTATGGAGAGGGCTACGGATTTTCTGATGTTGTATTTGTTGGACTTGACAATTATGATGAAGTTGGAGGAGCACAATTTGGTGGAACACCTGACTATACTCTCCAAGGTTTTGAATCAACATTCTATATGACTGCAATGGGTCCCGAAGCTTGGTCTTTCATCGGTCAAAACATGAGTATGTTAGTGCAACGCGATGTTGTTTCGAGAGTAGGATCGATAATGCTTCAGGGATTAAGAGTGGATTCTGATCCATATATTGTGGTCGATTCGCAGGGCGGGCTGTCATATGCTGTATCTGTATACATTGATTATCGACTAGCTACAGGGTACGCACATGAGAATTACATGAGATTCTTAGGTGTAGTGCTCGTCGATATTGGAACAGGTGGAATGAAATTCTACCATCCTCCAACTACAAACACCACCTTCTTCATAGACAGCACATACATGTCGTACTATGACTGGGAAGTCGCACCTGACTGGCTTCAGAGCCAAATGAAATGGCCAGAAGACCTTTACGAGCGTCAGCTAGAAATTGCCTATGTCTATCACGTAACGGATGGATTCCTATGGAAAGGTGGTAATGATTTCCATCAATCTCCGGAAGAGTCGGATACAAGGTATATTATCGCCCGAATTGGTGGATATGATAGATTTGTTGCCATGCATAATTCTGAGTTCTACGATTCACAAGGAAGGAATCTGGCTGGATTATATATTATGGGGTGCGGTAATCGTGATTTTGGTAAATTGATATTATACAGAGCAGGGGAAGGTGGCTTTTCAACATACTTGGGTCCCAATGCTGCAGTACAAGCATTTGAAACGGACGATACTGTTAGAACTCAACTTGCTCTGTGGGGTGTACATCGGTATGGGAACCGCTTGCTATATCATTTAGGTGGAGACCTGTTCTTTGTAATTCCTGTTTTCCTAGTTGTTGAAACATCATCTGTAGGTGTTATTCAGAAACTGGGCGGTGTAGGGTTAGTTGATGCACGAACAGGAGAAAGAGTGGAACTCGGTACAAATGTAGTTGAAGCATACTACAAAATGTTTGGTCTTCTTAATCAGACGGTTATTGAAGAAGGAGAGGTTGGGATAGAAAGTGCATCTTTCAGCCCTGTTTCAATTGATTCTGGCGAGTGGTCAAGTCTTGTTATGCTACTTAGAAATAATGATGCAGTTGCTCACAATCTATCTATCGATATTTCCGTAGCTGCTGGAAACTTCTCGTTTGCGTGGCATGGGTTTGATGTATCTCCCACTATATACCCTTCAAATGTGACATACACACTTGATATAGGTTCACTTGGTGCAGGAGACATCTATGGAACTACACCTTTAGTAACTGCTTACTTGCCAACAGGAATTGTTTCAGCACAATATCTAATAGTTGTAACATTAAGAACGGAGGAAGGAGTTGTCGACACCATCTCTCTGATTCTCACTGTGACTCGATAAGTTAAACAGTTCTGCTTTGATACCAATCAATTGTACGTGAGAGACCCTCCTCTAGTGAGATTGAGGGGGCGAACCCTAACACCTCTCTTGCTTTCTGAATGGAGCCAATACTATTTCGAACATCTCCAATTCGTTCAGTAACAAATTCGATATCAATATCTCCAAACGTAGATCTGTTCTTTATCATTTTAGCCAAGGATAGAATTGAAACTTGATCTATTCCTGAAATATTCATTATACAACCAGATGCGGCAGTTTTCTCACCTGCAAGAACTGTTGATTTTGCTACATCATCAATAAACAGGAAGCTTCTAGTCTGAAACCCATCACCTTCAATCTGAATTGATTGATGGTTGACTGCTCTATTTACAAAGATCGCAATAACACCACTATACGGAGAGAATTCTTGTCTTGGACCATAGATATTGAAATATCGTAAAATTACCGGTTCTATCCCATAGGATTGTCCATAGGCATGCGCATATGACTCTGCGCAAATTTTCGATGCTGCATATGGGCTCAGAGGTTGAAGTAAAGTATCTTCTGTAACAGGAAGGTTTGTGGGATTCCCGTATACTGCAGCAGACGATGATAGAACAAATCTCTTGGTGTCTGCTACTCTAGCTAGCTCCAGGATATTGAGTGTCCCTTTCACATTTACTTCATTAACGAGTAGGGGATTTTCAGTTGAAATTTTTACAGATGCAATTGCTGCCAAGTGAAATATCGAGTCTATTTTTCCATGTATGTACTCTCTCAGATTTTCCTTTCTGATATCAGTTTCCACAAATTCGAACTCTGGATTTGATTGAAATGTTATCATATTCTCTAATGTTCCAGTACTTAAATCATCAAGACCTATGACATGGTACCCATTACCTAGAAGCCTTTCAACCACATGACTCCCGATAAATCCGGCACACCCTGTCACCAGAGCCGTTCTGTTTCCCATATTTTTTCACACACCGTTTCGAAATCTTATCCCTTTTGATTCATTCTGTTCCCAATTCGATTAGAACTGATTTTTACAAATTATATCTAAAGCCGTTTTGTCATCACTTTGAATACTGCTAAGAAGAACATAATTGGTCCTGTAAAAACCATCCCGAGATATATCAATACACCAAGCAGCATTGGTATTGTGGATTCAAGAATCAAGAACCATAGAAAAATCAAGACTACAATTACACAAAGTCCTACGAACACATGAGATGAATTGAACCCCTCTATCAAATCCTCCTCATTGAAAGTTTGTTCTTCACTGAATTTGAATAATGCAATGATGAGAGCGTAGAAGAGAATTGTAAAAATGATTGTCAAAGGTGGTGCAATTCGCTCAGGGAAGATGAAGAAGAAGAGAAAGATATAGAGAAACCCAGTATATCCAATAGTTATTCCCAGTCCCATTTTACTAAGCCTAAGCGATTCGAGTGAAAATCCATTTGGATTTAGTTTCTTAGCAATAAAGATGACACTCAAAAGAAGAGCAAAATTAGTGACAACTGCTAATATGGTCGCGATTGGGTCATAGCCTAAACCTGATGGGATGAATATTGATGCAATAATAATGACAGTTCCAAAAGCGGTTGTTCGAACTCGAGATTTTTTGAAGGTGGGAGTTCTATTACCAAGTATTTCAAACGCCATGACAGGTATTATGAAAGAAAAGACTGCATGCCAGAATAAGGCGATAACAAGAAACTCGCCAATTGCGAATCCTAGGAACTGCCCAAACTGAGGTCCAGACTCCTGCATATATCCTGCCCAGATGACCTTAGTCATCCATGATTCATAGAGCCCATAAATAATCCCGAGAAGGTAAAGATGCGTTAAAGATGTCTTACGATATCTTAGTGCAATATTCCAGAGAATCAGACCATGCCCCCAATAAAGTGGGAGTACTATAAAGAGTCCCCAAACGGAATACATCCACAAAGGAGATGATCCAGAGAATACCTCTGCACATATGACGGAGAGTATGCCGAACAACAGAATAAGAATAAACCTGCTACCTCTGAAACTCACCATCTCTTCCATTTTAGTCACGAATAATGCTATCTTAGAACGTATTTGGCATTTATGTATGAATGACACATCACGAAGCCTTCTTATCTTGGAAAAGCTGCATCACACGTGTGGTCATCATGACCGAGATAGTTGTAGCAATTGATGCAGGCACCAGTGGAGTTAGATCGATATTCTTTGACACCATGGGAAATGTCTTATCGATGACATATCGGGAATTCAACAGTTCCTATCCAAATCCCTCTTGGGTTGAACAGGAGGCCGACCTATGGTGGAAGACAGCATGTATGTCACTAAACAACTCAATTTCTTCAGATAATATCAATACAGAAGACATAGCAGCCATCAGTATAACAAATCAGAGAGAAACTGTTGTTCCTATTGATGAAGCAGGCACTCCCATCAGACCTGCGATAGTCTGGCAAGATCGAAGAACAACAGAACAATGTGAATGGATTCGGAAGAAGATCTCTTTAAAGAAGATCTATCAGACAACCGGTCTAACTATTGACCCGTACTTTACTGCTCCAAAGATCTTATGGATTCAACAGAATGAACCTGATATATTCGATAAGACTAGCAAATTTCTTCTCGTTCATGATTTCATTCAATATCGTTTAACTGATACATTTGTTACTGACTATTCTAATGCAAGTCGGACTATGCTATTTGATATTGCTAAAGCAGAATGGTCAGACAAACTGCTCAATGCGATGAACATCCCAAAGGAAAAGCTCCCAACTGCAGTGCAATCTGGGAAAGTTATCGGTGAGGTTTCTGAGAAAGCTGCTAAGGCAACAGGTCTGAAATCTGGAACCCCTGTTGTGTCAGGTGGGGGTGATCAACAATGTGCAGCACTCGGTGTAGGAGTAGTAAAAGAAGGTGCAATCAAGGCAACTACGGGTACAGGGACTTTCATACTCGCATATGCAAACCAACGGAAGCTAGAACCGAATGCAAGATTGCTCTGTAGTAGACATGTAGTTCCAGATGCTTTCGTGATCGAGGCAAGTATGTTCACTACTGGGTCTGCATTAAGGTGGTTTAGAGACCACATCGCTACTGAAGAACGGCATGTTGCTGGAGATCGTGGTATTGATCCTTATGAAGTGATTACTGAAGCGGCTGAATCCATTCCTGCAGGATCTGAAGGAGTTATTCATCTTCCTCATTTTGTTGGTGCTGGAGCCCCTCATTGGAATCCCTATGCTCGTGGAGTATTTGGAGGGCTCTCTTTAGGTCATACTCGTCGTCACTTAATGCGTTCTGTGTTAGAGGGTGTGTCCTATGATATTCGATCAAACTTAGATGTCATGAAGGAATTGGGGTTGCCTACTAATGAGGTCAGAGTCACCGGTGGAGCTGCACGGAGTGATGTTTGGATGCAGATTCAAGCGGATGTATTGGGAATCCCTGTTATCAGAACTCAATTAGAAGAAGCGACTGCCCTTGGTGCAGCGATACTGGCGTGCAAAGGTGTTGGAATCTTCCAGTCCATGTCCACTGCAGCTGAAGAAATGGTCAAACAAAAAGATGTACTTCATCCTGATCCTGGGAATCGAGAAATCTATGACCGTGGTTATGAGAAATATAAGGAGGTCTATCGTGCAATCTCAGGAATAAAGTGGGATTCTAAATAGCGTATACTGAGATTTTATTTCCCTTATCCAGAACTGTAATCTTCACCTTAGGATTCTCTTGAATCCACTCATCAATTACTCCTTGTATATCATCAACCTTTTCCATATGGACAGACTCTATTGTTCCATTGTCAAGTTCCGTGTACATCCGAATTCTGGAAACTCGTTTCATCAATTCAGCAAATTTGTATGCCTTGTGTTCATACAAATGATATTTTTCTGAGATTGAACTCGTCACATCTTCTAATGGTGCAGTCAATTTTTCGTAAAAGTTCTCTATCGCTGATTCAGGAGCTACACCATCTCTACATTCAGCAATGAATAAAATTTCCCCTCCATCTTTCACAGCATTTTTGGTAAGTTCTATGGCTCTTTGTGCGTGATAGAGACTCTTGTCTTGTGGGTAGCCTCCCGGAGAAACTATGATTTTATCTGTAGGTTTCAGTGTGAAGCTTGATGTTTCATCCAGAATATCAATTCCTCCTTGAGTAACTGGAAGTGGTTCTCCTGCATCCGCCCAGACAAGTTGCTGATTGTTTGAGATAATAGATAGCGAGAAGACCTTTGCATCCTTTGTAATAATCTCCATCGCTTCTCTCATATCATCAGCGAGAGGATTGTTACGTCTGCTTTCATCTGGATGATATGGATGAATTCCAAATGTGGAATTGCTATCAAGTGCCATTGAGTGATTTGCCTCAATTGAAGGAAATGCACACATGCCTGGAAGGAAATTCTTCAATACATTGGAATATCCAGCGAAATAATGTGCTTTCATATCTGTAAGACTTACGTAAAGGTCATGTCCAAATCCTGCTGAGTTTACGATAACTGGAGTCCCTCGGCTTGTCTTTCCTAAATCTACCATGTTCGAATCATAGCAATCGTTGATGGTAATTGTGAAATCTTCAAGTTTGGATTCTCTTGCAATTCTTTCAATCATATCTACTATCTCTAGGTTTCCAGGATGATTGACCTCATGTGACCCAGTAGTGATTATGAAACTGGTTTTATTCGCATTTTTTAATCTTGGAATTACTGCAGTAAGTAATTCCCAATGAGGTTCATCTCGTGTATGATCCTCAACCAGAACACAGACACTCTTGCTTCTTGATAGTTCCTCTAGAGTTGATCCATGTGGATTGTCTAACACTCTGTTTAATTCCGCTTGTGTATCTGCAATGGTTTTGAGTAGTTTAGGTACAATGTGAGCCGCCAGGTTTTCTTTAGGGACTTCTATCTTTATCTTATCATTGCCATAGGTGATTTCCACAAGCATCTCTTAGCCTCAAAATATTGTATATCTTCCATCAGAAAAGGGTTGACTAAGGTGCATATTATTCGATAACACTGATAACCCTGTTTCGTCTTCTATTAGGTATGAGTACCTCACAAGATACAGGTCTGTCAGGCATGGGAAGATGGTTAGCTGTGGGCAGTGAACTACCCTGTTCTGTCATTGCAATGCTTTTAGTTGGACAGATTATTGGGCAAACGATATGGGGGACTACTGGTGCTACATGGGGGGCGCTTCTTGGAGCTGTCTTTGGCTTTTTCCTTGGAGTATATGGTGTCTATGTAACAGTCCAATACTACGATCATCTGGAACAAGTTGTGGAAACCAAGAGGTCGTACATGCCTCCAGAAGAAGAAATACACGAGGATGTCAAATTTGACATCCCCGATGAGGAATGACTAATCTAGAAACTCAGAGTCATCTGTATCTAATACTTCAATGATGACCTTTGTGGCGCTTCTTCCAACACCTGCCACTATCAACTGAATCAATAGAGCAATAAAGAATGCACCAAGCGCATAGGAGAAGATTGTGAGTAGTATCGACCCTTGATTTTCGACAATCCAAGGACCTAATACGTATTTATGAATAAGATACCAAATATAGACCCCTAAAACTCCCATCAGCGATACGAGAATTCCGTAGATGTAAACTACTCCCTTCACCCTCGGTCTGTCTAATCTTACTTTCTCTATACCTGGTCCAATCACTAGATTACTAATCTTTCGAGAGAATCTTGTGAACACACTAAATGCCATGAGAAAGACAATGAGAGTGATAACACTTCCAAGCAGGAACAACAAGATTTTCAGATCATCGTTTAGACCCGGAAGAATATCTCCGATGTAGAATCCAGCAATAGCACCAACCATGATGATTATTGAAAGAATCTGAATGATGAAAGTAATAGTTGCTGAGCTTCTAAACAGACTTCCAATATCAAATAGGTTGTCTAACATGTCATCGTTACGTTCGCTATCAGACAATTTTCCCAACCACTCAAGAATGAGGATTTGGAGTTATAAGAATGTTCGTTCACCAAATCCTTCGTTCATTTTCGAGCCATCAATCATTATCTGTGCTTATTCAACACAAAACTTGAGATGCTGTACATTTCTGGTCTCGAATCCACTTTATTTCCTCGTGATATTCAAGATCATCCATGTAGTCACCTCTCAAGTGATATGCATTCTCTGCAATCATTAGAAGATGGTTTCTTTTCCTCCAAATCTTACAAATTCTATCTGCAAACAAGTGTTGTCCCTTTGCTTCGAGAGCAGTAGTGACTAAATGAACACGTTTAGTCACAGAAGATATCTCCTCGTCGTCACAGATTTCTGATTGTGGATATGAAACTACGAATTCTATCATATCAAGGGCAAGTGCAACTCTAGTGCCTAATTCACTCTCATCTGCTTCGTCGAATTGTTCTACTAGATATTTCAAATGTGACAATATTTACACCTCCTCTTCTTGTTCTTCAAAAAGTTGAAGCCCTCCTTTTTTGTAAAAGAGAGTCTTCAACGCGTCTGTTACTAAGAATAGTACTATTGCGTATCCCCATACGAATAGTGCAAGACTCCATCCCATTGCAGGGAGCAAGAATCCATAGACGGTAATGAGTGTCGCAACAAGCTGAGTTCCAAGGATTGCAACAATCAGTGGCATAGCAGGTCTAACAGACCAAAATGGCCCACGAGTTCTTGCAGCCAATAGTGTAAGATGACCTGCAACTGATAATTTAAGGTAAATGAATGACTGGAGTATCAGCCTACTCAGATGGAACACCTGCGTTCCAATCCAGAATATTCCAAATGATGATACTACACCAATGATCCCTAAGAATGAAGCCACTCCAAGCAGCATATTTGCATTCCATCTTTCTGGCTTGGCAGAGTGACGGGCTTTATCATATGCAATGGTCATTATAGGTAGGTCATTAAGTAAGGCAAGTAATACTATCATGACTGCTGTCACTGGATAGAATTGGAAAATCATGATAGACAGTGTGATAAAGAGCAAAACTCGGATAGTTTCTGCTATCCTATAGATTGCATAATTACTCATTCTTTGAAATATCATTCTGCTTTGTCGAATTGCATCTATTATTACAGACAAACCTGGTTTCGTTAGCACAATATCAGCTGCTGACTTTGCAACATCAGTCGCTCCTGCAACTGCAATTCCTACATCCGCCTTTTTCAAAGCTGGAGCATCATTAACGCCGTCTCCAGTCATTCCAACAATGTGTCCTTTCTCTTGGAGCGTGCACACGATACGGTACTTGTGTTCTGGAAACACCTCGGCAAACCCATCTGCTTTTTCTGCAATCTTTGCGACGTCATCATCACTCAATTCCTCAAATGAAGATGGTACTACAAGGTTGCAACCGAGTCCCACATTTTGTGCGGTTTCCTCGCCAATCGCAATATGATCTCCTGTGACCATCTTGACGTCAATACCCATTTTTTCCGCAGTTTTAATGGTAGTCGCTGAATCATCCCTTGGGGGGTCATAGAGTGATAATAGTCCAACATATGTCCAATGATCATCATGGTCGGTCCTTGCTACGCCAAGAGCACGGAACCCTCTTGCTGCAAACTTGTCCACATCCTCATCAATACACTCGAGGCATTCTTCAGCACTATCAACTAGCGCTGCAATTACCTGAGGCGCTCCCTTTGAAACCTTGATTGTGTTTCCAGACTTTGAGGTCACAGTAGATTCAGTTCTTTTTGAAACTGGATCAAAGGGTTTGAAGTCTTTAACCTTCCACTCTTTAATTACATCTGCCGCAACAATCTGTCTTGCTTTTTGAATAATCGCATTATCAATCGGATCATTATTCTCTTCGAGTGAGGCAAGGAGCCCATAGAGCATTACGTCTTTTTCACTGTTTGAATTATAGGTGATGACATCACCGACAGACAGTTTGTTCTCTGTTATCGTACCTGTTTTATCTGAGCACAGGATGTCTACTCCTGCCATCTCTTCAATAGATGATAGTTTACTGACAATTGCTTCTTTCTTTGCTAGTGCCAACGCACCGATTGCCATGGTCACAGATAGTACCGCTGGCAAAGCGACTGGAATAGCAGCAACAACAAGGACCAAGACAAAGGTTGTTGTTTCGATTATGCTATCCCCTCTGAGAAAGCCATTAATCATAATCATTACAGCAAGAATTGCAGCAAGAACAATCAGATAATTTCCGATTTTTATGATTATCTTTTCAAAATGGCTCTGGTTCTTAGTTTCAAGAACCAACCTTGCTGTATTACCAAAATACGTGTTCATGCCTGTATTCAGAACAACAGCTTTCATCTCTCCCATTTTCACGCCTGAGCCTTGATACGCGATATCGCCTTTCTTTTTATCAACTGGCAAGGATTCTCCTGTCAGTGCTGATTGATCTACACTAAGATACTCTCCATCCACTAACTTCAAATCTGCTGGTACTGTATCTCCAGGTCGAACCTTAACAATATCACCTGGAACAAGCAATTTTGCATCAATTTTCTTCCACTCATTATCACGAAATACTCTTGCATCTGGAGAGAGTCTATTCTTTAATTTCTCAATCGCATCATCCGCTTTATTCTCCTGCCAATAACCAACAATTGCGTTCATTCCCAACATGAAACCAATTATTGCAACGTCTTCCCAATGCGATACAATAATTGATAATATAATTGCAAATTCAATCATGAAGGGGATAGGTCCCCAAAAATAGCGCAAAAATTTGATTAACGGATTGACTTTCTTTTCTACGATTTGATTCAGTCCGTACTCTTCTCGTCGTTTCTCAACCTCAGTTTCAGTAAGTCCGTTGTCATCTGTTCCCAATCGATTGTATAGTTCTTCAATGGGAATATTATCGGAATTCTGGGTTGATATTGATTCTGATTTTATTGTGGACAATGTGTATCATTCTTCTCTTTTATTTCTACTAATTACTGTAAGAGAGTTTTATTAAGCGGAAGTAACTGTAGCTCTCCAGCTACAATAAAGAAACTCATTGAGGGTGTCAAATGCCTGAGAGGTATGATATAACGGTTGATTTGTTAGTTGATTTAGGATTATCGCCGAATCAAGCCAAGGTCTATCTCTCCACAGCAAAGAAGGGTCCTGCAACTATTTCCGAGATCGCAGAACATTCAGGCGTCCGTAGAGAGGAGATTTACCGACTTCTTCCTGATTTGGAAAGGATTGGTCTTGTTGAACGGCTCATGGGCAAACCAATGCGTCTCATAACACCTGATGTTGATGCTGCTATGGCGACTATAATTCGTCATGAGCGTGCCAGAGCGCGAGAAAGGATATCCGAAATGATCGATAAGACTGCACAGATTGAAGACTATCTATCTAAAACAGGCCCTAACGTACAAAAAGAATCTAGCATTCAAGATAACTTTGTCCTACTTGTAGAAAAAGACCCTATTCGTACAAAATTGCATGAAATGATAATAGGCGCAAAAACCCGAATTGCCGTCTATTATTCTAGACCCAATCTTGTATGGTTACTGTCTACTCAGAGTGAGCTCCTGATTGATGCTGCCTCCAAAGGAGTAAAGATTAAGCTTCTATCTACACCAACTAATGGGAAAGATCGGATTCCTAAGATTATTCAAAGACGATTTTCTGGCAATCCGAACGTTGAATTGAAGTATATGACAGGGATTTTCGCTAACTTTGTGATAGTAGATGAACGAGAGGCTATGATTGTTACGACATCATCCCATCAACCTAATGCCCATAATCTCTATACTGCAAATTCTACTCTTGTATCTTTGATACAGGAGGTCTTTAATGGAAGTTGGAGGAGTTCACCAAATTGGAAGACACTGGAAGGAATTGTGATTACGAAATTGCAACATGATACCATTTACAATTATGGTCACCCTCGAAACATGCTTTTAGTGCATCTCACAGGGAAACGAAAATACACTGTAATCTCCAAGTTAATCAAAGACAATATGAAGAATAATCGTTCTGTTCTCTATATTTGTTCAAAATCTCAGTCCGAATCAGCAAGAATAGCTCTGTCCAAGGATGGAATAGATGATTCTAAACCTGCGACGGTTGGCAGTTTTAAAATGGTAGATTTCAGCGATTTTGTGATATCAGATGGGAAATTCAGTATGGATAAGGCCATTGATGTTTGGGATGATTTCTATTTCCAAGCAAATGATATGGGACTTGTGGGTATTATGGCAATATTTGATATGCAATTCTTCTTCGACAGTGATATGGATGAACATATTCTAGAATTTGAGAAGGCACTCAACAAATTCTTGGACGTACATATGACTGCTCTTTGTGTCTATAATGAAAATTCATTGTTAAAAGTAACAGATCCATTTGGGTTTTATACCAAGATTATAGCTGAACATGATGAAATAATAACTGAGATTGATGAGAAAGAATAAGAATTATGATCACCTTAAGAAGCGAGATGCATCCTCTGCTCTCAATAGAGTACCTTCATTCTATCAGTCTTGAGGGGTTGACATAGTATGGACATTTCTTAATTGATTGCTCGATGTTGTACCAGTACGTCAACCTTATATCGCACATTACTGCC
This sequence comes from Candidatus Thorarchaeota archaeon, assembly GCA_016841005.1. The sequence goes on along the minus strand of JAEORG010000231.1, from coordinate 34,313 downwards.
GTCGTAATTCACAGCGTCAACTTCCCACGATGAGACGTTCTTGGTGAACACCATGATTTCAAATGCTGCAAACGAATTTGGCTTTGTCAATGCAAGGATTCGTGGCTTGATGTCCCGTTTTCTTCGCTTGGATTCATACGAGCATCTTTTGCAGTCGAAATCATATGAAGAGTTCATTAAGATGCTTGCAGGTACCTACTACGGCCCCATAATCAGTAAGGCACATCCATCGAGTACACCTTCTCCGGATGAACTAGCACTGATTCTTTCTGGAAACTTTGCAGAGGTCAGCTATAACTTGACCAAATCACTTTCCGGAAAAGTGAGTGGTTTTGCTAATGCATACATGAAGATGTTTCTGGCTGAGAGTATCAAATCTATGATACGTGGGATTCATGTAGGGCTTGTTAAAGAAGAAATTCTTCGGTTTGCAGTGCCTACTTCTCCGGATCAGGAAGCGGAGTTTGAACATCTTGCAGAAGCAAAATCAGTTCAGAGCTTTGTCGATGAACTATCCTATTGGGATTTGAAAATCACACTTCTTACAAAAATGCCGCAATACGAAGAATTCAGCTCGACAGCACCTTTGGAGGTTGCTGTGGAATCTTGGTACTTACGCAATCTGATGAAAGTTCTAAATGATTTTCCAAAAGAGGATCAGAAGAGAGTTTTAGATATTATCGAGGCCCGTGTTGATCTCAGAAATGTTCTCACTATGCTGAGGGCTCTTGCTCTTCAGCTTGAATCTCGTGCCATAGATATCTCGTTAGTCCAGTTTACAGGACGTTCCAAATCCTTGATGGAGAGCATCCGCTCAAAACCAAACTGGCGTGAAGTCATAGCGGCACTTGAATCAACGAGATATGCAGAGCTAGCAGGCCGGATTGCTAGGATGTATGAAGAATCAAATAATTTAGTGTCGGTTGAACTAGCAATTGAGGATTATATTGCTCAGCGTGTGAAACAGCAACTGACTGCTTATCCATTCCATTTGGGCACAGTCATAGGCTTTTTTAACCTGAAGTTCTACGAAACACGTAACATTCGGTCGATAGCCGTGGGGATTGAACGAGGCGAGTCTGCCGAGAATATTAGACGAATGATCACAATTTGGTGATTACAAGGAGATAACCCAATGAAAATCAATACACGGACAAGCAGCTTTGTGCTGTTCACCTTAGGTGCAGTCGTATTTGCAATGGTGATGTCTATTCTGACCCTGCCAGCATCTGCTGCAGGTACATCATATGGCTTTGCTGCACTTCAAGAAGCTGCAGATACATATGGCTACGCAATAATGGGACTTGCCGTTGGTGCAGGTCTTGCTCTAGGTATCGCTGGAGCTGGTGCTGGAATCGGAATGGGTACAGCATCCGCAGCTGCACTTGGAGCAATTACTGAAAAACCCGAAACCTTTGGTAAATCGATTCTCTATGTCGTATTTATCGAGGCTATCGCAATTTACGGATTTGTAATTGCATTTCTTTTAGTTGGATATATTCCATCGCTGATACCAGTTCATTAAGAATAAGAAATGCAGATGTCGTAGAGAAGAAGAGGTTGGGTTATCCCTCCCTCCCTCTCTCGGTTCCGACTACTCTTTTTCAACAAAAAGCATTGTGGAGACTTCATCTCTGATTTTCTTCTCAAGACGCTCCATCCGCGCCTCAAAGGTGTTGTCTACCCAACGTGTACCATCTTGAGTTCTAACTATTACGCCTCCAGTAGCTCTAACTGTTTCCTTGGAAATCGAAGCAGTCACTTTCTTACCTGTTGCTTCAGAGATTGCTTTAGCAATTACAGTCGGTGTGATATGAGCATCATGTCCTTTAGGTAAGATAAGCTCAATCTTATCTTCCTCAAGTGCAACACCACCTGCTACAGCCAAATCGGTCAAGAGCTTACTGTAGTTCTTTCCCTTTGTTTCCTTGTGAAGATTCTCTTCTGCATGCTCGAGAACTTGCTTTAGGACGGATTCTTTTGCCTCAAGGACTTTGTATTTAGATTGAAGTTTTGCCCCTGCCTCTTGTCTGGACAGTTCAGCCTTGCTCTCAACTTCTGCCTTCTGGATGATTCTCTGTTCGATCTCTTCAGCCTTCTTCCGTGCAGATTCGAGTACCTGTGCTTTTTGCGCCTCCGCCTCTTTCAAAATGTCTTGCACTTTTTCCTTGGTCTTCTCTTCGATCATACCAACGATATTATCAATACCACTCATGATATCACTCCTCCAAGAGAATCTTTACCGCAGTCTTAATGGCATCAGTCTTTTTCTTTTCTGCCTCTGCGATAATGTCCTTTATGTGCGCCTCCGTTTCGCTCTGGATCTTTCCTTCCATTTTCCCTGAGTCCTTCGTCACACCTTCCAACAAACGTGTTGCTTCTCGGTTACCATTATCTTCTGCTTGTTTCAGGATGGTTCGTGACTCCTTCTCAGCCTCGTCCTTCATAGACCGAGCACGCATCTCGGCCTCTTCAATTCGCTTACGAGCTGCTTCCTCAGCAGCGTGTATCTGTTCAATGCCGTCCTGTGTTGATTCCATCGTTAATTCCTCGGAATATTGAGGCGATTGTCTAGAAAATCTATCCCCTGATAAAGATTAAGGCACGTCATAATGCTTATCTGTAGCTAGCTAGGCTCTGAGATGCACACCTAGTTTACAGGTTAAACACCTCGATATACACTAGAGTACATAGATTGCGGTGAAAAGTACTATGGGTCTTAGAATGAGCCCCTCAAAAATGCTGGTAGCGAAGGTCGTATCGCATATTGACCTTGAACGAAAAATGATACTTGCTCTTGAGGAATTTGGACTTTTTGAGCCAATTGATGTGCGGCATCAAGCAGGGCTTTTAGATAGCAAAAGAACACGGGATGAGGAAACAGTCTTTGCTGTCAGCGACAGAATTGCTTCGGTTATAGAATCATTGAACCTTGACACATCTCGAGGTGTAGGTGAGAAAACTTCAGTTTCTGACAGATTATTATCTGATTCGCTAGAGCAAGTTTCTCAGGTGATTCAATCAGTAGAAAACGAAGTTCTTGAAACTGACAGAGAATTGGCAACGCTTTCTCAGGAGCTTGAACGCCAGAAAGGTCTTCGAGATATTGCTCTTGCATTGAAACCTCTTGGGCTTAATCTTGGCATGATTGGAACCACCGAGTATACATACACAACTGCTGGAAAAATAGAGTCTGGTAGATTGAGTAAACTAGAATGGAGCCTAAATGAGGTCACAGAAGAAGCCTATGTGTTTCGTGCAGTACCTGCTCCCAAGACAAAGGGGACTCATATTGCAAGCGTAAGTATCCCTGTTGAGAGAAAAGACGCTGCAGAGAGAATCTTTACGGCAATCGGTTTCGAAACGTTTTCTATTCCTCCTGACTATGAAGGAAGTCCAGAAGAGATTGCAGATGCAGCGGCCGAAGAGATTCAGAAACTCGAAAAGTCGATAGACCAATTAACTGCAAGAAAAGAATCGGTTGCCAAGGAGTGGGGTGCCCAAATACTTGCTACCTGGGAGATTCTTGAAATCGAAAAAGCCAGAGTATCTGTTAAATCATATTTCGTTTACACAGAGTCATCAGTAAAAGCATGGGGCTGGGTTCCAGAAGGACATCAAGAGAAACTTGAACGTCTGCTCACAGATATTGTCGGTACCGCTTACACTCTAGCTTTCGATGAGCCTGATTTCGCAGAACACGACTCACCAACATATCTGGATAATCCTAAATTCATGAAATCCACAGAGGACGTTGTTTCTGCATATGGTACTCCCTCAAAGCATGATCTCGATCCAACTAAGATCATGTGGCTTTCCTTCCCACTCATCTTCGGGCTTGTGTTTGCTGATGTTGGACAAGGATTGCTAATTCTAATCATTGGGCTTGCAGCCATTCGTGCCACAAGGAAAGGTGATGATTGGGGTCAGATTATGGGCTATGTCCAGAATGGTGGAACCGGTCTCGTAATGATGGGTATTTTCGCTATACTAGGTGGATTTCTCTTCGGTAGCTTCTTCGGTTCTGAAACTGTCATTGAACCGATGTGGCCCATATTTGCGCACTATATTGATGGAGAACCTAATGTATACAGGGCATCACATATGCTTAAACTCTCCATAGAAGTAGGTGTCATACAGATTTCACTGGGTATTCTTTTGGATATCTATAACAAATTCAAGCACAAAGAATGGGATGAAGGAATCATTAGTATTGCCTATCTTTGGCTCTATCTTGGTTTCATCAACTTAGTCTTTGGTGTTAGTTACAACGACATCAACTCATGGTTTAGTCCTGATGGTTCTATTAACCTCTGGTTACCACTCGTAGGTATTGGCTATGGTACTGGTAACAATGGTGTCTATCCTTCACTTCCGATAGCACCAATGACTTTCACCATCATCGCATTTGTTGTACCAATGATCCTTATGGCAGTACTAGCTTTCAGACACGGTATGGATGGAGCAGTTCACTTCCTTGAATCTGCTCTTGGAATGATTAGTCACACTGTTAGCTATGCGCGTATCTTCGCTCTAAATACAGTACATGTAATCTTGAGCGGTGTGTTCTTTTCCTTTACAGAAACTCTACTTGTGATGACATTTCCGCCCCTGAGCATTGGAGGACTTGTTATAATTCCTGAATCATTCAATCATCATGGTACGACATTTCTACCACAGATGTCATTGGTTGGAGCTGCAATTGGGAGTCTTATTGTTGGAATCCTTGAAGGACTGCTTGCTTTCATGCATACCTTGAGGTTGCACTTTGTTGAGTGGTTCAGTAAGTTCTACCATGCAGGTGGAATCGCATTTGCTCCGTTTAAAGCAAAGCGCCTTTTCACAAGTGTTCCAGCGACTGTTGTTGCTGCAGCAGCAATAGCACAAAATTAGCCCCACATTGATTGGGGCTTTTCTATTATTTTGGAAGAGTCAATATACAGCCTAGCTTGCAGACCCACCCAGATAGAGCGCAACCAATTCGTTGTCTCCTTTGTAATTTGGTTCTTGATCTTGACTTACTCGTTGCCTATTATCCCAAATGCTCCTTGCAAGAATGTCTGCAGTCCTTGCCTTACTGTCAACATTCTGGGCTGCTTCAAGATCCCCTACTTGTTGAAAGACTTGTGCTGCAACAGTATAATTTCCGACAGCTTCTCTTAATTGATCTTTCGCAGAATCGAAGTATCTACTGGCCTTCGATTTCTCTCCTTTTCTTGAGAGATATTCTCCCATGAAATCGTTCTTTGCTCCCTCTAGCCTCATTAGGTCCCCTTTGAATTTCATTACAACACCCTGGAGTTGTTGAACCTGTGATTCGACATTATTTCTCTTACGAATCAGTTCTCCGCTAACGGTGTCTAGTTCTTCAGCTGCCGATTCAAACGCAGCCACTGCATGTTTTATCCTCAAAATTGATGCATCATGTGCCTTCAATGCCGACTCGATATTTTCGTTATCATCATCATAGATTGCTAACTCATCTTCTATCGAGAAAATGCACCAGACCTCTCCACCTGAGCACGAAATGCCCACTGTTCTGACTGTCTTGAGAAGACCTGAGCTTCAGATGCAAATGCAGTCGATAATGCAAGTTTTCCCAGATCTGTAAGTTCATCAGCTTCTTCTTGATTTCCTATCACATTGTAAAATGATGCTGCTTCTGCTGCATGTAGATTTTCCAGAATCCTTGACATGATGAATTTAACACCATGCTGTAAATTAGAACTCAACCTAAATTGAATAACATACTTGACATGGTTGAGCAGAGCCAGTGTCTTGTTTCTTAGATTGCTGACCTCCTCATCAGTAGTTTCTAAGCTTAGAAGAATCCCTAGACTAATTAGTGCCTCTCTAATGGATTCAATAGATTCTGAAGGATCTTCAGTAAGCTGTTCTGTTGCCGCATCGAGGGATTTCTGCACATCCTGGATAAGTCCCTCTTTTCTAAGATCTTGAGCAAAGGCAATCTGTTGCGCAATGCTTGTAGCATCTTTTGGTTTCTTCTTTAGTAATTCTTCAACAAAAGAGAATATCCTTAGGTTTTCACGAATTGCAGCTGTGAGCTCTCTGGTCTTTGCAGATTTTTCAGCTTTCTTCAAATCTTTGAAAATCTCTCTGAGAACAACAAATGCCTCTTCGATATTGTTGACTACCAAAAGGTGTGATAGTGTTTGAACTGAAGATTCAGCTTTGCAGAAGTAAGCCTGCGCTTTCTTTTGCTCCTTATCAATTCGTGATTGATCTGCATTTCCTTGAAGTGTTACTATTTCTGCAAAGAGTTTCTCTGCTCGACCAAATGCCTCTGAAGCAACTGTATAGAGTTTCGCTGCATCTTCTAGATTTCCATCTCGCATCTGGGCATCAGCAATATCGTTGTATGTCATTCCAAGATAGACTTCACTTAATCCCGCTGTATTATGTTTCCAAGCTTTTAAGGTACTAATTTTCTGTTTGTCCAATGTCTTTGATTTCTTGAAATATGGTATCGCCTCATTATACAAATCTGTTGCCTGCTCAAATATGAACGAGCTTAAGATATCTCTCCAAATCAGTTCGTCGAATGGATTGAATGCCTGTCTGAAGACACTCTCTTGGCCAATTAATTCATTTACGAACTCATCGTAGAATTCTGCCTCTGCACTCCTGTTTTTCCCAAGAATCTCTGCAAGCTCTTTGCTCTCAGAATCCGATGAGTCTTTTATTAATCCATAAGCTTTGAATCCAAGCGCAACTCTTCGAAGCTTCTGTGTTCCATCTACAGTGGAAGGAATTGCAGAGAATGGTTTCTCTAGCATTGTGTAAACTGCTGCAAGGTGTCGAGATGCGCTGATACTTTTGTCCTCATGTTCATTTTCTACGAAAGGACCGCTCGCTGCTGCAGCCTGATGAAGCCAAGCCAAGACTCGTGCCATCCATATATCCGCCAGGTTACTTTGAGCCTGCTCTTGAATTTCTGCCATTGCTTCTTCTAATTGTTCTCTTGTTTCTCCATCAGCGTTTGCCAATCTATTTCGGAGGTATGCAAGATCAAATTCTTCTCCCATTATCTCTTCGCTGAACTTCGCAACTTCATCATAGAGTGTGGTGAATGCATCATGCATAGCTATTCGTTTTGCTTCCAATCCTTCCTTGTCATCAATATCCTGAAGTGCAAAATCTCTCACTGCATCCTGAGCAGATACGTTAAGTTCGAATAGTAGACGAGTATAAACAGACACGTCTTTCGCTTCAGACCCTGATTCTCTCGTTTTTTCAGAGCTACTCACGATTGCACCCCGATTAGCAGTACACCAAGTGGTGAGCAATCCATTCTACTTAAGAATACCTGAATTGATATGAATGTACAATTTAGTACGTCCAATTCCTAATCATCAGTAGTTCTGAACTTAATTTCACGTCCATCTCTGTATTTCACGAGGTGTCCTTCATCAGCAAGCTTATTCAAAACTTCACTGGTTCTCGATCTTGATTTACCCCACTTAATGGCAGCCTCTGCAGCAGATAGTCCTGAATTTGTATTCTGCAACAGATTCATTAGACGTATCCAACTGGCGTCCTGACTTAGACAACTCTCTGAATCTTGGAATATCCGGTAATCATTTCCAGCCTTATCCGACACATTAGGCTCATCATTTACTACCTTTGTCTTTAGATCGTCAATCGTCTTGGTTAGGTTTGAAACAGTATCTCTGAGTATCTTAATCTCTTTTCTTAATTTTACGAGTTCGGTGTCCTTCTCCATTATTGTCCTCCCCCTATCCTCTGTAATCCTTACGAAATTCGACATAGCTTCTTTTCTTTTTCTTCTCGAGCGATTTTTCCGTTTCTGATGTGTCAATTTTCTGAGAAGAAACATATGTTTCCATTTGACTGGTTTCTTTACTCTGAAGTTTCTCTTCAGTCCCTTCTACTTCGTCTAGCACAGTTTCTGCTTGACTCTTTATGGTTGTATGTGGGGCTTCTTCTGCAAGAATCTTTTCCATCGGATTTCCAATTCTAACAGATTCCGCACAATCCAGACATCCATATTCTTCCTTCTCGATTTTAAAAACGTCTTCAAGAATCTCCTTCGTTTCTGGAGCACACTTTTCGCGTTTGTGTCTATAGGTCATCTTTGGTACTCACCATCGTAAAGATTCGACAAATATCGTCAACAATCGACAATGAACAATAACCGACATTTTGAATATAAGCATTTGCAATTGGACTGAGTGGTGTTATCCCTCATCTGCCATAGCACGAGCGAATGTCATATAACCTGTATGTCCTACCATCCATGTTGGAGGTCGTGTCTTTCCCTCACGAACCATTATTTCACGTTTTAGAATTTCAAGAGTCTTAATCATTCCCCAATTCCCACTCTCTCCCATTGTTTTGCAGGTCTTCATGACCTGTTCTATAGTAGGACTATAACTTGCAATGAAATGACTTGGTTTGAGGGCACGATGCGCATCATCAAGAGCAAGCCATGGAGTTGCTAAATCGAAAACTATTGCATCTAGATCCTCTTCTTTAATGCCTTCCAGAACGTCTTGATTGTACATTGTTATTCTATTCATATCCGCATATCGTTCTAGATTCTTCTTAGCTCCTACGTACATATCTTCTCGAATTTCATATGTATATACATGACCTGATGGTCCAACCGCACGTGAGAGAACCCAAGTTAATGAACCTGAACCTGTTCCGGATTCAACAATACGAGAACCTGCACAGATTCCTGTTTCATTGATTATCGTGGCTGCATCCTTGGGGTAAATGATTTGAGTATTCCTTCCTAACGAGATTTGAATATCATTCTGACTTGGTTTGTGGATTTGGAATACTTTTCCAGAATGGCTCTCAATTCTAATGCCATAGGGCCGACCAATGATATCATCGTACGAGATAATCCCTTTATTTGAATGGAACTTACCTCCTTCTGTTACCTTTCGAATCCAGTTTCTTTTTGCATCTAGAAAGATGTAAACTAGACTACCATCCTGTATTCTCTCTGGCATGGTCTGAATTTCACAGACACATCGTTTTGAGTCTTGCTAAGTGAGCTTTCAAGTGAAACGCGCGACGCCACAAAGCTTTATCCGATTTCGCAAGTCCTCGGAAGAGAGGTTACACCTTGGACGAGCATGATGATTCTCCTATAGTAGACCACGACTCCGAGGAGGAAAATGAAGAACCGGAAGCGTATCAGGAAGAGCCTGTTCGGTTAATTCCACGAAGCGCTCTTCAATACCACCCGCGAGTTGCAGCTGCTCCTGACCTTTATGTTGATGATGAGATTGGAGTTGTACTCGGAAGGTCTACATCATTCCATAGCAAGTTTTCCGAGGGCGGGTTAGGGATGCTCGGTGCAGTATGTGAAACCTCAGATGATCTGTTATTGTCAAAGTTTGGGATGCCTGTCAACCTCGATCTGATGAGTCCACATGTGTTATTTGTTGCAGGAAAGAGAGGTTCAGGAAAAAGCTATACATTGGGAACTATTGCAGAAGAATTGGCATTGGCAATGGAGCGGCAAGAGATCAAGGTTGCTGGTGTTGTTATCGACACTGTTGATGTCTTCAGACAAATGATGGATGATAATCTTGACCAGACAGAGCTTCTCAAGAAATGGAATCTCGAACCAAGAGGTTTTCCAGTTTCCGTGTACATTCCTCGAAGCACCTATGTAGGTCTCCCCGATGAGGTAAAGAAGAAAAACAGATTATTTCCATTAGCTATCAGTCCACGCGAATTGACTTCAAGCGATTGGGGTTATGTACTCGAAAAAGGTGGACAACTTAGTACAACAATGGATAATTTGATTGGTGAAGTATTAGAGAGTGTACGAAAGGGATACATTCTTGAGAATGGCGTGAAGATTAAGGACAAGCGAGATTTTAGTATTAAGGATATGAATCGTTGCATTGAGTCGAATCCACGAATTGTAGAACTCTATCAACCTTCTACACGCACTGCATTGATACAGCGTCTTCGAAGAGCGGATAGATTGGGAGTCTTTCATGCTGGTGGAACTAGCGCTCAAGACTTGGCTGTTGGTGGTCAGATTACTATCATTGATGTAGCTCCACTCGGTTCAGATGCAGAATCTGTCCTTGCTATATTAACAAATATGCTCTGTAGACAAGTACTCACCTATCGAATGGCTTGGACTGATGAGGGTACTAGCGCTCGAGAGGAACTGCCTCCAACATGGTTGATTATTGATGAGGCACATACACTAGTTCCGAGATCAGGAAGCACACCGGCGAAGGATGCGATTATTAGTTATGCAAAACTAGGGAGAAGATTTGGATGTAGCCTTGTTCTCTGTACGCAGCAGCCATCTGCTGTTTCAGATGATGCAATTTCCCAGGCTGATTTAATCATCTCTCATTCTTTGTCTCATGATAATGATATCCGTGCGTTGCAACAACGAGCTCCTGCAGTTATGCCTGAACAATTCCGCGATAAGGTATTCATAAGTAGTCTACCACGTGGTGTTGCCATTGTGTTTGATCAAACAACTGAGAATAAACGTGGGTTCATCATGCAGGTACGACCTCGTGTTTCTCAACATGGAGGTTCTGATAGATTATCTGGGCTTTTCGAAGCTGCTAGACTCCAAGTACCAGAAGTGGGTGAGGAGATTGAGGAATCTGAAGATGAGGAAATAGATGACATACTGCTGGAAGATGAACCAACAGCTGATCTTCCCGATGTTCCACGACCACCTCTAAACCTTAGTCAGGAAGACTGGAAGATCCTTGATGACTGGATGAAGAAGTATGTTGAGGATATGTTTGCAGAACGAATGCAAGAATTTCGAATAACAGATCAAGCTGCTCCAAGAACAGAAGAATCAATCCCTGAAAAGCCAGTGAAGATTGAATTTCAAGGGCCGTCTGAAGAATCTGAGGATTTAGATTTGGGTGACTTTATCATCAAAGAATTTCCTGAACTTCAGAGGCCTCTACTTGAGAAGGCAATGAGCAGAAAGGTCCTTTACTCACCAACGTCTCATGAGTTCTTATTTGGTTCGGAAGTGGCCCACCGGGAATCTGAATCAATACAGAGTGTTGGTACTGACCCGATGAGTCTTCTTCGAAGCGTAGTTCAGGTTCTTCTTGCCGCAGGTATGAAGTACATTCGCACAATCGAAGAAGATGGGTTCTCATACATTCTGCTAAGAAAGGATGGTCTTAGAGCATCCGTGTCCGCAGGAGTCAGTGTTGATGCAGTGAGTATTCCAGTTGTTATTGTTGGAGATATCCAGAAAGCAGTAACGTCACTTGCGGATAAATTACGGTCTGCTCAAGGACGTTAAATAAACAGTCATTCTTGCTGTACAAATGTCCTTATAAGGTAAAATCATCAGCTTCGACCTTGGTGTAAAATGAGCAAGGCAGATATTCGTCCACCGGTAAATCTCAAGATTGCAACAATGAAAGACTTAGCAAGAATGCTGGTTTCGTGGTCGCAGAGAGACCGCCCTGCAAGTATGCTTTACTTTGAGCATGACGGACGGCATGTCTATGGGACTCTGATATCAAATCATGGTTACTATGAGATGTATGGGCTTCCTCTTTGGATTTACACAGAACTTGACAAACCTCCTGAAGGTAATTTCTTGTCGTATACTGCACGACCGAAAGAAACTGTGAACTTTGTCGACTCAATTGACTCAGAACCTATGACAGTCCACCTACCAATCATTAGATTAGCCGAGAAGCTTGAGATTTTGGATTTCGAACAATAGAACCTGATTTCTTAGAATTTTCGCTCCTTACCAGACCAATATGTACCAGATTTGGTCCTTAACCAATTTCTCAAGTCGTCAAGAATTTGTGCATGATCAAATGCCAAATCATCTGCTGATACTGAATCGATATCAACCCATTTAGCTTCTGCGGCATCATCTGCTCCTTGAGGTGTGCCTGCGACAGGTCTTGCTACGAAGACCGTGGTTATTGTATGTGCACGAGGGTCTCGATTAGGAGCTGAGTATATTCCAAGGATATCTATCAATTCAATTTGCATACCCGTTTCTTCTTTGATTTCACGTCGAGCAGTTTCTTCAACAGGTTCTCCATAGTCAACAAATCCTCCAGGAAATGCCAATTTTCCGTGGAATGGGTCATGTTTTCTCTTTATGAGAATGACACTATTATTTTTCACAACTGCAATATCCACTGTTGATGCTGGATTCCTGTACACACTAATACAACTCCCGTGGTGATGCACGGATGTAATTGACAATAAATAAACCAGCGAATAGGAGAAATGCAAGCCAGATTGCCATTGTTACAATAATCCAATCAAACTTGAAGAAAATCTCAACAACTAGAAACATCCCCACAATGATGATATTTACAGGACTTCCCATGGTTGAATCATCGCTCACACCAAGGTATTTCTTGATAATAATCAGGAGAATTACTATTCCCAAGGATATCCAATTTATCAGAGAGTCGAATAAGAAGGACATATCTAGGAAACCAATGACTAATCCTCCTGGAAGAGGGACTGGTGGAAGGTATAGAAACACGAATACTAGGAAGAGGATTATTTCTCCGAATCTTATCCATCTTGTTGGAGTTGTTGTGTAGACTGTACCATATACTCCTCTATCATATTCTTGGGCACCAAAATATACAAAGTAAATCGGTGCTCCGAAGCTCAAAGCATTGACCAAGCATTGGGCAACACCATAGACTACTCTGAACCAAAACGCAGTCCAACTCTGGAATATCTGATTCCAGACCTGGAGATATCCTGGTGTGAAATTAATCAATACTACTGCGGGAAGAACGCAAAGTGCAAATGCAATCAAGACAGCCAATCCTTTGGCTGCTCGTCCACCTCCCATTTTTCCTCTTCCAATACTATAGAACACGTGCGCCGCAACAATTAGACCAGATAGGATCGCAATAGGGGCGATAATCATGGGAAGTATAAAGAACCCAATTACAAAGGCTGCATTTGTACCATAGAATATTCGCCACCTTAAAGGTACGGTGCTGGTTGTTTCACTGAAATGATGAACAGTGTTAGCTATCCGGAACCTTGCATAATACATGTGTCCAACCCACGTTATTGAAAAGATAGCAGGTGCAGCTAAGAAGTGAAACAGCATATCATAGAATGGGTTTCCAAATGGTGCCATCTGGAAAGGAAGGAAGAACATCAAAAGGAAAAAGTATACAGGACCCATTATTGCCATAATTACAACGACAACTCTAGTTACAAGCCAGTCTGGACTCACCTTATCCTCGCCTATTTTCTTTGGCATCAAATCTCATATAAGTACTCTCAACGTATTTTTTCAATGAGCTTAGGAGAAGTGGAAGATGTACAAGCGGAAACTTGCAGCAGCTAGCTTTGTAAGCAAGAGCAAGCTGATTATTGGATTAGATTTAGTTGCAGATATGACAAAGATTGGTACAAGTGAATGGCGTGCAGAGAAGGATCGAATGATTCAGGACGCAATAAGAATAGTAAACGAAACTGCTGAATTTGCAGTTGCCTTTAAGGTCAATCGTCAACTTGTTCTACCCGTAGGTCTCTATGATGGAATGCCCAAGATTCTTGATTCAATTCATGCAAATGGATTAACCGCTATTATGGATTGCAAAATCAATGACATTGGGAATACAAATGCACACATAACCACATATTATCTTGATGCAGGGTTCGATGCTGTCATCGCGAATCCTTTTGTCGGATGGGAAGGAGGGTTAGATTCTGTCTTCGAAGCTGCAAGAAGCAGACAGAAGGGAGTAATTACACTCTGCTACATGTCACATCCAGCGGCTGCTGAGGGCTATGGTATACTAATCTCAAAAGATGACAAAGGCAAAGAGTTGGAACCAATGTACAAAGAATTTGCCAAGCGTGCACGGAATTGGGAGGCTGATGGAGTCATCGTCGGTGCAACCTATCCAGACATCATCCATGAAGTTAAGAGAATCTTGGGTGATGAAGTCCCGATAATAAGCCCTGGAGTTGGAGCACAAGGCGCTAGTGCTCGTGAGGCAATTGAATCCGGTGCATCTTATGTTATTGCAGCAAGGTCCATTGTAAACGCGGACAATCCTGCTGCTGCAGCTAAAGCACTTGCTGAGGAGATGCAGTAGGATTTTGTAATTCTAAGGTACACAAGTGCACATTACTCCGCGAAACCGAACGCTAAAACTGCTGAAAGGTTAGAAACAGATAAAGGGAAATTTTATGAAACCTCAAACAAGATGTACAGATTTGTACGTCGCCAACTAGGGAGCAGCTTCTAATGGCAAACGATCGAGGATATACTTTCTCGAGTTGGACCTCTTTCATCGAAGAGTCCCAGATTCGTTCATTACTCAAGTATAAGGTCCACTATTATTTTGCAGGTGGAAAGCCTGGAATTATGCCCACTGAGATCTTTGGGCAAATCATGCAAGATTTGGGTGAAAGATATAAGCAAGATCCAAAACTTGCACTAGAGGATCTCAACTACGGTCCAACAGGCGGTCATCCCTATTTTTTGAAAACATTGGCAAAACGCCTTCATGATGTTAGGTCGATTCCAATTGATCCTGAAACAGAATGGGAAAGTGTTTCCATAACCAATGGATCACAACAGGCACTATACGCTTTACTCGATACGGTGATTGATCCTGGCGATGTAATAGTAACTCCTTCACCAGCATATCTTGGTTTTTTGGTACCAGCTGTTAAGCTTGGAGCTCGAGTTATCACTGTGCCAACTGATTTGGATGGCATTATTCCTGAATATGTTGAGAAAGCTGTGTATGCTTCAAAAGTAAAGTTTGGCAAGACTCCTGACATGGTCTATGTGGTTCCTGAATCAGACAATCCTAAAGGAACAACTCTTCCTCAGAAACGGAGACAAGCACTATTCGATCTTTGTGAAAACCACAATATCTTACTCATTGAAGATTCAGCATATGCGGAAATCCAATTCAAACAGAATCCAAAGGCAATCAAGACACTAGACAAAGAGAACCATCGAGTAGCATACTTGGGTACAACAAGTAAGGAAGCTGCAGTCCTAAGAGTCGGATATTCAGTTCTTCCATCTCATGTTAGAGACCAAGTTCTAAAAGACAAGGGATACTTGGACTTGTGTACTGCTAGTCTTGTCCAACGAATCCTTGACGAATATTACAGGAATTGCATTGACGATGCCATGCGAGCTGCGATTCCTCTCTATAAGGCAAGATACGAATCTATGGCAAAGGCAATCGATGAATCATTTCCTGCAGGAACTAGAACCGATCCAACGGGCGGATTCTTCATCTGGTGGCAGAGTGAAAAAGAAGACTTCGATAGTAAGAAATTCATGGAAGAGGTAGCACTTCCTCATGATATTCTATATGTTCCAGGTGGGGCCTTCTATCCGATAGTAGGACATAAATTAGGAGAGAATGGTACTGACTTGATTCCAAGTAAACCTGAGAACAACACAATGCGCCTTGGATTCTCATACCGAGATCCAGAGATAATTGCTGATGGTATTGAAAAACTTGGCAAACTTCTCACAGAGAATTTATAGAACGAGATCCTACATTTCTTAGGGCTCTTAGATAGAGAAGTTGATGAAGAGGGTTGCCCCATTATTCATCTCAGGAACATAGGCTCTTAGGTATGCTCCAAAAAGGTCTGGAAAACCCGCATTGAGTGCCCACTCAATCCACGACCAAGTTGATTCTTGGCCAAGTTTTTCATTGGTATATTGACCGAATGTCCAGCTTAGATAGCGCTCTATTTCCAATCTCACATTCACAAGCTCTGTATCCTTTCTACCTTCAGGTGTGCTCAATTCAGTAATCTTTGTGTTTAGCTCCTCATTGATTGTGGAATGAGTATCTTTCAATATTTTTTCAAACTCTCCAAGGGCGGCATTCATCTCAGAAGTGTTCTTTTTTCTCCTTGATTTGTTAACTGCCCCCATAATCTTGAACATCTCTGACCTATGTAAAACAGTCACACCTTTCTGCGTCAGTTCATTAGCCAAATTCTCATTCCATGGGGTATTGAAATAAACTCGTGGATACTTTAGATACAATGGGAATGGAATGTCTAACTCAGTTGCTATAGGAATTACCTGTGCATAATAAGCAGTTTCACCAGATCCTCCAACGTGAGCAAGAACAGGAAAAATCATGTCTAAAATCATCTGGCGGGTGTCTACTCGCGGTGACAAATTGGTTTTAAAATCCTCAAGATTCGGAATAGTAGAGGACGTTTCTATTTGGATTTCTTCACCACAGGTTGGACATTTACCACTTAGAAGGGCATTTCCTCCTTTCTCTTGATACTGAAGCTCAGTGCGACTCTGATGACATTGCTTCTGGGGGCATTCATAGTAGAATGGTACGAAATCTGTATTGCGTTCTCCCATTCCAGGATTAAATCCTTCACTCTTGATGAGATTGGTGCTCTCCTCGTGAACTCTAAGAAATACTTCTCGAACATCTTTTGACAATAGATACTCCATTCCTCTAATCATCATCTGTTTTAGAATAGGTGCAGAGGATGGTAGAAGTGGTATTCCAAGATTGCCTTCAATATTCAGGACTCGCCCAAGGATGTGTAGTGACCATTCACTTAGTGTCGATGAGTTCACATATGCCCAACGAATTAGTTTCAATGCTTGTTCTAATCTCTCATCCACAAGAGTTCTTGCGTAACCTTCAAGGGTCTTGAATATTGGTCTATAATTTGATAGAACTGACTCCTCAACTTGGTCATACCAATCCGATTCTCTAGGAAGTGGTATCGTAGAAACAGGAGAATACTCAAAGCCTTCGGGAACTGGAACACTAATGAGATTACCAGCCTGCCCCATCAGTGGCGTTCTAATATTGATCAATTCTGGTTGAACTATATCATATTCCGCTACAAAGAAGAACGGAGTTATATCGTGACCTGAGGATTGGGCGAATCTGGCGACCGCTGAGGCAGTAGCAGCTTTATTCAATATATAACAGGGGCCTCCCATAGACACGGTCTGATGTGCGGCCTCAATTCCTCCATTTGGTAGACGATTGATGTTTGCTGTGACTTCTGGTGTTAATGCGGATACCAGGCGGTTGGCCTGAAATAGTCCCTCTTTCAGAGATTTGAAATGAGAGTCATCGAACCAGTTGGTCGCGTCATACCTTTTGATTATATCATTAATTCTTTCAGCAAGACTTCCCATAGTCTTTGGTGGATTTGCATATAGTTTCTTTGCCAAACCACCAGCATCTCCGGACCAAATAAACGAGTCATACACAGAGGTGATACTAGGATCCAAGAACATCCCTCTCATTTGCTTTCCAAGACAGTTTCGAACAGCTTCTCATACTTGGTAACTATCGATTCAGCAGAGAAGCTTTCTTCTACTCTTTTTCTACCAGCTTTTCCAAATTTTTCTCGCAACGAGTCCGACTCTAAAAGGTCGATTATTGCTTGAGCGTATTCATCTTCTTCAAAGGTTTTTGTGACGACACCATCTATTCCAGGTCGCACAAGTTCAGGAATTCCTCCTGCGGGTGTCGTAACAACTGGTAATTTGCAAGACATGGCTTCAAGGAGGACCAAAGGCATCCCTTCAAGTTTGGAGTTTAGAAGGAATATATCCGCAGAGCACATTATTTCCTGCATGTTACTCTTGATGCCAAGTAAATGAACATTGTTGCACAAATCAAGTTCCTCTATCTTCCTTTCAACCTCAATACGAGTTGGGCCATCCCCAGCAATGATGAGTCTGGTCTTAGGAAAGTGGTCTACAACAACTCGCATAATTTCAATTAGGTCCACAACTCGTTTCACCTTACGGAAGTTTGAGGCATGTAGTAGAATCTTCTCTTCTGGGTTCAACTCATGGACATCATTTTCTTTTCTGAGAGACACACAACCACTTTCGACTGAAAGCCGGATTCCTTCTAGGTGTGTGAATTTATCTATATTGATAAAGTTCGGAATAACATGAATTTCTCTCTCGATTCCTAATTCATCTTGAGCCGTCCTACGGAGAAAATCAGAAACACAGGTCACTGCGTCTGCTGATTCAACAGTATGTTTGACTACCGGTCTATATGCTGGATCTAGACCAAGAGTATGTACATCTGAACCGTGTAGCGTCACGACATATGGGGTTCCAACAATCTCCCTGGCCATGTACGCAGACATTGCATGAGGTATTGCATAATGAGAATGAATCAAGTCTAATTTTGAATCCCGAACAACTTTCACTATTTTGGATGTTAACGCCATAGTGTAAGGAGGTCCTATATTTTTGAAGAGAGGATAATCGAAGCTATCTACAAGGTCTACATGAACACCTCTTGTTTGTTCCCACATCAAGGAAAATGGTCGTTGGTATGTTATGAAATGGATAATGTGGTCTCGCATTGCCAAATGTTGACCGAGTCTTGTAGCAAGATATCCAGAACCACCTACTGAAGGATATAGATTCACACCAATTCTCACGCTATTCGACCTGCATTTACGAAGAAGAGTTTACCCCTTTAAGGGAAATGGTCTGGTCAATATTTCATGCGACCAAAGTTTGATTAGATGGAATCCAAGATACATCCCTATGAACAGCTCAGACAATCAAACCATCTTAATTGTTAGTGCTCATCCAGATGATGAGTGTCTTGGTGCAGGTGGTACAATTTCAAGCCATGTAAATGCAGGGATCCAGGTAGATATACTGTGTCTGACTTCCGATGAAACTAGGCTGTCTGAGCTCAGAGCAGCTTGTAAAGAATTAGGCGTATCAAAGATTTATGCAAAAGAAAGAGATGATTTTGCAGTCAATCTAGATCTTCGCCAGGAGGTAGTTGATGCAATATTAGAATCACGACCAGCAATAGTCATCACTCATTCTACTGAGGATTATAATGTCAATCATGTGGTCTGTTCGGAACTTGTCGACCAAGCAGTTGAATGGGCATCGCATGCAACAATTTACGATAATGCCCATCGGGTAGAACGTATCTACCACATGGAGATTAACAGTCTGATGTCACAACCACACGTCCTTGTAGATATATCTGATAGCTATGACACTGCTCTCACCGCACTGAAAAAGCACGAATCTCAGATGGAGAAAGCTGATGGCTTCTATGTAAAATTCTATGATGCGAGAACACATCTACGTGGTGTTCAAGGTTCTTGCAACCGTGCTGAAGCCTTCTCAATTAAGCTCCCATTTCATGCTGGACCTTTCTATCCTGAAAATAATGTGAAGAAATTAATCTAATCGCTTGAATCATGTGACCCGTCGGCTTTTGCTCTTCTAGCGGCCAGAAGTTGTTTTAATTCTCCCATCATGCTCATTCCTCCACCAGCACCTGCAGGTTTAGGTTTCGGCGCTTGAGCAATAGGTGCAGACGCCATATCTGGAGCAGCATCTGCAGCAGCAGATGGTCCGCCTCCAGATGCAACTCTGGAACTAAGAGAACTAATCTGTGATTCAAGTGTGCTGACGGAAGATTCAATATCATTCATCCGTTCTTCAATCTTACCAAAGGCGTCGATGAGCTTACCGGTTATTATACTAACTACCTCACCTAGCTGTCTTAGTTTTTCTTCGGTGGGGTCTTTCAGAGCCCATTCAAACTCTTCCATAATGAAATCTTCATCATCGCCCATAGCAATTGCCTCTGGTCCAATCATTTTTGGTTTGTTATCGCTATAAAGATTGTCTGCATAATGTATAATCTCTACAATGAATCAACCACATTTTGTACTGCTTCTTTTGCAGTATCAAGGATTGTCTGCACAATCTCCTGAGTAGGTGCTTCACATGTGATTCTAATAACAGGTTCCGTTCCTGATGGTCTCACAAGTACCCATCCTTTTTCAAGTGATACCCCCAAGCCATCTACCGTTATTACTTCCTTCACATCTCCCATTGCACTTGGTAACACATCCCGAAGTTTCTCCATAACTTGTGTCTTATGATCATTAGAGACAGAAATCTTTGCTTTCATGAGTGGATAAACTGGAATATCTCCTATTAATTCACCAAATGATTTCTCGGTTCTAGCCATGAGTTCCAGTACCTTACAAGCCGCAAGAAATGGTTCGGGAGCTAAATGGAATTCTGGAAACACATAGACTCCACAAGCCTCACCACCATGTAGACCTTGCAATTCTTTGATTTTAATTGAAACCTGAATATCTCCGACCGGAGTACGAATGGTGTTACCTCCAGCCTGTTCAACTGTTTCATCTAATACTTTCGAGCTGTCAACTGTTGTAATTATTGTCTTCGAGTCACTTGTCTTCAACAAATCAGTGGCGAATAGTGCGATCGTCCGATCGCCTCTAACAACCTCTCCTGTTTCGGTAACAAAAACCACTCTGTCTGAATCTCCATCATGCGCAATACCTAAGTCTGCCTTCGTGTCCCTCACCAATTTAATGAGGTCACCAAGTGATTCTTCCTCCGGTTCCGATTTTCGACCCGGAAAATAGCCATCTACCTGTCCATTAATCGTAGTAACTTTACATCCTAATCTTTGCATGAGATAAGGTGTAAGCACACACGCAGCACCATTTCCAGGATCTACTATCACTTTGAAGTTTCTCGCTCGTATTTTCTCATGATCACATCTATCAACTAGCGAGTCAATATGGTTAGCAACCGCTGATTCCAGATGAGTTACTGTCCCGATAGCATCCCATTCAGCTATCTGGAACTCTTTAGTTGTATAGATTCTTTCAAGTTCTCTCTCTATATCAGGAGTGAATCCCATCGTGTCTGCATTCCAGAATTTGACTCCTGTGTATTCAGGTGGATTATGAGATGCAGTAATCATAATCCCAACAGTATATCCAAAGGCTTGAACAGAAAACGCGAGCGTAGGGGTTGGTAGGATACCAGCTCGAGCGACATTAACACCAGTCGATACAATCCCTGCAGTCATCGCATCTGCAATCATTTGTCCTGTTATTCTGACATCTCTCGCTAACAGAGCAGTTCCCTGTTTCAAATATGTCCCGAGTGCTCTTCCAAGATTCATAGCCATCTCAAGGTCAAATTCACTACCGTATACTTTTCTTACTCCAGTAGTCCCAAATAATCTGGCGCTCATGATGCTCATTATTTCGTCTTCCTGATACAAGAAAAATATACTGCATGAGCAGGATAGGGATATATAGAATTGAAGAATCCCTTGCATGAGGTCAGTTAGCATGCCCTTCTTTGAATTTCATGGTGCGAAGATGCATTATGTAGACCTAGATCAACGAGAGGACAAGAACACTGGTCTAACTCTCCTGTTTGTACATGGAGCTGGTTCGTCACTGATGATTTGGACCTTGCAATTACTTGAGTTCAAAAATCAACACCGAGTTATTGCTGTTGACCTCTATGGTCATGGTGAGTCAGAGGACATCAAGTACCCCCCTGATATTGAGAAAGGATTTACTGACCAATTGAAAGCGCTGATTGAATATTTAGATATTGACGATTTTGTACTCATCGGTCATTCAATGGGTGGAGGGGTGTCGATGGCCTATGTGCTACGAAAAGATGTGCAACTTCCTAGAGCACTGACACTTGTAGGTACTTCTGCTGATTTGGACCTCTCAAAGGTTGGGCCTGGGTTAATCATTGAAGCTTTAGAGGATCATACACCAAAATACGATATTCAGGAAATAAGCGCGGATTTCAAAACATTCTCTCTTATCAGCTTTCAAAAGAATGCTGCGAAATTTCACCCAGCTACGATTATGGAGGACCTTCAAGCATGCAATTCCTTTGATATCTCCGATCGATTGGGCGAAATCAATACACCCGCATTTGTAATGGTTGGCCAGGATGATGATATTATACCCCCACACATCGCTAAGAAACTGGAAACTGGTTTACCTCGAGCAGAGATAGCTATTGTAAGAGAATCTGACCACTCTCCAATGGTGGAAGCGCCTGAACTTTTTAATGAGCTTTTAGCTAAATGGTTAAAATGGGTCGAGAAAAATACCTGATGCGCAAAGTTTCATATCGAACGAAACCTTATTAGACGCCTAGGCCTTTCTCACTCAATCAGTTAACACCCCGCCTACTGGGGAGAACCTTCGAAGGATGTATGGAAATGAGCAGCAACTATGATTTCCTCTTTAAGGTAGTCGTGTTGGGAGAAGGTGCAGTAGGAAAGACTGCTGTGGTCACACGATTCTCACATGGTTTCTTCAGGACTGACTATAAAACGACTATTGGATCCCAGTTTGCTGTGAAAAACATCGACATCCACACTTCTTCTTCTGACCGTGTTACTGTGAAGTTGCAGATTTGGGATGTTGCAGGCCAATCTAGATTCCAGATTCTTCGTCCTATGTACTATCGCGGCTCAAGTGGTGGAGTCTTAGTATACGATGTAAGTCGTAGACGTACCTTCATCGTCCTTGAAGAGTGGCTAGAGGAACTTGAGAAAGCAGTAGGCAAGAAGATTCCACTTGTTCTCGTAGCAAATAAGACAGACCTACCTGACCGTGTTGTAGAACCAGCTGAGGGCAAGGAATTTGCAGAGAGACATGAAATGCCTTACATAGAATCTTCAGCAAAGACAGGTGAGGGAATCGTAGATATTTTTGATGAACTTGCACGAACACTTGTCGAAATGCGCTCATCAGGAAACGAGTAGTTACATTATTAGACTACAATCAAGAAGCCGACACTAGGTTTATCCTATATGTTATATCTCAGTCTGACCTAGGAGCGCTCAAGATGGTAAATCCCGAAGAACTCTACCCTGTGAACACAATACCTGCTATAGCTTGGGCGCTAGATTTGTATTTTAAAAAAGACACAAAGTACAAACAAAAGGGCATTGTAGAGATAACTTTTCCTTCTGGGGACCATAAAGAACTGATGAAAAAGAAGGGGAAGCATGAAATCCTATTGTGGTACTCAGACAGAAATATCTACGTTAGAGCAAAATGCTTGTTTGACAAGAATTGCGAATTTCATAGTGAGAGAATTGATGGGAGAGATCGAGAAACACTAAAGGGGATTGGATGGGAGGAAGCTGATTCTCGTGCCTTCTTCAAAGCAGTCACTAGATGGCTCTTACGTCTAGAATTTGATTATGTCTTACTTATTAGAGCGTTAGCAACTGTCTGTGATAAGCGAGTAGAGATACCACTTACGACAAAATATGGAAAGACATTCCAGAAGTTTGATGAGTACAGGAGAAATCGCTGGCCTGAAGATGCTAAGCCAGATGATAAACCTCGATTCCTAGAAGAGGTGCTTGTACGAGTCTGTTTTTGGATTCAATCTGCGGCCCAAGTTGGTGCTCTCAAAGGATAATTGACTAAACGTAAGGGCTAAAGCGGGAACGATATGGAGTTAACATGTTCCAATTCGTGGTGCTTCTATGAAAATTGGTCTTCTCATTAATCCAATTGCAGGTATGGGTGGTCGTGTCGGACTGAAGGGGACAGATGGCGTAGTCGAAGAAGCAATTGCACGAGGTGCAGAACCAGTTGCTCATGTTCGAGCTAGTGAATTCATAGAAGCCCTTAGAGGTCTGAAGCAAATAGAGAGTTTACCAGAATTCTCGATTCTTACATGTCCAGATGATATGGGATTAACTTGTGTTCAAGAATCCGAGCTTACATGTGAAGTTGTTGATATTGATATTGATGAGATGACCACAGCAGAAGACACTCTCAAATGCACATTAGCTTTATACAATGCTGGTGTTCGACTTCTTGTCTTTGTAGGTGGTGATGGAACAGCTCGTGATATTTTAGATGCTGTCACATTACATGGCTTGAACGATCTCCTTGTGATTGGCGTTCCATCTGGAGTGAAGATGTACTCAGGTATTTTCGTAGTGAATCCTCGGGATGCAGCTGAAGTCATTCGATTGGTCCTCCAAGGAGGAACATCTAGTGCAGAGTTTGAAATAATGGATGCAAACGAAGAGGCATTTCGTGAAGACAGGTTCATCATTCAACTCTATGGTTATCTCAGAGGCCCGTCTGTTCCCGCTAGGTTTCAAGGTACAAAACAAGCAAGTCCTGAAACAGTTGATGAGAGCGAGGCACAGGAGGCAATTGCCCGTTTTGTGATTGATGAGATGAATCCAGAGGGAGTCTACATCCTTGGACCTGGAACTACGGTAAAGTCTGTGGCTGATCAATTGAATATGAATAAGACTACTCTTGGTGTTGACATTTACACCTCAAATCAGGTGTATAATGATGTGAACGAAGAAATTTTGCTTGATGTCGTCAAAGACGCATCAAAGACTTGGATTATCGTTTCCCCCATAGGCCATCAAGGTATGCTTTTCGGTCGAGGGAATCAGCAGATTAGTCCTAAGATAATCGAGTTAGTGGGGAAGGAACATATCACCGTCATTAGTACTCCTGCTAAACTCCGAGGCATTTCAGAGGGCACCCTCAAGGTTGATACAGGAGAACCTAGAGTCGATGAATTGTTACGAGGTTATATTCGAGTGATAACTGACTATAACGAAATACGTCTTGTAAAGGTCGAGTAAGGGGGTAATAGATTATGATTGTGCTCTTATCTGATTTCGGTAATTCAGAATATGTTGGAGTGATGAAAGGTGTGATATATTCACTCTGTCCTTCTGAGCAGATCATTGACTTGACTCACTCTATCCCTCCACAGTCTGTGAGAGAAGGTGCTTGGGTATTATTGAAGAGTTATCCATACTTTCCCAAAGGAACAATCTTTGTATGTGTTATTGATCCCGGAGTCGGTACAAAGAGAGAAGCACTTCTTGTTAAGACGAATAATTATGTATTCATAGGTCCAGATAACGGTTTAATGTATTCTGCAGCTCACGACGACGGAATTGAGAATATTTCCTCGATTATGATCAACTCATCAGTTTCCAAGACATTTCATGGACGCGACGTATTCGCAGTTGCTGCTGGATATTTTGTTCGAAATCAGGCAAACAAAGTTCTGGGTGGATTCAAATCATCGCTCGGTGTGAAACTCACATTTCATCAAGATGGACGTAGGGGTGAAATTGTAAGGATTGATCGATTTGGAACCATTATAACCAATATTCCTCCACTTGAAAAAACCGAATACAGACTTGTGACAGAAGATCTACGCTGGGATATAGATTGGTTCCCTACATACGCACAAGGACATGATAGAGGAGTTTTTCTAGTAACTGGAAGTTATGGAACACTTGAGATTGCAGCCAAAAATGCTCCTGCAACCGACGAGATTCAGCTTAGAGTAGGAGATTCCCTCTCTCTAGAGTAGTCCCTATCTTTAAATCGAGCTTTCTCAATATGCTTAGTAATATGAAACAGGAGATGTTGGGAAGTGTCCGACAAGGTACAAGTAACTGTATTCATGCCTGTCGGAATGTGTTCGTGTAGTCAGACGGGATTTCTTGGCCGCATTAATCAGGTTGTTTCCAAGTACAGAGCAATTATTGACTATAAAGAAGACTCCGCTGGTAGTGAAGAAGCCTTGCGGTTGGGTGTCCGATATCGGGCAGTTAGAGTGGGTGGTAAACTTTTGAGTAGCAATCCAACCACAGAACGAATTGAAAGTGCGATAGTTACAGAAGCCAAAAGACTTCATCTAATCAAGGAGGAAGAAGAATGAGCGATGAGAAGACCCTTGAGTGGAGAACTGAGTTCCATAAAGCATTAAGTAATCCAGTACGATTGAAGATCGTTGACTTCTTGGTTGATGGAGAGCAGTGTCAATGTGACATCTTTCCATACATGGGTTTATCCCAATCTACCGTTTCAGCTTATCTTACTCAACTAGTCAAAGCTGACATTCTGAATTTCCGACGTGATGGAACTCGTAAATTGTACAGTATCAAAGATGTCCGTCTCCGGAAGATGATTGCACAGATTCGACAGTTAGCAAAAGAGATGGTCTGAGATACTCATTTTTCACTCATCAGTTCCGAGAAGCAAGATAATGTACCAAGTAGTTTCTAAAAGATGCTGCCATGAAATTCAGAATCTTTCAAACCAAGTTGGGTTATTCTGCAGTTCTTTTCGAGGACGATATCACCAAACGAATATTATTACCCTCCACAAAGGAGAACATCCTGAAATCTGTAAGGAATACTGCACCCGAGGCAGTACAAGCAAGATCAGGAGTGGAAGATGTTGTGGATTTTCTTGTAGATTATTCAAAGGGTGAAGATGTTAACATCCCAATGAAAAGAATGGATACATCATTATGTTCTCCCTTTCAGCTTAGTGTGCTAAAAGCAGAACGAAGCATTCCAAGAAGTAAAACAGTTTCTTATTCTTGGGTAGCTCGTAAGATAGGTACTAATGCAGTTAGGGCAGTTGGATCAGCATCAGCGACGAATCCCTTTCCTCTTGTTGTCCCATGTCACCGTTTAGTGAGAATGAACCGAACAATAGGAATGTATCTGGGTGGACCAGAGATGAAGCGGCAACTTCTTGAGATGGAAGGTGCCATGTTTGACGAAAAGGGAAGAATTCTTCCAGAGTATTTCATTCCCTGACTTTTTCTAATAAGAAACGAAATGTATTTCTCTTCCTTATGCCCTAACGAAGAAATTGGAACTTCGTAGAGGTTTAGAAATGACAGGGTATGTCCTTGCTCACGATGTAGGAACAAGCGGTAATAAAGCATCGATCGTTGATGTGCATGGAACAGTCTTGGCATCAACGGAAGTCGCCTATCCTGTTTTATATCCAAAGCCTGGCTGGGCTGAGCAAAATCCTGATGAACATTGGTGGCAAGCAATCTGCACCACAACTCAGCGAGTCTTGAAAAGTAGCAAGATTAATCCTGCTGACATTCAAGCGATTACTTTCTCCACACAGATGATGGGAACAATTCCAGTTGACAAAGATGGAACTCCCTTGATGAATTGCATGATTTGGATGGATACACGAGCTGCTAAGCAAAACAAGGATATCATTTCCAATCCAATAAAGATGCTCAGAATGTTGCGTATCACTGGTGGAATTCCTTCTGGTAAAGATATCATCGGTAAGATACTTTGGGTGAAAGAAGAAGTTCCTCAAATATACGAATCAACACACAAATTCCTTGATTGCAAGGATTACATCGTCTACAAGTGTACCGGTGATTATGTTGCATCTTTCGATACTGCGAATCTAACTTGGTTCATGAATACTCGGAAGGGGAGAAATGAATGGTCAAAAACTATCCTTGGTTGGATGGATTTAGATGAGGATAAGTTGCCCAGACTTGCTCCCTCAACCGAAATTGTTGGAAATCTAACTAAAGATGCTGCGAATGCGCTTGGACTAACAACTGAAACAGTGGTGGTAAACGGTTGTGGGGATATGACAGCAGCAGGAGTTGGATCTGGTGCAGTCAGAGAAAAGGAAGTCCATATATACGGTGGTTCAAGTGGTTGGATTGGAGCCCATGTTTCTGAGAGAAAATTAGACATTTTCACCTATACTGGTTCAATCCGTAGTGCAATTCCAGGCAAATTCTTTCTACTCGCTGAACAGGAATCCGCAGGAGCATGTTTGAAACATCTTCGTGAGCATTGGCATTGTGATCTCTGCTTGAACGTTCGCGACATTGCTAGTCCTGCATGCGCAGATTGCTATTCAGGTGATAGGAATCCTTACACAACTCTTGACTCAATCGCGGACCGTGCTCCTCCTGGATCTGAAGGTTTGCTCTTTGCGCCATGGATGTTTGGTGAGAGAAGTCCGATTGACGATCACAATGTTCGTGGTGGCTACTTCAATCTCTCATTGGCACATGAGAAGACACACATGACACGTGCAGTGTTAGAAGGAGTTGCCCTACATACAAGATGGATGATGGAAGGCATTGAGAAACGTAAAATGTTAGGAAAGGTCTCCAAGGTCAATATGATTGGCGGTTGTGCAAATTCTGATGTCTGGTCTCAGATTTACTCTGATGTTCTCAATAAACCTGTATGTAGAATGACCAATCCATTAGCAGCTGGAACCATCGGAGTTTCTATGGTTGCATTTGTAGGATTAGGTGAAATCAGTGATTTTGAGAAAGCTGCCGACCGTATCCAAGTCGAAAGAGTTTTTGAACCTGATCAGATGAATGTAGAAATCTATGACAACCTATTTGATTTCCTCAAAGAGTATTACAAGCGTAACAAAAGTCTATGGAAAAAGATGAATGCGCATTAACTGATCCTTCTATTCGTAGTATCTCTTCAGAACTCTTGCCGCTCTAAGAGTAATCCACTTTGAGGGCTTGTTCTTTACATCTATCGTACACAGCATCTTTCCGTTGTATGTGTTTTTCAGTAGCCAAGCTCCATCTTTTGTTCTTAGAGTTTTGACAAGATTGATTGATTCTTCCATCCTTGAATCTCGGACTCCGAGTGCTGTAAGAATATCCAAAACCTCGAGAAGGTCGGATTGATAAAAGAGAGGAAATCCAAAGCGTTTCCATCCAGCTTTTTCCTTTCTTGAATCGTCTGGGTTCTTCAAGTATTTGTAAACTTGATTCTCGAGAATTATTTCCACTTCTTGATCAATGATTTCCTGTAACCGTTTAGATCGACTCTTGAGAGGAATTGCTGTCAAAGCTTTCAGCATCTTCACTGCACCCATATAACAATTCACTGGAAACACACCGTTAGGGTCAATTGGAAATGCCCTGCACTTCCAACCTCCTACATCATCTGAGTGGTAGTCAATCTGGAAATTAATCAAACTCTGAGTTCTTTTATCCTCTAAGTATCCAAAATGGTTTAGATAATACAAGATATTGCCATCATAGCAACAGCCATCCTTGACTTGACTAGCCTTTCCTTTGTCTGTCTTTGGTATGTCCATCAAAAAATGGCCTGAATCCCTCTGAAAAAGGAAGACATATTCAATTGCTTGTTTGAGGTGGTCTGTCAAAGATGTACCAAATTCTGAAAGAATCAATAGATTATGTGTAGTTGCTGTGTACTTGGGAAGATACATACTATCATACGATTCCCAGTAACCTTTAGGATGCATAGCTGAGAGAATTGTCTTTACACAATCGGATTGCATTATGCCCTTTCGAGCTTTCTCAACCTCGTGGTCATTCGCTTTCTTATCTAAAAGTTGTTGTAATGCCCAATAACGAACACTTGGATTAGATGGTTCAAGAAGCCACTGAAGAGTTTCTTTTGACAACTCTCCAGTGGACATTTCAACAATTTCCTCCTTTAAAGATCAAATCCTGTTTTTTCGGAACCCCAAGAATCCATGGCTTTCTTGAGTTCGTCATGTTCCTTTGCATAACGACTAACGGGGATACCTTCCATCTTTGCATCGATTGCTTGCCGGGACGCAATGGCACCTGCACGAGGTCCATCTGGATGCGCATGAATTCCAGCACCAGTTCCTATTACGATGTCAGGACCAAGGTCGTCAATCACTTCTTCGACGTGACCAGGACTTATACCTCCACTTGGCATCGGCATAGTCTGTTCAATATTATGTAGAGGCATCACCATCGCCAGTGCCATATCGAGGAATCTGCCTCTCAGAAGAGGTGCCTTTCCATAAGGAGCTGGAAATACTGAGATATCCGAGCCACAAATTCTGGGTAGTTTTCCGATCACTATTGGTGACCCTATTCCGATATCTGGAGAATATGATATTGCTCCAGTAACATCCATATGCGCAAGTAGCGGCACATTCAAAGAGGGATCTTCGGAGATTTCACGGAATGCAGAATATCCGACAGCTAAGTAGTTAACCATGAGCCCGTTGGCTCCTAGCTCGATAGCTCTCTCTGCGTTCTCAAACATCTTCCTTACATTGTCTGTGATGTTTACCGTAAAGAGCGTCTTCTCCCCTTTTTCTGAGTCTGCTCTATCAATAGCCTCCATGAATCTTGGTATTCTATCTTCTAGAGTATTGAAGTGTGGATTTGCAAGGAGTTCATCATCTTTGATAATATCTGCCCCTCCCACAGCTGCTTCATAACAAAGTTCTGCTCCCACGTCACAGGAGGTGTAGACGCAAGGTTTGATCATATTATTCACAAGAGGTCGCTTCTTGACTTTCAGTAATTTTCTAAGACCTTTAATGCCAAATTTTGGACCTTTGAAACCCTTTAACCAGCTCTTTGGGAATTTCATATCTAGGCATTTGATGGGGCCCAGCGAAATATTACCAATTACTGTCGTGAGCAACATCGGAATCTGTTGTCCGAAGTTTTCCCATGGATATGCAATCTGAATGATGTAATGCCTTCGCTCAATATTACTTGGGAGGCTGAATTCGTATTGCGGAGTTTCGTAGATCCCAATGACCTTTGCAACATGCCTTTTTCGAACCTCAGCGGTTTCGCCAGGAACAAGTGTCCATGTTCCTGTACTTTGTTCTACAGCGGCACCTTTTGCAAGATCTCGAATGTCTATCATTGGAGGTAATCTCGCATAATATGTGCAAATCACGTACCTATCTTCATCAATTGAGTCGGGTAATGCTTCTGGAAGTGCTTCAAGAGGAAGTTTTGTCATTTCTATCGACCATCATAGGAACTACCTTACTGTCTTATTTTCATTTTGGAGGTAGAAACGAAGGAGTCACTTTATCCTCTCATATCGAGAATCATTACTCTAGTGACAATAATAATTGAATGAAATCTGAATCTGCCATCTCAACAATCTTTGCCAAGTAGCAGTGCTTATCAATGCTTTATAGCTGGAGAGATATAGTACTCGTTGTGTTCTCGATGGTGACTGCAGATGATACCAATTAAAGAAGTCGCGGACAAAGCAGGTGTTCCTGATGAATACTTGGAACTTTATGGTGAATACATGGCTAAGATTAACCTGGATATCAGGAAGAAATTGGGACCGAGAAAAGGCAAATTGATCCTAGTGACTGCAACGAATCCAACCTCTGCCGGTGAGGGGAAAACCACGAATTCGATCGGACTCTCGATGGCCCTTAATGCCCTCGGTCATAATGCAGTCGTAACACTTCGACAACCCTCTCTAGGACCAGTGTTTGGTGTGAAGGGTGGTGCTGCTGGTGGAGGAAAATCCACAGTCGTGCCATTTGAGAAAATCAACTTGCTCTTCACAGGTGACTTCCCTGCAGTCACATCAGCACATAATCTCCTTAGTGCAATGACTGACAATTATATCCACCATGATATGGAACCTGAGATTGACCTACGAAGAGTGTATTGGCCTCGTGCATTGGATATGAATGACAGAGCACTCAGGAAAGTGATAGTAGGCCTTGGAGGACGTTTTGATGGCTTTCCCAGAGAAGACTCATTCGTAATCACAGCAGCATCTGAAGTGATGTCTATCCTTGGACTAGCAAGGGATTATGATGACCTGAAAAAACGACTTGGAAATATTCTAGTTGCACGAACGATGCATATGGAAGAGATGCATGCCAAGGATTTGAAAGCTGAAGGTGCAATGGCTGTTCTCCTCAGGGATGCATTGAAACCAAATTTAGTTCAAACAGTAGAAGGTACACCTGCATTTGTACACACTGGTCCATTTGCCAATATAGCTCATGGTACTAGCTCGGTTATTGCTACTGATATAGCCCTACGACTTTTTGACTATGTTGTTATTGAAGCTGGTTTTGGTGCTGATCTAGGTGCTGAGAAATTCTTCAACTTGGTGACAAGAGCTGGTGATTTCAATGTGGATGCTGTTGTTGTAATAACAACAATTCGAGCACTGAAGTATCATGGTTATGATGAGCTTGAGGCTGGTTTCTCAAATCTCGATGCTCATATGGAGAATATTGAGAAGTTTGGCGTTCCAGCTGTTGTTGCTCTGAATAGATTTCCTGATGATACAGAAGAAGATATTGCTACACTTCGAAGCTACTGCAAGAGCAAAGGGTGGAGAGGTGAAATTTCAGAAGTATTTGCCAAGGGAAGCGAGGGTGGAAAGAACTTAGCTGCAGTTGTTATCGATTCAATCGCTAATAGAAAGAGCAACATGAAACTGACCTATGAGCTTGAAGATGACCTGAAGACGAAGATAGAGAAAGTTGCACTGAATATCTATGGCTCAAGAGCGGTGGAATTTCAGACCGGTGCAAGTGGAGTACTGAAATCTCTAGAAAAACGAGGTTATGGAAATCTCCCAATTTGCATCGCGAAGACTCAGTTTAGTCTATCAGATAACAAAGGTCTCCGAGGTCGACCACGAGAAGATGTTGCGGAAGTTGTTGGTGCATCTGTGAGTGCAGGTGCTGGATTTGTCGTGGTTTACATGGGTGATATCAATCTCATGCCTGGTCTGCCCGAAGAACCAGCTGCTATAGGAATGGACATCGATAAGGATGGCAATATTTCAGGTCTTTTCTAAATACAAGGTGAATTACGTATGTCTGATAATGATGATGTAAAACCAATCTGTGAGGATGGCGTCATCAAAGGTAGACGTCTCTCAAATCGAATTCGATCTCAGGTAAAGACTGAGGTCGAAGCATTAGTTGAGAAACATGGAATACAACCAAAACTGGTCACGGTGATAGTGGGTGAAGATCCTGGTTCTGAGATGTATGTTCGTATGAAACACAAAGCATCTAACAAGGCAGGAATTCTTTCCGATCATCATGGGCTTCCCGAATCTACCACAGAAGCTGAGTTATTGGAACTAATTGAGAAGCTCAATCAAGACCAGTCGGTACACGGAATCCTGGTCCAATTACCACTTCCTAAGCATATCAATGAAAAGAAGATTATTAGTGCGATAGACCCTCTGAAAGATGTTGATGGTTTTTCGCCTGTGAATATCTATCGTTTGTTTTACGGCAGTGAAGAACTAAGTGCAGCAACCCCACATGGAATCGTTACTATGTTGGATGCTATAGGGATGGACGACCTCTCTGGAAAGCATGCTGTTATCATTAATCGATCCACTATTGTCGGTAAACCACTGATTTTTCTGCTACTAAACAGAAATGCTACAGTAACAGTCTGCCACTCACGTACTGCAGACCTTCCGTCCTTCACTCGTCAGGCGGATATACTTGTGACAGCAATTGGTAGAAGAAAATCTGACGATGATACGTTTTTCATTACACCTGACATGGTGAAAGAAGGAGCTATTGTGATTGATGTTTCTACTCCCCATGGGGATGTTGCTTTCGAAGCAGTAAAGAGTAGGGTCAAATGCATCACTCCTGTTCCTGGTGGAGTGGGACCTATGACAATCGCTATGCTTCTTAGAAATGTATTAGATGCATATTCTACTCAAATGTCTGAGTAATCACTGATATCACGATTTATTAGACCGCAGATACCACATATTTTGCTGATATGATTTAATGAGTGAGGTGGTAATCTTCCTATGAAAGATTATACTATTCGAACATTCGATGTTTTATCTGCATCAAGAGAGGACTGGGAAAAATATCATAGATTTCGTCGGAAGAGAAGTACTGAGGTTTTTCCAGATGATCCAGTTGATGATGATGCAGAGTATGAAGAATGGTCAAGATTTGGTCTAGATGACAATGAAAAAAGAGTCTATGTAGCTATTACAAATGAAGAACCTAAAGAGATAGTCGCATCTCTTGCAATGAATGTGATGAAAGATACTAACCCTTCCTACAAAGGAAACGAACATCTTGCGGTAGTAAATAGTCTATCAGTTCTCGAAGAACATCAGAAAAGGGGCATAGGAAGAGAATTCTTGAAACTGGTGCATAACTTCGCTGTTGAAAAGGAAAAGCGTCTGATTGTTGGACACGCATTGGATGACAGGGGGAGAAAATTAGGACAAGTAGTTGGAGGAACAGAGTCTTTAAATATGCGCGTCAATCGGCTCAATTTGGATGACGTAGACTGGGCAATGGTCGAGGTTTGGGAGACAGAGGGTAGGGAAAGATCTCCTAATTCGCACTTGGAATTTTATTTGAGAATACCTGATGATATCTTAGGTCTGTATTGCAAAAAATATACAGAAGTGTACAATCAAATGCCTTTGGAAGATTTAGATGCGGGCGACTATGTGATTACACCAGATGTTAGGAGAAAACATGAGGAAACATATGAAAAGACAGCAGAGCAATGGTGGACAGCTATAATTCGAGAAAAAGATGGAGATATTTCTGGTCTAACTGATATCGTATATAGTCCTTCTACAGCATCATTAGTTTCACAGGCATTAACAGGAGTCGATCAGAAGTATCGTGGACAAGGTAAGGGCAAGTGGCTCAAAGCAGCTATGCTTCTGAAGATTCGAGATGAATTTCCTGATGTC
Source organism: Candidatus Thorarchaeota archaeon (assembly GCA_016841005.1). Next base: position 117 of record JAEORG010000231.1, on the reverse strand, counting down.
AAGACAATCTCTACAAGTAATTCATCAACAAATGCTCCAATGCTTGCTATTAATGAACGTCTAGGATTCAAACTAAAGCTGGAGGTATACTTTATTCAAGTTGAAACAGATAAGCTT
>JAEORG010000230.1 GCA_016841005.1 Candidatus Thorarchaeota archaeon | reverse complement strand
TCTAGGACTTCATAAGGCATAAGCAGTACAAGTAGTTGTCATGGTCCTCAGAGCCTCCAGAACTATTCATTCTACTTTATGGAAGTTTAATGAGTAGAGGCTTCTTCTATATGACAGGTGCGGTTTCTATCATTTGGGCCATGACACTTCATCGATTTTATTAACACGATGACTCTAGTCTTAGAAGAAGACAAATGGTAAAAACCAAGGAATATCATGAAGGAAAGACTACGTTCCTTAGTGCAGATTTGGATCATTACAGTGATAATGATAAGCAACCAAGTAGCTCATTACCAGTCTTCTATAATCCGAGAATGACCACAAATCGAGACCTCTCTATTCTCTTCCTAGATGCATTTAATGAACAATATCCTGTTAAACGGTTTTGCGAGCCACTTTGTGGTTCAGGAGTTAGATCACTACGATACTTGAATGAAGGATCAGGAGAATATCAAGGCATCTTGAATGATATCAATCCAAAAGCAACAGACATAGCGAAAGAGAATTTGAAACGATTGAAACTGCAAGACCGTGCTGAAGTTTTCACAGAAGATGCAAAACTAGTTCTCCTTTCAGAGTCAAGAGATAGAAGATTGGACTATGTGGACATTGACCCATTCGGGTCTCCAGCACCGTTCATTACAGGTGCGATACAAGCACTCACCTCCAAGAATGGCTTGTTGGCACTCACAGCAACTGATATGCCAGTTCTCTGTGGTATTTTCCCAAGAGTTGCTCTCAGAAAGTATGGTGGTCTATCAATGAAGGCACCATTTCTGCATGAAATAGCAATTAGATTACTTATTGGTTCTACATATACTGTTGCAGGAATGAACGATTATGCAATTAGACCACTAGTCTCACTTAGTGCTGATCATTATGTTCGGATTTGGCTCAAAGTGGATGCTGAGAGAAAAACTACGAATAAACAAGCAGAAAAAATGGGATTTATCTATTACTGCCACAAGTGCATGAAAGGTTGGAAGCAGTCACTCATAAATCCCAAAACATCTGATACGTGCCCAAATTGTGGAAAGAAAGGAAAGAAAGCGGGACCACTCTGGATTGGAGAACTATTCGATGTTGATATCATAGGTGCTGCAAAAAGGATACTGGATAAAAATGAGTATGAGTTCGCTAAGAAGTCTATCAAGACCTTAGAATTGATGTCAGAAGAGATAGAACTGATGGACCACCTATATGTTGACATTCATAAGCTATGTGACCTTCATAATTATCGGCTACCTAGAACGGATGACATCATGAAAGCAATGCGAGATGAGGGATACAGTGTATCAAGAACCCACATTCAGCCAACTGCACTTAGAACAGATGCTGAAACAGAGAAAATAGCTGAGATTATTGAGAAATTAAACAGGAAGAGAAATTGAATGCCACGTCCCAAGAAACCAAGAACAAAAGAGCATTACTATCAATCCGCGAAGAAACATGGGTATAGAGCACGTTCAGCTTACAAGTTAAGACAAATGATTGACAGTTACAAGCTTTTGAATGGTGTCAATAAAGTAGTTGAACTATGTTCGAGTCCAGGTGGGTGGACTCAGGTACTTCGGGAGTATGATCCTGGACTTCAAATAGTGGCGGTGGATCTTGACCGGATGGCACCTATTGAGGGTGTGATGTTTGTTCAAGGAGATATTACAGATTCTAAGGTCATAAGACAAGTTGAAGATATGATTGGTGGAAAATCAGACCTTGTACTCTCGGATTGTTCTCCGAAGGTAAGTGGTCAATGGTAGTTAGATGTAGCTAGACAATTGTTCCTTGCTGAAAAGACAGTTGAAGTAGCTCTCTCATTATTAGGACCAAAAGGAAAGGTCGTAACAAAGCTGTTTCAAGGAGTGGGATTTCAGCAGTTCATGCAAGATATTCGCACAAAATTTAGATCTGTGAGGCTAGTAAAGCCTCACGCGTCCAGGCAAACAAGTGCTGAAATCTATCTCATTGCTGCATCTCCAAGATGAGAGCAGCAATAGAGCGTGGTTTATCTATCTAGTACCCATCCACCCTTCAAGCTCTCTACAATCTGCAGGGGAATCTGGCTGGCGTAATCCGCATCTACCTATTTTAAGACAGTGAAAACAAGGACAGCCGTTTAGATCTGATAGACTGCTTCCTTCTGGTTCATTGCCTATGTGTGCTCGAATCATGGGTTGTTCATTCTTTAATTCTTGTTTTTGCATTATTAGTCCCTCGGATGTTAATTTGTCTATTGTTTTGGTAATTTGTTTTGCATCGAAGCCAAGTCTATCTATGAGTTCATCAACCAGCAAACCTTCGCTACCAGCAATACGTAACGCATTCAGTATCTGGTTTGCTATTTCGTTCATTGATATTACCCGTAATTACTAGACACATGGCAATACAGACCATACACTTCGGATTATTATTTAGATTTCGGAAGCTGCGGAACAGTATCGTATCCTTTATGATAAAAGTTGTCCTACCATGTACGAAAGTGGACATCACTTATTACGTTTCTGCATGTATAAAACTTGACCCAGAAGGGACTCCGTATTGACTTCATTGAATGGTTTGATTGCGACATAAGGAGATCCTACGGGTCCGAAGACGTCAATAATATTCCCAATTCGATTTGCCTTCTTATCAAGCACAATAGCTTGCCGACCTATTGGAGGAGTCTTATCTGTTCTTAAGATAATCGAACCTCTCTTTGAAACATGCAATACTTCCCCTAGTCGACGCATTACAGACAACCTCTATCTCCGTCGTTTCTTTGATTTCTTTTTAGAACTCTGAGCTGCAGATTCACGTTGTGCAACTAACTTTCGTGCACCTTTAGCTAGCATGAGAAGTAATCTTTTCTTAGGATGACTTGTTTCACTGACAACTATGTACCCACGATTTCCGGTCATCCATGTTCGGGGGTAGAGTTTGGTCTCTTCAATCGAAAAAGTCAGTGATGCTAGTTCTGCTGCTTTAGCTAACATTGATACTGTGACACTGGGTGCTGCTAGATTCTTAGGAATCCTGCGTCCTTCGCCACGCGATAATGTTGAATCAATATATGCAGGCCAAATGATTATTCCATTCTTCTTTCGCATTTCTAATATCATCCATCAGCCAAAGGTCTATACATGTCATCCAACTGTGCTCTTTTTATCTTTACCATAGATTCACAAGGTAGACTACTTAAGAGGGATGGATTGTCAGACTTGATGAACTACAAAGGAATGAATGCTATTGAAGCGAAAGAGCAAGGATGTATACTTTGGAGAGATTGCTGATCTAGTATCATCTCGGAGCACTTGTATGAGAAACCAAGTAGGAGCAGTAATCGTAAAGGATGGCCAGATATTGTCAACAGGTTATAATGGAGCACCTAAAGGGCTACCACACTGTGATGAAGTAGGATGCATAAGAGAACAGATGGGTGTAAAACCTGGAGAGCGACATGAGCTTTGTAGAGGACTTCATGCAGAGCAAAATGCCATCATCCAAGCAGCATATCATGGAGTCACCGTTCGTGACGCGAAGATATACTGTACAACAAAACCTTGCAGTATTTGTACCAAGATGATCATTAACGCTGGGATAAATGAGATAATATACATCGAAGAATATGATGATAGTCTCGCAAACCAGTTAGTAAAAGAATCAAGTCTTATTATGCGAAAGATTGACGTGCAGAGGAATTTCGGAAGAAATGCTCGTTCTCAGGAAGGTTAAAGAGG
>JAEORG010000023.1 GCA_016841005.1 Candidatus Thorarchaeota archaeon | reverse complement strand
TTCCATTGGAATTGCCATTCCAGCATGTATATAAAGATGTGAAAAATATTAACAATAATTAAGTGATGTGTCCACTATGGTAAAGCGACTTATGATCCAGATTGATGAGGATCTATGCACGGGCTGTGGAAATTGTGTACCCGGGTGTGCTGAAGGAGCTCTTCAAATCATTGATGGAAAGGCACGACTTGTGTCGGAAACATACTGCGATGGTCTGGGAGCATGTCTTGGAGAATGCCCAGAAGGAGCTCTTTCTCTCAGAGAAGTCGAAACAGTGGAATTCGACGAAGCCGCAGTTATGGAGCATATGAAGAAAAAGAAACTTGCCTCAGAGGAGATCAGCTGTGCAGGATCTGAATCGTTTACATACAGTACGAATCATCAAACATCTGAGAGTAGAGGAGTAGTACCTACACCAAATCAAACTTCACTACTGAAACACTGGCCCATCAAACTGAAGCTAATTAGTACACAGCACCCATCTCTGAAGGATTCAAGTCTGCTGGTTGTTGCGGATTGTACCGCATTGGCATATCCTTCCCTCCATTCTGACTTTGTTGATGGTAAGACACCTATCATCGTTTGTCCAAAATTCGAAGACTATCAAGCTAATCTTGAGAAGATGACTGAGATTTTTGCGACTAATTCCATTCAAGATGTGTCCGTTCTCCATATGGAAGTACCCTGCTGTCATGGACTATCGCGCTTGGTTGCACAAGCAATTCTCAACAGCAGAAAGGATATTCCCCTAAGAATCTACGAAATTGGAGTCAAAGGGAATATCAAGAGTGTATCCTAGGACTAGCACTATGAGTTGTGCAATTGAATCTTCAAGATAAAACAATAGAACCATACCGATTCAGATCGATAGCTGCGATTTACAAGTGATGTTCTATCTTTGAGGATTAGGGCCATTTTGGCTCCATAGAAAAGTATGGCACTTCTGAATCTGAGGAAAGTATCGCAGTTGGCATATGGGTTGTATCGAACTTTACTGTCACATTCCCTTTTCTATCAGCAAGGATCAGTCCAGCTTCTCCGCTTGTCTTTTGACGCAATTCTGACATGACTCTCTCAGCAGCTTTTTTGACATCCATGCCTTGTTCAACATGATAAACCGCCATCCTAGCCATCGTTATTCTCAGAATCTGTTCCCCTTTTCCTGTGCAACTTGCTGCCGCTACTTCATTGGCATAGACTCCAGCGCCTACTATCGGAGTATCGCCAATCCTCCCTGTGAGCTTGCCAGGCCAGCCGCTCGTTGAGGCGGCACTTGCAATTCGTCCCTCTGAATCAACAGCAACTGCACCTACTGTGTCACATCCTTCTGCGATTTGTGGTTTGGAAGAACGTGTAGGCTCTACAGCTCTGCGATAGCCCTCCGCAATCATTCGATTATAGAGCTTGTTTGCTCCCTTTCCTGCAATCTGATAATTTGATGTACGCTCCAAGACATACCGTGCAAGGGAGATTGGATGAACAATATTCTGTACTGCCATGACCGCACCACTTTCGAGCCTATTGCCATCCATGATGATTGCATCAAGCTCGATCTCACCGTCCTGGTTTTTACTTGCGCCTCTGCCTGCAGTAAAGAGCTCCGTTTCTTCAAGAACATAAATTGCAGTTTCAACAGCATCTAATGATGAACCACCATTATTGAAGGCACACATACCCATCTTTGCTGCTTTTTCGACAGCTTTCAGAATTGCTTGATGATGCCTCTCTTTGAAAACGGTTGCACCACCATGAACAATGACTACTGGTAAGGACATCAATATCCCTGTAGAATAAGTATTGGAAACTCTTTCAAAAACATATCGAGTTAGAGAGGATATTCTAACAGTCTGAATTTTTTATATAGACTCCAAGGATAGGAGATTGCTAATTTACTCGCTTCATTCTATATACAATAAGAACCACAGCAACACACGCGATGCCACCAATTGCACCAAAAATAACTAGTGTGAGGTCGTTGGGTAGTTCATCGGTTGTATTTGAGAATGTTGTACTAGTAAATAAATCACCAATATAAACTGGCCATCGATCAATGGATTCTGCAGACCCTTCAATGGTATATACTCCAGAATAGGTTGACGGAAAATCATCCCAATAGTTACCAAGACTCTCTGAATCGTCCCAAGTATTTTGAATACCATCATCTGTAGCACTTTCTGTATTAGAAATAAACCAGTTGTAAAATAATGTATTATTAATACAGTCAGAGAAGAATTGCCAGAGTTCGATTCCGATGTCATTGGAATATAGTGAATTATTTCGAATGGAATTATTATTCCCTGTAATGCTAATTCCGGATCCGCATCTCAGAAGTGTATTATTATTGACTTTGTTACAATTTCCAGTAACAAAGATTCCTCTACTACTACAATCAATAATAGAATTCTGATAGATTGTATCAGAATGGTCCTGCAATTGAATACCGACTTTATACCCTACAATTAGGTTATCTCGAACAACAGTTGTCGATTCATTACAACTAATTAGGACACCCCATGACCACTGCCAATCTGTGTAATAGAGTCTCAGATAGTTATGATCAATCAAAATGCTCCCATTGTTATTTTTATTCGTAACAACAAGCTGTGAGTCAATCAGTGTGCAGTCTGATACAGTAATGTTGGAGTTATTTCGCTCAAATTGAATATGTGATGCTCCGAAAAATGAGCAACGTTGAATATCAATATCAATAGAATCCATTGAAAGTATGCCTGCACCCCATGCTCCTGTATGATTACTGAATTTGCATTCTACGAATGAGATATTCTTACTGTTTTCTATTCTGACTCCATAATCACTGGAAAGTCCAACCTGGTATTGAAGAATGGTTACATTTTCGAGTTTGATGTTACTGGTCTGGGTCATTAGAACACCGACATATGAGAAATCGTATATTTTCGTGTCTTGGATTACAATATCATCTGCAACCCAAAAGTAATCCTCAATCTCAATTCCAATTGAAGAGTTATAGATTTGACACCCTGAGATTACACCATATGAGTTCTCATAAATGTATAATGCTGAAGTGTCATCATCAGTACTTCCATGAAGAATACAATCAGAGATGATATAGTAAGCTGATATCATAAACATTGTAATGCAATGACCACCTAAGGGTGCACTAATATCAAGATGTTCGATTCTGTACGGATCTGATTCGCTTCCATTTCCTGGAAAGCCATAGTAAGCAAAATCAGATAATTGATCAATTACAATTGGTTCGTGTCCTGTATGGGAACTGCTAATGATATTCGAATCAGTGATTATTCCACTACCTACATTGACTTGTCCTAGGAGGATTAAGAAATGTGTTGCAATTAATAGTACCTTCAAGAAATTTTGAATTTTCATATCCATAACTCCATTTGAGGTTCTAGTTAAATCTCATTTCAAATTAGAACGAACTATAACATGCATTGCAAATACGCATGTTTACCGTCAAAAACTTATCTTTTACATTCCTAGTCGATGCATCTCTTCCTCGAACAGTTTCTGTCTATCGGTCAACTTCACCCTGCGTGCGGCAAATGCCCCTAGATCAATGCCGCCTATCTTTGCTTCATCGTCAAGTCTTGCTATCTCGTCTTTTATCTCTTGGAGTCGTTCTCGAACAACATCTACACGTGATGCCGCGCCCATCTCTTGATCAGCTGTGGGAGATT
>JAEORG010000022.1 GCA_016841005.1 Candidatus Thorarchaeota archaeon | reverse complement strand
GATACTCTCTTTCCTAATCCTATCTGAAACGATCTATTGGACATTTATCATCGGATTAATCCTCGTGGTTATTGGAGTTTCAATCATTAATTTCCCGAAAAAAGATGAAGAAGAGCAACTTGCCGTCAAGATATAATCATAAAGGGTAAAAGTTTACAAGAAGATGCCCATAGTAGCAAGATGTGGTTGAGTAGATTTGGTGAAGAGGTTTGGCAGACAACAATAACGTGGACACAATCTATGACAGACCAAGAGCACTCCGGATAATCGGTATGACTCAGATGTTAGTAGGTGTTATTGGAGTTTTAGCAACTATTGGCATTTTGGTTGCAACATTCTTAGGAAACATAATACTAACAGATACTGGTTTAACCTATGCAGTATTGATATTCATAGGGATAGCACTCCCAGGATTGGTCATTGGAAATTATGTAGATGATCTTAGAAGAACAGCTGTAGCTGCTCAGATATTCTACAGCTTGGTTGCTGTGATTCTTTGTGGACTTTTCCTCCTTGTCTATGGTGTGGGTTATCATTGGTCTTTCCATTGGTTCGATACAGTGTTTGATGTGTACATCGGAAATCTCGCCATTTCGATTCTTGGAATTCAATTTGCTTTTGCTGCGTATCTTGTCGCAAAATGGAAGACAGTCGCTCCACCGCGAGGCGTGAAAATTGAACGTGATAAAGTCAGAGCAAGACTCATTGAAAGAGGCGAACTACCATCACCACTAACACACCATCTGCTTGCTTCAGATGGTCAAACGAAATTAAGTAGCGATGAAGGTAGACGGCTTTTAGATGTGCGAAAAATAACATCTGATGAAGGTATGGCTATTCTATGTTCGAATTGTGGTGGTGCAACACCTCTTACGAAAGTGGAAGATGACAACACACTGCATTGTGATTATTGTGGTGTTCATCTAGCAGTAAGTAGTGTTTTTGTTCCATGCGAGAATCATCCAGAGTACCTTGCTGCTACCAGCTGTGCAGTATGTGGAGAACATTTCTGTAGAAGATGTCTTACAGCTCAAGAACCACCTGTGGATCCTAGATGGGAAGGTTCCACTGTATTCTTATGTCAACGTTGTTTTGAGGGACGATTCCAACCTGCAGTCACTACAGCATCTTTAGTGATACCTATTGACGAGCTATTTGGCAAAGCAGGAGGACGATTTGCTAAATTGGGTGAGTTATACGGGAAGTTCTTGAGAGCCTATGGAGGTATTATGAAATGGGTTCTCTATTTCTCACTTCGTATGCTGCAAGGAATGGGTAAGTCTGGGGGACGTGGTGGTTTCAAGGGAGGTGGAGGAGGTAGTGGAGATGATGCCGCTGCAGGAATTCTTGTTATTATCCTTATCATCATCGCCATTCCCATACTTGTTGGTGCAGCACTTCTGTTAGCTGGTATTGTTATTATTCCACTTCTCTTTTACATAGGACTTGTTGGAGTTACAATTGAGGCTGTGAAAATCATACGACGGACTGATTTCGTATCTCTACAAGAAGCCCGTGAGAAAGGAATTAAAATTGGTAAGCCAGTTGAGAAGAAGGAATCGATACTTCGAGAAACTAGCAGGACCTGGGATTCATCTGCTCGCTATCAAGATCCTCGTCAACACAAGGTCCGTGACCCGGAGGCATTCTTTAGAAGGTGATATAATGAGTGGAGAAAAAATCCTTTGTCCTGTTTGTGGAGGAGAAGTCACCTTTCTGACAAAAGACAGTGTAACGAGATGTTCATACTGCGCGAGTCCTATTCTAGGAAGAAATCAGAGTCGGGACTGTGTGCACGGTGATGGCAAGCTCGCAAAAGGTGTTTGTAATGTCTGTGGCGACCTCATCTGTGAGGATCACATGCAAAAACGTGTGGGTAACTATGGAGGAAAATTGTTTACCATCGTAAATTGCACAAAGAAATCATGTGTAGATGAAAGTAAGTGGGCAGGACTCGTAAACCCGGAATATCAAAGGCTCACAAATATGGATTGGGCAGACAGTATTGATAATAGCATCCTTAGAGTGACTGGTCTAGGAGCCATAATGATGATGCTCTTTGAGCTATTCTTCATAATTTCAATGATATATATCCAGTTTCTGACTCCTTGGGGACAAGCAGAACCTTCAAACATCGATTATTGGTTCATTAGAGGGGACAGTGTTATTGTTCTAAACATTGTAGGTAATTTCTTATCTGCAATGCTCTTGAACGCCGCACTGCAAGTGTACGTGCATGAACGCCAGTTAGGTTCAGGTGTCCTTCTCTTCTTTCTCTTGATTCCAGAAGTCCTTCTTTTGATTTATCGCGGATTGGTATTTGGTTTACGGAATTTTCCGAATCCTTGGTATCTCTCGTTCCTGCTAGGAGCATTTCTATTTGCTACAATACTAATCTTCGTTGGATCAATAATGGCGATACGAACCGGTTGGAAGAAGCGTAAGCAGCTCGAGGAAGCTGCGGTTATGCTTGGACTACAGAGATAAATTACTCAGTTTCGAAGAGGTCAATGAAGCGAAACCTCTCGACATCTACTAGTCCTAAATCAGTGATTTTCAGTTTAGGGATAACTGGTAATGAAAGGAATGCCATTGCCATGAAAGGTTCGTTCAATGTACTTCCAATTCTTTTGGCAGCATCTTTCAACTCTACAAGCTTTTCACTGACTTCTTCTATAGATTTGTCGGACATCAGACCTGCGATCGGTAAGGGCAGTGAAGCGATGACTCTCCCCTGATCAACAACTGCAATACCTCCTTGCATTCTGACAATTTGAACGGCCGCTG
>JAEORG010000229.1 GCA_016841005.1 Candidatus Thorarchaeota archaeon | reverse complement strand
GCTTGTTTCACCATTCCTTCAAAGATTTGAGTCGAGCCTGCTAACGATCCTGTATGACTCTTTGCCGCTTTGCTTCCAGCTTCACTCTGTCCTCCTTTCAGTACAACAGTTGGTTTTGCTCTGGCAGCTTTTCTAAGGGATTCAAAGAATCCTCGTCCATTGTCAACGCCCTCTACATAAACTGCTATTACATTGGTTCTTTGATCCTCCCTGAAGTAGTCAAGTACCTCTATGAATCCTACATCTGCAGCATTCCCAATACTTGCGAATTTACTTACCCCGATTCTTTTAGCACGTGTAGTGTAGATAATCATTCCACCTAGAGCACCACTTTGTGAGAGGAGTGAGATATTTCCCCGTTCTGGCATCATTGTAAAGGTTCCATTGAATAAACGACTATTTGAAACTCCAACACAGTTTGGTCCGATTATTCTTACACCGGCTTGTTTTGCAGCATGTACAAGTTCTTGCTCAAGCTCAAGTCCTTGAGATCCTGTTTCACTGAAACCCCCTGATATTACAACTGCATGACTAGCTCCAGCCTTTTTCACATCATTCATAAGATTCGGACAATATTTGGCTGCAACTACTATTATGACCAAATCAACTGGAACAGGCAAATCCTCCAGACTTGGATAGACTTTGGCACCAAGGATATACTCACTTGATCTGCTTATTGGATATATCTCGATTTCTGATGCCAGGAGATTCATAAGGATAGAATTGCCCAGTTTCCTGTAGTCCGATGATGCTCCTACCAAAGCCACTCTTTTCGGGTTGAAGAATGGATCAATGTTCTTTTTTGTGCCAGTCTGTGGGCTATTCATGCAGATGTGCGAGTTCGATTACTGATTTATGTTTGTCGAGTGCTTGTAATACAAGTATTAGATGTGATATTATTGCCTTTCCCAGGTTTTATGATAGAATTTTCGGAGCTCTTCAATGTGGGAACAGTCATTATTCAATATTTGATGTACTACACTCTGAGCTTCTGGACATCTTATCCTAAGATGATTGATTGTCTTCAATATTAGCTTCCGAGTCTTTTGATTATTGGAATTACAAAAAATATCTAGAAGTGTAGAAACTGATGACTCATGATAGAAGTTGCCAAGTGCATTGATTGCATCTGTAACCATTCGCTCATCTGATAGCTGTGTAAGTTCAGCTATTGTAATGATAGAGTCATTCCATCGAACCAAGACATGATCTCTCACTATTAGCAAGAGATTCCGGTAATCTTGACTACTCTCTGAAGTCTTGTATCTATCAACATATGTCTTCAGAAGATAGCTAAAAGTGGGGCAAGCATGTCGACTGCCCAAGTTGCGAAGACTATCAATATCGTCATTGATTATCGCATCAAGAAGTGTTGTGTAAATGGGATTCATTGGTTTTGTGTATTTACTAGAATCTACTTCATTAGCAGTACCTAATGATTGTAGTAATCTCTCTTTTATTGACCTTGATACTTGTAATACAGATATTACCATCTCGAAATCAGTTTTTGGAATTCTAGATTTGTGAATACCGAGTTCTGCAAGAGCTCTTCGACCATATTCGCAATACCAAAGAGGTAGAATAGAAACCAAGTCATTCGAATAGAATAGACTAAGATTCTCAATTGAACGTTGATGAGAGTCTTCTATTTTCTCTTTGATATCATCAAAGAGATCAGAGGAGAACAACTCTGTTTCGAAGAATAATGTATTGTGGCTATTGATACTTTCATATGCTGCTGCACGGATTCTATCTATGAATTGAGATTTAGCAACAGCAAATGAATTTACATCTGACAATTCAGCTAAGAGATCGTTAGTATCCAATTGTATAGGTTCTAACCCTGTACAATCAAAGATTGCAAAGACAACCTCTCGAAATTTCAGAGGCTCCAAGAGTCTGTTTGGATATTGTTGTCCAACAGGAATAGAATATTCTCCTTTCGATGCGCTGATTAAGTACTCAATTGCTGTGTTCCATCCAGAAGTGCTTTCTAATATACCAAGACTATCCATGAGATCCTTCAATCGTCTTTCGCCAATCGAATTACATATCTCGTTAATCTGACGAGCTTTTTCTGATTGGTAGATATGTTTCTTACTTGCTTCCATTATTCTTTTGAAAGGACTATCTTCATTCAAGATGATCACATGACTTTTTGCTTAGTTCTGTTTTTTCTAAATGGAATATAATTTGTATTGTTTGTATTACATGTATATTTTAACTCTTTGTTGTTCAAGATTTCAAAATTGCGCAGGAACTACTTCAAAATCTACTCGTTCTAGGATTAGAACTATGTATTAATGTTGTACAAAATAGTATGAGTGTGTCGTATCTTAGGAATATGACTGCTACAGAGATTGGCATCGGACTAAGGCTAACATGAGTCTTCGGTTCTATCTCTATCTCCTCATAGCAATAAACCAAAGAAGATAGGCGATGATTCGGTTCGGTTTGGATCTAGTTTCTGTTCAGTTCCCCGTGCCTTCAATACGACACATTCGTACTGTATTTTACTAATAATAGATGTATTACAAGTATTATGGTTCACTGAGTTTCCTTCTTCTTGCCAAATCGGACTTGAGAACAAGTGGTGAAGCTATTTCATCAAGAGCTTCAAGAATCATCTTTTCGGAAGCTTTGTATGTTTCCAAATCTTCAGTACTTAGATTATCTCGATTTGCCAAGACTTCGCGGATATTCCGATACCCTCCAATTTTGGTGGATACCTCTTCAAAAGGACGGAATATAGTATAGTCAAAAAGTCCGAGATATGCTAGAAGTAGCATAGTGTAAAGACACCGTGTTATATTACGCCGAGCTTGGCTCAGTGTTCGATTGAATGCTCCTCGAGAAACACCTGCTGATTTACTTGCTGATTTCTTCCGAATACTTGCTTTATCTTCATAGGGAATATGATCTCCAATCTGATCTTCAATTACTAAATCAATCAGTAATGTTTCCAACTGTACTTCTGTGAGAATGGATCTTTCTAGTAGAATTTTCAACATTGGTTCACGAAGAGCTCGTCTTGTATTCTGTGCGGCTGATTTCACATCATGACTTGGAGTTCCTGAGTTTTTATCACTCAATTCAATACCTCATTCAAGATTCTTAATTTCTAGTATCGCATGAAATCCCCGAATTAGGTGTTCTAAGGGCGTTTCTAACCGTCATGCTATTGTCATCTGGGTGGATACAACTTTGTATACATTAGGCTCTCTAGAGCTATTAAAAGTAACTAATTTAAAATGTATTACAACTAATACTTTACATGCGCAAAGTCCATTCTTCTTCAGGTGGAACTTCAACGAAACCTAGGATTAGGTTCCCTCGAATTTCATCAAATTTGTAAATGCCAAAAACATATCTGTTTGGTCCGATATTCCACTCAATCCTGCCTCTGGATAATAGATGCTGGAATATATTCCTGCATTGCTTTCTGACTGATGAAAACAGATTCTTGAACCTTCTTCTCTGAGACGGACGTATTCCCCATCTTTCTAGAATGAATCTGTTGGCCAAGCTATTGCTTGAGATCAACGTGGCCCTTTTTTTCTTGGTACTCGCCTCTGACGTTTCCTTGAGAACTCTTCGTAAGCACTCAGGGATGTTAGCTAGTATGGAGGGTGTAGTTTCAGGTTCAATGAACATATTTCCCGTCCTATCTGATGTTGTTCGCACTTCAATCATATTATAGTTATAATAGAGCTTTAAGAGCACCTATAAAGTCTGTATTTCTTGTAATACACGTATACAGAGATTGTGCTACTTCATTGGATTAATATCAGTGATATATTCAGAGTGAGATAGAGGTCTTCACCAGTTGAAACAACAAGCTACTATCCATATCAAAGGCATAGTACAAGGAGTGGGCTTCAGACCTTTTGTATATAGGGTAGCAAAAGAGTGCTCGTTGCCTGGATACGTACTAAACCTAGGGGACGCAGGAGTTCGTATTGTTGTTCAAGGTGATACGACTTTGATTCAAAAATTCATTAACATTTTGAGAAGGGAACCTCCATCTATATCACGCATTGATTCACTAGTTGTTGACTGGGATGAAGTCAAAGAAAAATATGATGACTTCGTAATAGAAAAATCGTCTCTTGCAAAGAGTGAAGATTCTGAACCAATGATTCCACCTGATATTGCGATGTGTGATTTTTGTGTTGCTGACTTATATCATGATTCTTCACGATGGAAAAGTTATCCTTTCACTTCATGTGCTGCATGTGGACCTAGGTTCTCTACAATTACAGATCTCCCATATGATAGGCCAAATACTACGATGGATGACTTTCCTTTATGTGATACTTGTAATACAGGTTATACTGATCCTATAGACCGTAGATATCATGCACAGACTACTGCTTGCGAAGTATGTGGTCCCAAATACTATCTCAGAGATGAAACTGGAAGAAACATAAAAGCAAAAAATCCTATTTCAACTGCAGCGGAATATCTCAAACTGGGGAAAATTGTTGCAGTACAAGGTATCTCTGGAACACACCTAGTCTGTATAACATCAAGTGCAAAACCAATTAGCGAATTGAGATCAAGAAAACAAAGATATCAAAGACCCTTCGCAATAATGGCAAGAGATTTGGATACAATAGAGAAGAACTTCATTATCAATACAGCTGAGAGAGAATTGTTACTCTCATGGAGAAGACCAATTATTTTGGTGAAGAAAAGAGAATTGAAAATGAAAAAGGAGTTATCTGATAATAATGTATTATCTGTAATACAGCAATCCGTACTCGATGAAATATCACCTGGACTTGACACAGTTGGAGTTATGCTACCCTATGCTCCGGTTCATCATTTACTCTTCAAATATCTAGAAGAAGATGCTTTGATAATGACAAGTGCCAATCCAAGTGGCATTCCGATGTATATAGATCCAAATAGGATTGTGGATTCACTTGTAGGGATTGCGGATTATTTTCTGCTTCATAATAGAAGAATTTACCAGCGCGCTGATGATTCTGTAATAAAATTCATTGACAAAGAAATTCCATTATTTATCAGAAGATCTAGAGGTTACACCCCAGAGCCTATCCTAATAGATGGATTTCATAAATCACTAAGAGTTCTTGGAGTTGGTCCTGAAGAAAAAGTAATGGCTACATTACTCAAATCGGGAATACTCTATCCAACTCAGTATATTGGTGATACTGATAATATCGAGAATGTTGAGTTCTTAGAAGAGGCGTATAATCATCTAGCTCATTTAATTGGTATGACGAAATATGATGCTATTAGCTGTGATTTGCATCCAGAATTCCTTAGTACGATTCATGCAGAAAAAATAAGTTACGAGTCAGATATTCCTCTCTTTCGAGTACAACATCATCATGCTCATCTTGCATCTATCCTAGCTGATCATAACTTGGGTTATGATACAAGTATTGTTTGTATTACAGCAGATGGATATGGCTATGGAGTAGACGGGAAAGGATGGGGAGGAGAAATTCTTTTCGGGAATAGTTTGAGTTTTGAAAACAAAGCGGGCTTGCAATCATATGAATATCCGGGAGGAGACCTTTCTGCAAAGTTTGGTATACGTCCACTCGTACGATTACTTATGGATAACTTTGAACAGGAAGAAATTCTCTCTATTGGGAAAAGATCTTTGATTTCAGAAAATAGAGAATTGAATAACCAAACACTCTCTATGTTGCTTGATGTCATAGAAAGAAAAGTGAATGTGATATTAACATCAAGTGCAGGTAGATATCTTGATGCAGTAGCTACATTACTTGGAGTCTGTGATAGCAATACCTATGATGGAGAGTGTCCGATGAAGCTTGAATCTGTAGCAAAAGAAACTGATATTCGTATCGAACCTCGTTTTATTTTAGAAGAAAATCGCCGCGTGATCGATCTAGCAGATTCAATTCAATCGATAGTAGATCTAAAGAGTCAAGGAATACCAATCTCACAAGTAGCATATGCATCTCAATGGTACCTTGGTGAAGCTCTTTCAAGTCTAGCAGTAGAGGTTGCAATTGATAAAGGCGTAAATCATATTGGGTTCTCAGGTGGAGTAGCTCTTAATCGTATAATTACTAAAGCAATTACATCAAATGTCAAATCAAGTGGACTTATTCCTCTTATTCATGAGCGAGTACCTCCAGGAGATGGAGGAGTATCTGTTGGACAAGTGATGGTAGGAGCTTCCCTTCTTCAAAATGAAAGAAAATAACTTCTGTAATAACAGTAATACAATTATTTTGCTTTCATTACCTGATATCCTAGATCAAATGCTTTGATGTTAGCTTCTGCAAATTTGCTTGGAAAAGCATCTCGTACAACTTGAATTGCAGTTTCCTTTTTGATAGGAACTAGATTACTGCCAATAATGGATCCTAGTATCACTATGTTCATAGATCTTGTACTACCTGCTTGAGCTGCCAATTCCATGGCATCGAATTCAACTATGTTTGAGGTGAAATTTCTCATGCTTTCAAGAATTTGATTGTGCTCAGGATACTCGGCTTTGCCCATGGAGACTGCAACAGGATATTGTACATGGCTATTCATTATCACCAAACCCTCATTCTGAATCAATTGTATTTCTCTCAAGGTTTCAATTGGTTCGAAACCTACAACTAGCTGTGCTGACCCCTCATCTATAATTGGACCTCTTACATTGGTTCCAATTCTTACAGTACAAACAACATGACCTCCTCTTTGTGCCATACCATGAATCTCACCAACACGCACATTATGAGATTCTGCGAGTGCTGCTTTGGCAAGTATTTCTGCCAAGGTTAGGACACCTTGTCCACCTACGCCAGAAATCACAATGTTGACTATCTTTGTATTATTTGTAATACCATCCATTACTTACTCCTCCTGTTTAATTGCGCCTTGTGGGCAAACAGAAACACATGTGCCACACAAATTGCAAAGCGTTTCGTCGATTACGGCTTTGCCACTTTCAGGATCCTCATACATTGCAGGACATGATAATCTGTTCAGACATCGCTTGCAGGCATTGCATACTTCTGAATCAACATAGTATTTGGGTGGAAAATCACCGGTTTTTCTACGATCGGCAGCTGTAAGGAGTGCACATGGTGCCTTTGATACTAAGACTGCTGGTGCGCTATTCTCTCTTGTCCACTTCACCATCTCCCGAACTTCTCCGACAAGTCCAGCGATTGAGTCAAAGGGATTTATTGTCTTAACATATTTTACACCAAGTCCGCGAGACACTTCTTCTATATCAAGTGGGTCAACATGCTCCTGCATCCCAGTAACACCTGTACCAGGATGAGGTTGATGTCCAGTCATAGCTGTGGTTCGATTATCTAGTACAACAAGACACACAGGATGTTTGTTATATACTGCATTTACAAGACCTGGAAGAGCTGATGCGAAAAATGTACTATCACCTACTGAAGCTACAACATCTTGACCTGTTACTTGGGCAATTCCGCACGCAGTCGTAATTGATGATCCCATATCAAACAGAATATCAGCTGTTTCGAGTGGTGGTGCAATACTCAATGTATAGCAACCGATATCAGAAGGATAGATAGCTTTGCCTCGTGTAGCAGTTCTTATTGCAAAATAGCTTGCTCTATGTGGACATCCTGCACATAGTAAAGGAGGTCTAGGAGGTATCTCAGGTATAGCATTCTTTCTCGAGTCTATCTCTTCCCAATTAATACATGTATTACGATTATTAATCTTGCAGAGAGCCTCAATGACAATCCTCGGACTGTATTCTAAAGTCCTAGAGAAGTATCCTTGTTCCTTACCGAGAATGGTAACTTGAATTCCGTGAAGCTGAGCAAGTCGACGCGCATGCGTTTCAAGGAAGGGCTCTAGTTCTTCGACTATGACAACTTGCTTATGACGTTTCAGAAGATCAATAATCATATTTTCAGGTAATGGATGCGTAATGCCAAGTTTGAGAACTTCAGCTTGAGCTTCAAGGTGATCTAGTGCCTCGACAACATAATTGTATGCGACGCCACTTGTAATGATACCCAACTCCCCATTTCCTTCAGTGAAGTTAAGTGGACTCTTTTCAGAGAGTTTTCTGGCTTCTTCAATTTGTCCAAGTAACCAAGGGTGACGTAATCGGGCAACAGCTGGAATCGGTACAAATCTAAACGGATCTTTTTCGAACTCTATTTTTTCAGGTCGTTCCTTTATTGGACCAAACTCTACAGGAGCTCTAGTGTGATTGACTCTAGTGGTAGTGCGGAATAGTACAGGCAGTTCGATTTTCTCTGAGAATTCAAATGCTTCAAGAAGCATGGATTTTGCCTCGGATGGATCTGCAGGTTCCATCATGGGCATATTTCCCATAAGAGCATAGTAACGGCTATCATTCTCGTTTTGAGAACTCCACAAACTTGGATCATCTGCCACGACAATGACCATTCCTCCACGCACTCCAACATATGCTAGTGAGAAGAATGGATCTGCTGCGACATTCAAGCCAGGACCTTTACAGACCATCATTGAGCGAACTCCAGCTACTGCTGCAGCGCCAGCTACTTCAAGAGCTACCTTTTCATTCGTACTGAACTCAAAGTAGAAATTTGGGATATCAGGCGCCATGAAAGTAAGGTTATTTCCAATTTCGCTACTTGGTGTTCCAGGATATAGTGCAACCAAACGCACACCTGCTTCAAGAACTCCTCGGGCTATAGCTTCATTAGCTAAAAGAAGTACATTCTTACCAGGTGCGTCTTCAAGTAATTCCTTTGGCCTTGTCAAGAGAAGATCTCCTTAGCTCCATTATCTGACGAGCTCGTCGAGCAATAATACTGACTATCAGTCTTGTGGTATTAACAAAATATGTTACGAGCTGTATTATCTGTATTACAATTTCCATCAATCCAAACCTTGGAACACGTGTTCTAGGTTATAATACCCCCCCATTATTTCCACTGGAAATGAAGGGATGGAGCTTAGATCTGGCGATGATAATAATATAATATAAAAATGGAGATAAAGACAGGCTTCATAATCTATTATAAATACTTTTGGATATTTTACTTAAGATGCAATATGCCAATCTTCCAGTGGAAATGAAGGGGTTTGGTCAATTTTGGAACACATGTTCGAATGAGATTGAGATTTATCGATCGGTTGCCGAAATATAGAAATAGTTAGAACACGTGTTCTAAATTAATTCGATCTCCTTATCGATTTCGAACACTCGTAAACTCATAATATCCTCATATTCTTTGAATAACATGTCAAAGATGCTTTTATGATCCACAGGTACTAAGATTGCAGAATCTGCGACAGCTTCCGTACCTGGGCACTCTTCTAAAATACCCAATTTTCTTTTCTGTTTGATACCTGACTTTGTCTTCCAACTATATGTGAATCCATAGAGCTCCTTGGTGAATGATACACGTCTTGCATTTGATTGACGGGCTTGTCTAAAATCATACAGATAGAGAAACACTGTCATTGTAGATCGAATAATAGAACACATGTTCTGAATTTCATTATGTGTAATACAGAGGGTCACAATGAAAAGCTTAAAGCGTAGGAATATCCGCACTCGGCTCGTCCCTGTAGACACCTTGGAGGAGTTCACATGAACAAGATTGGTTTACGCAAAGAAGAGAAAGCCTTTGAAACTCGTGTTGCGATAATACCCGATCATGCTACTATTCTAAATGAAACTCATGGCATAGAGTTTGTTGTTGAGCCCAACAATCAACGAGCATTCTCCTCTGAAGAATATCAACCATCAAAGGCTGAAATTCTACCCCTTAAGGGAAGTGATGCCAAAGTGATTCTTGGAATAAAAGAAATGCCGATTGACTTCTTTGAAGAATCAAAGGTGTATATCTTCTTCAGTCACACCGTAAAGGGCCAGAAATACAATATGCCAATGCTACAGAGAATAATGGATGTGGGTGCTACATTAATTGATTATGAGAAAGTAGTAGACGATAAGGGACGGAGACTCATCTATTTTGGCAATTGGGCTGGACTTGCGGGTATGTCAGACACTCTACGAGTCTTTGGCAAGCGCCTTACACATGAAGGGATTACACCTAATCCATTTGATGGGATGCGCTCCACACTTGAGATAAAACATCTCGAAGAGCTAAAAGAAGAAATCCGACTCTTAGGAGAACGAATCAGCTCTCAAGGTCTTCCTAGTGAAATATGTCCATTCGTTGTAGGTTTTGCAGGATATGGAAATGTTTCAAGAGGAGCTCAAGAGCTATTTGACATTCTTCCTCATGAAGTTGTAGAACCAGAAAACCTACCAGATCTACCACCTAGAAGTGATATTCTCTACAAATGTGTCTTTAAGGAAGAACATATGGTAAAAGCAATTGAACCTGGGATTGCTTTTGATTTACAGGATTATTACACTCATGGTGCAAAGAAATACCAAGGCGATTTTGAGAAATATGTTCCATATCTCACAATATTGATGAACTGCATATATTGGACGAAAAAATATCCTCGTCTTCTGACAACGGAATTTCTAATACATCATTGGAAGAATAAAGATCGCAAACTCAGAACAATCGGTGATATTTCCTGTGATATCGAAGGAGCTATCGAATTTACACTAAAATGTACCAAACCCGATAATCCTGCATTCACTTATGATATTGAAACAGATTCTACAAAGCTTGGTGTGGAAGGCAATGGACCAGTCATTATGGCAGTTGACAATCTTCCATGTGAACTTCCAAGAGAATCATCCTCGTCGTTCAGCAAGACACTACTTGATTTCATTCCATTCTTAGCTAAGGCGAATTTTGAAACAGAATTTGAGAACCTAAATTTGCCACGTGAATTACTTGATGCTATTATTGTATACCAAGGAAAACTAACGAAGAACTACGAATATCTTCAAGAATATCTATCCATGTAGGTGATATCTAAAATGAAAAAAGTGCTTTGTCTTGGGGCGGGTCTTGTAGCTCGTCCTTACATTCAGTATCTATGCAAACACGGTTTCCATGTTATTGTGGCTAGCCGAACAAAACAAAAAGCTGAACATCTTATTGAAGGATGTGAAAATGCCGAAGCTATTGCTTTCAATATAGCAAAGGATGATCAATTACTTGATGAGCTTACTAAGAACTCTGATTTAGTATGTTCTCTACTTCCATACACATTCCACGTCAAAGCTGCCAAAGTAGCTATCAAACACAAGAAGCACTTCTGCACGACATCTTATATTTCCAAAGAAATGCAAGCCCTCGATGGTGAAGCGAAAGCCGCAGGTATTATTATCCTGAATGAATGTGGCGTTGACCCTGGAATTGATCATATGAGTGCGATGAAAATCATTGATCATATTCATAATGAAGGTGGTGAGGTTTTCAGTTTCACATCTTTTACAGGAGGTTTACCTGCACCCGATGCGAATAACAATCCATTTGGATACAAACTATCATGGAGTCCTCGGGGAGTATTACTAGCTGGAAGAAATGACGCACAATTTC
>JAEORG010000228.1 GCA_016841005.1 Candidatus Thorarchaeota archaeon | reverse complement strand
CTTATCGAACTGAATCGTCGTTTTCAGACTGGTAGATCAATTTCTGAATTTATCTCTCATGATGTTTTAGACAAGAGAATACAAGATATGTTTGTCATTAATCCTGAAGAAACAAAAAGTTCTACGATTGAACTGTATTATCATCAGAGCGAGTCTATATCTAGAATTCTAGAGAATGGAGTGAACATAGTAGTCACCACAGGAACAGGTTCAGGAAAGAGTTACTGCTTTGGAATTCCTATCATTAGTGAGTGCCTTAGGTTGACTTCAAGAGGGGCCAAAGGAGTAAAAGCTGTTCTTGTCTATCCGATGAATGCTCTAATCAACTCTCAATATGAGACCTTTGCTCGTATTTTGAGAGGTAGTGGTCTGAAGATAGCAAAATACACTGGTGAAACGAAGAATAATCCAGATGAAGCAAGGGAGTTTCTCAAGAAGGTGTCAAACAGAGAACCCTATGACAGTGAACTTGTATCACGGGAAGAGATTAGAAAGACACCTCCAGACATCCTCATGACAAATTATGTCATGCTTGACCTTCTTCTAACACGGCATGAGGACAAAGTTCTATTCCCATCTGACGGTAGAAGTCCACTCAAGTTCATTGTTTTGGATGAAATACATACTTACACAGGGCATCGTGGAGCAGACGTGGCGTGCCTGATTCGAAGGCTGAAATCTCATACAAAGACTATTGGAAAGATTAGGTGCATTGGTACAAGTGCAACCGTAGAGAGTTTGACTGAACAGGACTCGAAACAAGTTGTCGCAAATTTCGCCACCGAGTTATTTGGAGAACCATTTGCTGCAGAGAATGTGATTGAAGAGCACTATGAAGAACCAAGACCATCGAGTATTAACGCAATCATTCCACTCCCTCCCAAGGTAAATGTGACCAGAGATTTGATTGATCGGTTTGATGGTAGTATCGAAACGGTAATCCCACTTGCGGGTGCACTAGTTGGAAAATCGTTGGATGGCTACAATCTTGATGCTGAAAACTTGGGAAATCTGATGAGAGACCATGCAATTATTCTATTCCTGAGAAAACAACTACAATCAAAACCTCGTTCATTGGAAGAACTTGCTGATAGATATCAGGATGAAATTAGGAAGAACGTACCATTTTCTGATTGCACAAAAGAGCTTCAAGCGGGCTTGCTTGTTGGATCAGTAGCATCAGGATTCGAACAAGAGGGACTTCCGCTTATCGTACCAAAAATGCACGTCTTCTTCTCGCAGGGATCATTGATGTATGCCTGTCTGACATCGAATCAACTTCACCTAAACCAGACTGGAGATCAAGTATGCAGAGAGTGCACACCTGAAATAAAAGCCTCTCCAACATTTCCACTCTCCTTCTGCCGTTCATGTGGTCAAGAATTCTATGGTGTTTCTGTACAGGAAGATTCAAGCCTTCGACCGAGACCGATTGATGCTGATGTAACCGGAGTCCAGATGTATCTATCTAAAGTAGATGAAGACAATTCAGAACAAATGATTCCTGATTCATGGATTGATGATAAAGAACGCGTGAAAAAGCGATATGTAGATTCAGTTCCAATTCAGGGAACATATTGTCCAGTCTGTGATAAGATAGACTCAGACTGCAACCATGACCAAAAAGTCAGAGTATGGAAGGTTCCTTATCCATTTCTACTTTGTCCAGCCTGTGGAATATCATATACACGTAGAGAACGTGAATTCAGCAAGCTATTCGAGTTCAGTAGTATAGGCAGAAGCACAGCCACTGATATTCTGGGCAGAAGTGTTGTTGGAATACTTCCATCTGACCAGAGGAAGCTTATTGTCTTCAGTGATAACCGTCAAGATACTGCGCTCCAAGCAGCACACATGAATGACTTCTATCGAAGAGCCATGTTTCGTCGAGCGTTATATCATACAATCTATAGTCTGAGTAGTAATAGTAAACGCGTCAAAATCACAGGACTTGGGAAAAATCTTAGAGAAACAATGAAGAAATATGGCACCCTTCCAAAATATGCTCCCGAAAAAGGGAAGTACTCGTCAGATGAGGAATCGATTGAAGACCAAGATTATGAGAGGTTTTTAGAATATTTGATTGTTTCAGAACTTGTCTTTTCTCCTGTGTCAAACCAACTAAGCCTAGAAGAGGTTGGTCTTCTACGAGTTGATTATGATGGTCTTGATTTAATGGCGAAGAATCCTGATGAGTGGAAAGACATCCCTGAATTATCAAGTCTCGACCAAGACAAGTTGATTGATTACCTAACAGGGTTTCTTGATATAATGCGACATCAGAAGGCAATATATCACAAAATCGCAAATAACTCAAGTATATTGTGGGCGGAATGGGAGAAAAACCTCAATAGGGATGCTCTTTTTGAGCTTCGGCTACGACCTGGAACAATTCATGGTTTTAGCGATGAGCTGTCTTATGATAAGAAGGTGATGCATGCACATCAGAGAGTGACATGGGACAGAGCCGCTGAGAAGGGAGTTCTGCTTCGTTCTTGGACGGAGCGTGCTTTAGAGATTTCTGACTGTGAGAGAGCAAGAGTAATCACCAAGTTTGTCTTCGACCTACTTGCAAAGGATGATATTCGCTATATCTCCGCGCAGGAACTTAAGAGCAAACCATCACTCTATCAGGTAAACTCTGAAAAAATTCGGTTGAGTATCAACAGTAGTCCAGAATTGCAAATCTGTCCAAAATGTGGCAAGGTCTATCACTGGAACAAATTCTCCATCTGTACCAATAGACGCTGTCCAAGTCTGATTAATGCGGATTATAGTGATCACTTCTTTAGGCAACTCTATACTCTTGACCCTTCCCAATCGGTCCAACTCGAGGCAAGAGAACACAGTGGACAGGTATCAGGAGACGAAAGGCAATCGTTTGAAGAACGTTTCAAGGATAGCAACGACCCCCTTAATGTCTTAGTCTGTACACCTACAATGGAACTAGGTATTGATATTGGAGATCTATCAGCAATTTTGATGAGAAATGTTCCTCCTGATCCTAGTCGATACGCCCAGAGAGCTGGTCGTGCTGGTAGAAAGGGTCAATCTTCTGTGGTTGCGACCTTTTGTGGAACAGGAAGAGCCAGAGGACCGCACGACCAATACTTCTTCAGGCACCCCGAAAAAATTGTGTCTGGTAAGATAGTTCCACCAAGATTTCTCCTTAACAACCGAGAGGTCATTAGAAGGCAAATGAGAGCTATGATTCTTGAACTCTCAGGGGTAAGACTTCCTACCAAATTCGAAGAACTTGTGGTGATAAAATCAGATAATCTCATTCTCGCATCTGAGGTTGTGGATCAAATCGAACAAGTGCTCACATCAAGAAGAAACGAGATGATACAGAAGATATCAGAGGCGTTCCGATCTGAGATTCGTGATTTCGATTGGTTGGATGAGTCTTTTGTTTCAGGCGTCGTGGACCAGTTCCTCAATGACTTTGACCGTGTTATAGATATTTGGCGTGAAGAGTATAAGAGACTCGAAAATGAACGAGAAGAGATTCATCAACTGCTATCAAAGAAATATGACAAGAGGCAGCAAGGATATTATGCAGCTCTGACTCTAAAGCTCGAGAGAATGAGAGGGGGTATAGATCGTTTCTATACTTTTACATTTCTTTCAACATTTGGATTCCTCCCGAGTTATGGATTTCCCAGTGTTTCAGCTCAGCTTAGTCTGCTTGACTGGCAAGCGGAGTCAGGCGGAGCTCATGATATAGATCGTCGAAAGTCAATTGCAATACGAGAATTTGCTCCAGGGAACTCGGTATATTACAGAGGGCAGAGGTATCAGGTACGATATGCATTTCCAAAGACTCAAGAAGGACGTCCCTCTACCAGACACTGCAAGGTTTGTGAACAATGTAATTCTGTATTGGTTGATTCGCCTGCTGAAACAGAAGGGGCATGTCCAAACTGTGGGGCAGAATTCATAGATCTTCCCAGAACCTGTCTTGAATTACCTGCCATGTCTGCACATAGGACCAGCAGAATAACCTGTGAACAAGAGGAACGTGATAGGCTCGGGTATTCGATTACATGCCACTATGCACCTAATGTCTTGAATGTGAAAAGCCTTGAAGCCACATGTGATACCAATTTGGAAATTGATATGGCTTACGAACACAACGGCAGAATTGTGATTCTGAATCGAGGTGCAAGAATACGCCATGAGGGAGAAATCATCACCACTAGAGGTTTTTACTTCTGTGGTGCCTGTAAGAGGTGGTTGCGAGGAAAGGATACGGTCACCAAGCACTTGATGCGTGACGGAAACGATAAGTGTGAAAAGGGAGCTGTGGAAGAAGATATCGTAAAAGATGCATGGCTCTTTGTTGAAGGTTTTCATGATGTTGTCACATTGAAGATTCAGCATCCTGATGACATCCCTGTTGAGAATCTGGACATTTTCTACACATCACTTAAGGAGGCAATTTTGCAAGGACTTCTACTCGCCTTCAGCCTAGATGATGATGAGATTGATGCGTTTCTCACATCAATTCCCGGAGAAGATATCCAAAGGATTGTTTTGTTTGAAACCGATGAGGGCGGTGTTGGAGTTCTGAGTAGCCTTTTAGATCATGAGATATTTCCAACAATAATCATGAAAGCTCTAGAAGTGATTCATATTGATAATCTTCAAACACTTCATGAATCGTCAGACAAGTGTGAGAAATCCTGTTACAACTGTCTCCTAAGGTATTCCAATCAGATGGAGCACGATTTACTTGACCGTACTCTAATCAAGACTACTCTCTCTCATCTGATGAGATGCAAATTCATCCATAACGCTTCAGGCACAGGTGCTTCTCTAGAGTCATTATTAGCAGAATGTGAATCTCAGCTAGAAAAACACACTCTTGAGCGAATAGCTGATGATGGTCTTCCTTTGCCATCTGAGGCTCAAAGGACCATCTATGAAGGAGATGAACCTATAACCCGAGCTGATTTCTACTACCACGATAGAAGACTCTGTGTCTTCGTCGATGGCCCACCTCATGAATCAGAGCGAATTGGTAAGCAAGATCGAGAAAAGAGAAATCGTATTAGAGGTATGGGATTCAGAGTTATCGAAATGAGTGGACCCGAAGACGTTGATAAATTACGTCGGTATTTGGGTCTATGAATTTCACTCATCCAATTATTGCAGCGATCAAATAACATCGACTGGTTCAAAAATCTATTCTGCCTTAACCACTTTCTGCCTTTCTAGATAATTACATGACATGACAGAAACGGCACGATATACTCTGCTACAATCCTGAGCAGAATTCCGCTGAGCACCAATCCCTATCCCTTTCCGGAGTTTGTGTCATTGTACAAAAGATAGCACCCGACAGCACCGCGATGAACGCGCATATCTGCTCGATGAAGATGAGGAAATCCCAGATTTCAGCCAGATAGGTAGCTATCGGGTTCGCGAAGTTCATGAATAAAACTATATAAAAAGAAGTAAAAAGGGAGCATAAGCCCCCTTTATGTAAGTATTGACTACATCTGCTTCTCTTGTCTGT
>JAEORG010000227.1 GCA_016841005.1 Candidatus Thorarchaeota archaeon | reverse complement strand
GAAAGGTAGACCATATATCGGACATACGGACTGTTACATCCAAAAAGACAGGTGATGAACTCAGAGTTGCTGACGCAATCTTGACCGATGAGACTGGTTCAGTAAAACTTGTTGTATGGAATGATCAAATTAGCCAAGTACCTCTTGGCTCGCGTATACGCCCTGAAGAAGGGTTTGTCAAATCATACAGAGATGAACTCCAACTCAGTATTGGTCAATTTGGAATGATTATCACATTGTTATGATATCGGGTGAAATTACACTAGTGATACGGAGTTATACGAAGTTGAATTAGGACTTCTTCACCAAATTCAAGGGGAGTTAATCTGATTTGAGAATAGAGTGTATCTCCATCGGATTTCTTGAACTTCCATGTTGCTACTTGATGCCGTCGTTGGATAGCATTCTTTGTAATTTCTGATATATTCTGTTTTGATGTTTTCTTCCCATATTGATATCGCGTTGCAATTTGCCAGATCATTTTATTCTTAATCTCAGACATCTTGTAGCCCAAGAGTCTCTGAGCTTGATTATTACCATCGACTATCTCATTATCATTCAGAATAAGAATCGGAATTTTTGTGTGTTTGAAATATTCCATATATTTTTCTCTTCCACCTAGAAGCGCAAACTCAAGCTCCTTATCATCGGTGATATCAATAAGGAGAATCTCAAGAGCTGGTTTATCATTGAATGTGATTAGAGATGGATGACTTCGCATCCAATAGGTGTGTCCATCTTTGTGAATATATTCATCCTCATATCCAAGCTTGTATGGTTCGAGTTTTCCTCGTGCAATGTCCATAATGACTTCTGCAGAACCTTCAAGACTCCTAGGATGAAACATCTTTGTTACCCATGCAGGACCCATCGCAAATAGTTCCATGCTACTATATCCTGTTACCTCCGTGATTGCAGGGTTTGCATAGACAATCACCAAAGGGGAACCTTGTAGAATCACAGTTGGTTGTGATCGTGACTCAATTAAATTCCTATATCTTTCTTCACTTGCTTCTAAGATTTCACGTGTCTGGACACGATTCGATATATCTTGAATATGTGCAAGATATTTGGTAACTATACCATCTGCTGTTGAATCAATCACAGCCCCTCGTATTTCTAGATGAATTGGATCAATTTTCGAGGTTCTAAATCCAGCGTTCTTTATATCATACGGAAGTTCGAAGTTGATGACATCACCCATCCTCATATCTTCTAAGACCCACTCGGGTAGATTAGAATCAGTTTGTGTTGAATAGTCCTCATAATCTTCTTCCGTTTCAAGTCCCAGAATATCCATAGCTTCTCGGTTTAATTGTATTATTTTCCCTTCTGAATCAAATAAAAGAATACCAGTTGGTGACTCCTCAAAGAGAACCCTGAAATTCTTTTCACTTTCACGAAGTGCTTGTTCAACTTTCATCTGGTCAGTGATATCAACTTCAAGTATTTGTAACGCTTGTTTGTTGTCATGTTCAACTCTTCTAACGTAAGAGTCAACCCAGCGTATTTCACCAGATGGGCGAATATACCGAAATCGATGGTGGGGTAAGGTTTCAGATTTATCAAGAAGTAATCTACGTTCTTCTAGTTGTGCCCTATCATCAGGATGAATCAGTTCCCATACTTCATCGGAATCCATCTTCAATAATTCACTTAGTGGGCGATCAACAATGTCTGCATACGCTTGATTGGCTAGGGCAATCTTACCATCTATGAGAATCACAATAGCCTGAATTGATTCATTGAATAGCCTGCGATAACGTTCTTCGCTTCTATCTAATGCCTCCAAAACTGTTTTTTCACTGGTGATATCTTGGATTGTACCGGCAGCTCTCAGAGGATTTCCATCTTCATCAAATTCAACTACTCGTCCACGATCGAGTACCCAAATGTAAGGTCCTGTTTTTGTCTTGAGACGATGTTCTGAGGAGTATAGAGGAGTTTTTCCTGCTAAATGTGCATCCCATTTTTCTAATACATATCGGATATCATCTGGGTGTATTAGTGATTCCCACCCACTGACTAGATTCTCAAGCTCATCCAAGGAGAAACCAAGCATCTCAGCATATTGCTCGCTATATTCACGTCCTAGATGATAGTCACTGGACCAGTCCCAAGGTGCTAAGTTAGTACTCCTCATTGCAAGGTCGATTTTAGATTCTACAAAGAACTTAGCTGTAGCTCGAAAGAACATACCGCGCACTCGTCCAGATGAATCCTCGCCATCGTCCTTAGGAGGAGGGTATTGTTCCACTAATCCCTGATCAACAAGAACACGGAGATGATAATAGCACTTGTATACCGAGATATTCGTGGCTGATTTTTTCTCCTTAATATTTTGCAGAATCTCTTGAACATTCAACCACAATCTTCGAGAAGGTCTCTGTATGGTGACCTCTTCAGTTATTACCGTCCCATCATCAAGTTTTCTTTCAGTCTTCTGCACTTCTGTAGAGAAACTGTCAACTCCCATATGCAATGAATCAAGTATCTCTCTCCTAATTTCATGATTAAGAGAGTCTCTCTGGTCTTGGGTCTCTAAAACTAGAAAGTCCTTGGGTTCAGTATCTGGAAACTCAATATTCGTTTCTTTTGACATGATAATGAACCTCGAAGACTGTTCGAATAAGTGATATTTCTTATATTACAGCGGATTTTAATAAGTATTTCTTTATTTCGAGGTGGTACATTTTGATTTAATACAAATGAATTAGCTTTAAATAGTATATATGAGTTATTGTAATTGATTGCAATAACAATGGGAGTTATTTGCAAGGGGACCAATATAACAAACACGCAAATCGCGAGGCTAGACAAATGAGCATGATTCCAAAACGGGCACCTGTCTTCAAGACCACATTGGTTGGCGAAGGCGGTGTAGGTAAGACAAGTATCACTCTGCGATATACAGAGGATCGATTTGATGACCAAATGAAAATTACAATCGGAGCGAACTTCGCATCTAAGAAACTAAATGTCGATGGTAATGACCTGAATTTGATGTTGTGGGACCTTGGGGGACAACCTAGGTTTCGTGATGTAGTCTGTGACTACTTCAGGGGAACAAAAATGGCAATTGCAGTCTATGATGCGAGTAGGTCATTTTCACTGGAAAGACTTGAAGATTGGATCAAGGTCTTGAAAGAGAATGCTCCCGAAAGTAAGATTATTTTCGTTGGAAATAAGATAGATTCTAGGATAAATGGAAGCGGAGTGTCTCTGGAAGAAGCAAGTGAGTTTGCCTCTAAATACGGCGCACCTTGTGTAGAAGTATCTGCAAATACTGGGCAAGGTGTTTCAGAAATGTTCGAGTTAGTAGCTAGACAACTTCTGGAACCCAGTTTAATTACATGAGGAGGTTCAAGTATGGCAGGTAGAGCATTAACTCCTTTTGTTTGCCCAGAGTGTCGGAATGGCGAGTTGGTGAAACTAGAAATCGAAGAAAAACGTATCCACGAGGCGGAACGGTTACCTGCTTTGGTGACCGTTTCGTGCTCCAACAACCACATACTTGTTCTCTTTGTTGACGGGAACTTTACAATCAGAGACATAGAAGTTGCATCATCAGCTGATGCTGCTGAAAAGGGTGCAATTGAGAAAACTGCTGATTGGTTTGAATCACTGTAAATCTGCACAAGGAGAAATTGATACATGTATGGAATTATGTTAGTGAATGAGGCTGGTGAAACAGTAGCATCTGTAGGTTGGGAAAACCTCGAAGCTGATGTTACTATGCTTGGTGGATTCCTTTCCGCGATTCAGATGTTTAGCAAGAATATTGCAGGCGACGTAATTGAGCAATTAGAATTTGGAGATATGAAGCTTCTAATCGGTAATTCAGGGGAATATCACGTTGTGACTCTGCATGAAGCAAATGAGAAGAATGCAGAGGATGAAAATCGCACAGTGACCCAAATTGTAAGTGAAAACAATGGTATGGATTATAATGATGGTTTTCTTTCCCTTATCAAAGAGATGCTTAGTCTGAATGGCGAGGCAAAAGAGAAAGTCGATAAGAGTGTCAAAGAGTGGACGGAGAATGAAGGATGGAAGTCTCTGAAGAGCGCTAAAGATTGGGGGAATACAGTGTTCTAGTTTGTTACAGAAAATTGGAGGGAAGATGAGTGATTACGACTAATATCTCAAGCACAGCACTAAGGGAAAAACCGGTTCAATTTATCCTTCTTTCAGTAGATGCAGGATTAAATCTAATTTCAAAGACATTCGATCCTCACTTTGATGTGGATGAAAGTCTTGTAAGCGGAATACTCACCGCTTTGAATACATGCAGTAGTGAAATATTCTCTCAACAGCTGGAGAAAGTTTGTTTTGGTGAGTACACCTTATTGATGCGGATTGAGCAGCAATTTCTTTTCTGTTATATCTTCAAAGGCGATTGTAACTCTGCTGATTTCAGATTGAAGGAAATTATCAACTATCTGAGAAATGAACCTGAATTATGGCATTCATTATTGACAACCTTAGATACAGGTACAGTTAACCATAGGGTATCATTTAGATTAGACAACTTCCTCACTCAAATGTTAGTACATTCTTCCTCCTAATACATGGAAGTCAAAATTTAAATCAATATGAGAGTAATTAATTTTGACATACAATGTCACGAGAAAATAATACATTCACAATATGGCCCTATTTTAGTGGGTGCTAGAATGTTGTCTTCCTCGTGATGTCTGCTTTTTCTTTTGGGTGGTCCTCTCGGGGAAGAGGACGTGGGTTTGTTGTTTTCTCAAGGAGGTAAAACAAAATGTCAGGTCGTGTATCACGAAGAAGAACGCGAAAAGTCAGAAGAGAAATGATGAAAGATGAAATCAGATGTTGTATCAATGTATTCGAAGAGTTCATCTACAACTCTGACAGAAAGGCCCATTTTATTGATCGTGAGTATAATCGACCTACATGGGAAACTAGTCCATAGGATCTAAGAGACCATTATTGAAATCGATTATCAGAAATGAATGATTAATATCAAAGACTATTGCTGCTGGCTAATGAGAAATGCCAGCAGTGACTTTTACTAACTCTGTTTTGATTCAACTAATTTGAAACCTTCATCAATCTTGGCTTGTAATCTTTCATTCACAAAATATTCAGCTTCAGCATGAGATCCAAATTCTCTAGCGGCACGGGTCCCGTTTCTACCGATCTTCCCAAAGTGTATTGTTACAGACTTACCTCTAATCTCTGCTGACCAGAAATCTGTGCTGCTCTCATAACGGCCAGTATTGATAGGCTTTGAACTCATTATTTAATTCGACATGGATATGGAATTAACCCATATAATCGCTTTCACTGAGTTGATTTACGCAGTTTCGGATAGATTATCACTATCATGATTGCAACTACACCTGTAAATCCTAATCCGAAAATAACCACAACTCGATAATCAGAATCCTGTGGAGGTGGTTCTTCTGAACCTTCCGCTGGATAACCCTCTGATGCTGCTCTCTGAACATAGCTTTCGAAGTAAACTTCCATAGGTATGGAATCTGAACTACCAGTAATGACCATTATGAGATTTAATGATGGATCTATGAATATTCCTTGGCCTTGTGAGCCTAAAGCGCAGAAATATCCATGTGTTTCATCGACCCACCAGTGTAATCCATATTCATGCCCATAGAAAGTTGATATCAAAGGCGATTTAGACTCCTCAACATAAGTTGAAGGAATGAGTGCTGTACCATTCCATATTCCATTGTGAAGATAGAGGTAGCCAAAACGAGCCATGTCTCTTGAACGAATATAGAGCTGTGAGCCCCCCAAGTTTGTGTCCACTCTTGTCAATGCCCATGCTATGTCTGATATACCTAGAGGATTAAAGAGAAACTCTCTAGCGTATTCCAAAGGTCGAATTCCTGTAGCTTCTCTCAATAAAGCTGACAACACTTGGCTTGCTCCAGTATTGTATCTATAATCCAAGCCGGGTTCACTAACCATCTTGAGATCGAGTACGAATTTTGCCGGATTATCGCTTGCAAGCATCTGATTGACCATGTTATCAGGACTGGAATAAGAGATGTTATGTTCATTCCAATCGACTCCAGGCGTCATAGTGAGAAGGTCTTTGATGGTCATTCGTTGTTTCCTTGCATCAACATTTTCAATCGTCCAATTAGGGAAATATGGAAGGATTGGATCGTCGATTGAATCAAGGTATCCCTCGCGTATTGCAATACCAATCAATGCTGATGTAAAACTCTTAGTGCAAGAGAAGATATGCATGAGAGAATCAGAATCGTATCCGAGTCTATAGTTCTCATATACTAAATATCCATTCCTTATAATCAAGAGAGATTTTACAGCGGACCCCTCTTCAATCCTAGAAATCAACCTCCCAATTCTTTGAGTGTTCATATCTTGTTCTTGGAGTGAGGATGTACGCCACAAATCAGTGGGCCAGTATTCATCATCATTTTGTGTAGTTAGGTGATGAGTTGAGACAGGTGATGTGAGGGATAGATTGAGAAGGGATATTATACAGAGTACCAAAATCTGTCTCATCGCACTCATATTTGCCACACTATTAAGAACACCAAACCATCTGTCGTATAAATGGCTCTAGCATAGCAATCTACGGTGTTTTCCATCAATCTACACTAACAATCGTTCAAGATCTAAATCCCTCAAGACTTGAATATATACAGGGTGAAGGGGTTTCACTTTGCCAATGAGACCTAATCCTTTCATAACAGATCCAGTGATTTTCACCTCGCCTTTTGCCATTGCTACAGATGTTCGTAACTTTCCTTGCCAGAATTTGTTAGCGATATCTGATTTGCTATAGACAGTTATCTCTGGTTCTGCATCAGAATCAAAACTCAGAATTCCCTGTTTCCCATCAGATCCATTGTGCTTGAAATCAATAGTCATTTCCAATTCAGGTTCCTCAACAACGAATCGTGCTATGATCTCTGATTCACATAGTCGCTCATAGACATGAGGAATAGCGATAGCCCTAGGCCAAAACTCCTGAAAGACTTGCATGAATTGCTCCTTGCTTTCAAAGAATGTCATATTCATTTACTCCTTTTCGATGAAACATAGTGAGAAGAATCTGATACTCCTCTGGGGTCAAAGGCGGATTTGATTCTTCTCAGATATTTTGGATAATCCATTGTTCGTGAGGAATAGTAATCATGTACCTTATCCCCAACGACAAAGAAAGGCATACCTAAAGCCTGCTGAAGATCGACCTCATTACATTCATCCTGATAATCAGCATACCCCAAACAAGATTCTTTTGATGCCCCATTATAGACTGTTGGGACTTCAAGATGCGCCATATGCCCACCTTCATATGTTGTCGTCCATATACCCTCACCCTGATCGTCGCCAATAACACCCTTCTCGATGTACCTGTTTTTTATTGGCGCATTCACTTGTGCGAGTTTGATGGCCATAGCAACCGTATCCATGCCACCGTGTGTACTCTGAAAACAATTAGAGAATCTAAACGCATGGCCTCCAAGCATGTTTCGAATGGTTTCTGCATAGTGAGAGGGACGTGGTGATATAAGACCCTCTTCAATCAAATCTTCCCCGTTATGCTTCTCCATGATTGTACTGATTAGTTTAACACGATAGTTGAACTCCCTCTCTGTGTGTGCTGCAATCAGTACGATGAAATATCTTCGAGTACGTTCTAGTAGACCTCCGAAGATGACCTCGAGTGCTTCCATCTTCGTATCTGTAAATAGAGCAGCCAACCCTTCAGATGATGATGTCGTTGCCATCATTACAACATCATGGTCACTAACTTCGTAGAATGCGGCTTGATACTGGTCCCATTCTTGGAAATTTAGGACAAACAGCTTCCAATACGGAGGAACTTCCCATTCATAACTTGGAATTGTTCCACCAGTTTTCCATTTCCAATCTCTAGGTGCTGGGAAAGAGTAGAGTTTGATTGCTGCTTTTGTGAAGACACCAAGTCCTCCATAAGCACCAAGCCATCCACGAATAACCCCTCTCAGACTGAAACCTGGCCCATCTCCTGTAAACCACTTTTTAGTTGAATCATATGAACCTAAGTGGATAACCTCTCCATTGGGTGCTACCCATTCTGCTCCAAGTAGATTACGACCACTAAACCCTGTATAAGGAGATGTGAATCCTGGACCAACAAAGGAAGTATGGCTTGCAAGCGGGGAAGTCTGTGGTCCTGCGCCTTGAGCATGATGCATGAGACCATATTGAAACAATTCAGACTGTAGTTCAGCATTTGTAACATAGGGTTCAATAACAGCATAGAGATTATTTGGATCAACCTCTAGAATCCTGTTCATTCTTCGAAGATCGATTTGAATTGCATCTTCTCTCGATACTCCTGACCACGGGCCCATTCCAGTACTGATAGCTTTGTATACTACATCAAACTCATTACAAACTTTCACAATGGCTTGAACCTCTTGAGTCGTGGCTGGTAGAATCACAGCTGCAGGTCTTATTCCAAACCTAGATGGTTCCTCGCCACGCTGTGCACTCTCAATCTCATAACACCATTGAAACGCATAGGTTTCCAGAATCGCGGGATTCCGTGTAACATTCCTTTCACCAACAATCTCCTGAAGTCT
>JAEORG010000226.1 GCA_016841005.1 Candidatus Thorarchaeota archaeon | reverse complement strand
TCTGAGAATTGCACAGTCGAAGAAAATACTATTGAAGACTGTACAGGTGATGGATTGAAGCTACGAGATTCATCAGAAGATTACATTTTGCACAACAGGATTTCTAATAATCGTGGGTCTGGAATGGTACTAGGAATGTCTCCAAATTGTAACTTATTTGGCAATATTATCAATTCTAATTGGAAGAGAGGTATATCTGTAGAAAGTTCTACTCCTGTTCAACTCATAAACAATACAATCTATGAAAATTCAGAAGAAGGTGCTTCGCTATCAGGGTTAGACTCATTGAGTAATGTATCTGGAAACACCTTCTATCATAATGGGTTTTTTGGGTTACAGCTTATGACAAATATGAGTCAGATAAATCAGAATAACTTCATTGATAATAGTCAGGCATTTGAATATATGATTCAGGTTGATGACCATTCGTCATCAAACAATTATTCTGGTAACTATTGGAATGAATGGGTGTATCCTGATTTTGATAATGACAATGTTGTAGATGTTCCGTACAAAAGCGAAGAATTCCCATTTGTAAATGACCAATCACCTATGGTCTTTGCCTTTCCAAATTATGATCTCCATATTCTAACACGCCCAATTCCAATTTATCCAAATGAGAGCTCAAGTTATGGTTTCACTAGCGGAATTACCGATGTTATATGGGGGCCTTCTAGTGATACATACGGTCACGATGTACACTATTCTTTAGAATATTCAACTAATGATACAACACTATGGAGCTCACTTGTATCCAATCTCGCAGACACCTCATATCAATGGAACACAACTGACCAAATCCAGAATAAGACATACTCTTTGAGAATTATTGCAGAATGTGAATACGAATCAATCGTTTCAAAGTTTCATCTTAACTTAACACTGCGTGAGCATACACTATCAGAACCGACTATATTGTATCCCAATGGGGGTGAGTGGGTTGGTGGTCATGTAGAAATTAGGTGGAAAAAGGCGTTTGATTCTTGGGGACTGAGTGTGTACTACTATGTCTATTATTCTTCAGATGCTGGTTTATCATGGAATGTAATAGATTCAGGAACAAATGAGCAAAGAACAGATTGGGGTCTTGATAATATTCCAGATGGTTCCTATATGATCAAAGTAATTGCAATAAGTGATGATGGATTTGAGAGTGAAGATATTACAGATTCTGAATTTACTGTTCTTCGAATCGTTCAATATAGCCGAGGAATTATTGGTATATCTCTCGCCTTAGTGATAATAATTACTCTCGTGGTAATTTTCCGAAGAAGGAGATCGTAAAGAACATAATAAATCAAACAATATCAAGTAAACATCCGTCCATTCATTTGGATGGTTACTCAGGCTCTCTTAGAACTCTCACAGCAACAACACAAGCTAAGACTCCCATAATTGCGAGTCCGATTGTTACATAGAATTCTAAAGAAATTTCACTGGAATAACTCATTGCTTTTTGTATGCCAAATTCGATTGCTTGACGCACAAAGAGATATCCATTCAATTCAGTATCGTAATATTCCTCCGTCCACATCGGTTGATAATCTCCATATGGAGATGCTCCTGAGACCATCAGGACTCCTTGGTTACTGCTACCAGCATTAATCTCAATTGTACAAGCAACAAATGAGCCTGTTTGATTCATCTCATGAATTACTAACTCTGGGTAATGCGCTCTAGCTATCACAGCATATGGGCTAAAGTAAAGGATAGGATAGATATTTTCTAATTTCTCTGATTCTAGAATTACTGGATTATTATCTACACCAGGAGATGATGATCGACTTCCATACAATAATGTTGGACCATGCATAAGCACTCTTTCTACTCCTCGCACGATTGGCTCGACAAATGTATCGTTGCTGAAAATCGGTGCATATACCCTATATCCAAAACCTTCTGCACAACAACAAACATCATCCACCACTTCACAAGGTTCAGGATATACATGTGATTTTACAGCCTCTAGAACCAAATTCATGTTTTCATTGATATATGCCCCTTCGTAATCGTTATCACAACCGACCCACAAGAATCTAGAGCCTTGATTAAACCAAGACGATATTGCATTAATCTCACTCGTATAGAATTCACGTTCCGCCCATACTGATCCCAGTATTAGAGCATCAGCTGAACTCAAAATGGATTCATTAATTCCTCCTCTTGCCCAAACAACATCAAATCCCATTTCAGTGAGATTGCCCTCAATCAATGGGTCTGTTTCATTCCAAACTTGGGTCTGTAGATTTTGTCCATGTGAATAATCAAAAACAATTCTTGGATTCTCTTCGTCAATTTGATTTGGAGAAAATGAAATCGATCCAGAATTGATAAACATGATAATTAGTAAAACATGGATGAACCTCATCAATTGGAATTATTCTTAGGTCTTCCCTAATCCCTCTTACTATTACGTGCATATACACATTATTTGACGAGAAACAGTTCAAGCTCCCCATAACCCTTGAGTCTTCTTTAATCGTAACATTAGTTGCTTGTGTCTTTCCCTTGCTTTATCAGCATCTTCTCTCTTTCCCAGCATATCGAGAGCTTTAGCGTAGATATCCCACCCAATAACTGAATCAGGATCCATCTGAAGCGCCTTCTCATATTGTCGGATTCCTTTTTCATAATGACCTCTATTGAATGAAATCTGTCCAAGGTATAGTAGAAGAGTGTGATCAGTAGGATTAAGTTCATACATTCGCAGGTATACCTTTTCTAACTCTTCTATTCGTTTGAGATTCATTAGTGACTTGGCAAGAGCTTTGAGCACTTCGTAGTTATCTGCTTGCATCTCATCGGCTTTTTGAAGCGCGGCAACAGCATCCTCCCATGATTCTGATCTAAGATAGGTCATACCCATGGATACTTGGGCGTCATAATAATCAGGACGAATTGAGAGGCTGGTTTTAAACGCACTAATAGCATCGTTGAATTTGTTCCGATGTAGGCGTGCAACTCCTAGTGCATACCAATATTCATAATTCTCTGGTAATGAGTGTATACAAATCTCAAGATGTTTGATTGCTTCCTTAGCCTTTCCCTTTAGAATTAGCAAACTTCCCAAATCGCCATGCGCGAAGGAATTGCTCTTGTCAAGTTTAATGCAATGTCTAAATGCCTTTTCTGCATCATCTACCTTATTCATTGACAAGAAGATGACACCCAAGAGATGCCACTTCTCAGTATCTTCTGGATGGTCTCGAAGAAATTCAATCAGTTTGAACGCATCTTCCTCTGTATATGACATCTCTTGCAATCCTTTCAATCGGGATTTTATTTGCGCAACTAATCAACCTTTGGTTCAATGGTTGCCGCCCTGCTTAATTTTATTAGTTTTCTATACATATGAATAATCAAAAAAGAGGGGTACACGTTGCCTGAACGTGAAGCACGCGAAGGACGTCCAACTCAGCTTGAGTTAGATGTAATTCGTACATTCGGATGGGGAATTATCGCCTTAGAAGAGGATATGTTCCATAGGTATATCCAACTTTCTGCACGCTCATCACTCATTACAAGAGAAGAGTTCAGGAACCTCTTATTATCAATGGAGTCCAAGGGATATCTCTCCTCAACAAGGCTGCATGGGAAGAAGGCTTATCGCAGGTTGTTGGTAAATGGTGATGCCGGTGTATCCCTTTCTCCCAAAGTTCCTCTAGATGAAATGCGCTTAGTTGTTGGGAGTCTAAAAGCCCGAGAAGAAACTAAAAAACAACACCAGACACATTGGTCTAACAGAGTGACCTCAGAAGTAATCTCTGAGTCTCAAGCGCGTAGCGAAGACCTAGTTTTAGAATTAGAAAAGTGCTGCCGAGAGGACACAAGCATAAAACGAAAGGCTGCTGTTCATAGACATATTGAGAAGATGTTGGATGCGCTAGCAGAATCTGAAGAACGCCTATTCGAATACGTTCGA
>JAEORG010000225.1 GCA_016841005.1 Candidatus Thorarchaeota archaeon | reverse complement strand
GATATTCATCCTCCTCGCTTCTAGGAACAAGAAATTCATACTCATACTCGTACTTGTAGAATCTCCCACAAAGATAGCATCGCATTATGCAGTTCTTGTAATATGCAAATCGAATGGCAATTTCTAATTTGTCCTTGTGCTCATCGAGCGACTTGCCTGCAGCTATATCAGCTGCAGATTGGTCTGGGATGGTGGTGCATATCTGGCATTCATCAATATCGATTGTGGGTGGGTTATGGGGCAGTTTCTTTATCCACTGGTCAATAGTCTTTCGAGCCATTGGAAGGACTTCGACTGATTTGATTCTGTCATTGAAGTCTTCTGCTACTTTTTTGTACTCCTCTTTCGTGTGCTTTTCTGATAGAGTCTTGAGAAATGGATCGTTTTTAGGAGTGAACTCTTTCATTCCATAATGATCCTTGAGCATATCATATGCACAGAGTCGAATTCTCTCCTCATCGTCTGACATTGAATCAAACAACATGTTGAGATAGAACAGACGCCTGTCTTCACTGGAGAACTCTTTATCGTAAAGCGGGTACAGTACACTCAACGCTTGCATTCGGATGTCAACGGATTCATCAGATTCCAGAATTTCTTTCACATAATCTAAGACAGGTGCGTCCTTATTCATCCAGATAAGAGTGTCCGCATATCGTAACGTCGTGTAGATTTCGTTTTCCTTATTGTAGTGTTTCAATAAGAAGTCATAAGCCTCTTCGGTTTCAAACTCCCCTAATGCCCAGACCCAGCGCCGGTCGAACTTCTTCTCAAGAGCCGTCATAAGGATTCCCTGAGCTATCTCCTTCTCCTCATCACTCAGTCTATCTATGATCCACATATCTATCATCGTAAAGAGCATCACTTCTGGTTTGTCTTCCATCTCGAACATGTAATACTCGAAACGACTGTAGGCTTTCGATTTCTCCACTTGATCTGGCAATATTCTCCCTAACAAATTGATGTAGGTCAAAGTTCAAAAATGGATTTGGGTCCTCCTACGATATAAGACTAGTAGATGTAGGGGAATATCCGTTTTGTCTTCTTCATGTACTCCTCATACTCGTTTCCAAACTCAGATGTTAATGATTGCTCCTCAATCTCCATCCTTTTTCTAAACACTATGAAGTAAACCAGTACAAACAGAATCGTACCTAAGAAACCTCGAAATGACAAGCCGAGTCCGACGCGTCCTATTATTGCCCCTGAGTATAGTGGATGGCGGATGTAGTTGTAGATTCCCTTGGTCAGGAGTTGATGGTCTTCCTTTAATTTGGTAGTCCCATCTCCATATCTTCCCAGCTGTATTCTACTCCTTAGTACAAGTATACCTGCTACAATATAGACTATGATGCCAATGTATGAAACAACTGGTGTGTCAAAAGCTGGAAATAGTATCCAAGTTAGGAAGATATTGTCATAAAAGAGAAGGACTAGGAAGAACGGATGCAATAGCAGTAGAATTCCTACTATCTTTGTTGTGGTGTCTGCGTCTTTTATTGGTGTTGAAGGTCGTATCATTACATCTCCAAAAGCGACAATTTGGTCTAGAGCAATTATTGTCAATGTGAATATGTTCAGGTAGATACCACTAGCAAAAATCAGAAGGCAGATGTTATAGTAAGTCAGGTATATCATACTCTTGACAAGTTTTCTTATCAACACCTTACCCTAGAAGTACGCCTTCCTAAACTAGAATAAATGTCTGCTTGTAAGATTTCACTCCACAATTCTTTTAACCGTTCCAACGTGCAAGACGAATCGCACTTGCTGTGCAATGGGCCGGTAGATCAGCCCGGTTGTGATTTCGATAAGAAGTCGCAGGGATATAGATCGCTTCCTTGGCAAATGTCAAGGATTGGCCTTGCTTCCAAAATGGAAGAGGTCGCGTGTTCGAATCACGCCCGGTCCACCAACTTTTCTCATTTATCTTTTTGATACTCTCGATAAATCGAATCAACGGGTATGAAAAAGTTAGTCTATTATAGATATAGGTACAATACAATCACACATACTAATTGGGGATAGAATCGTGGTTGGAGTAATACATAGTCGAGTGGTACTCATTACTTTTGTAATTGGATTGATTCTTGGAGTTACTGTAGTTGTCCAAGCATCTCAATATGTTCTACCCTCAGATGCAGAAGGAACTCAAATTTCTGAAACTATCTTTAGAAATCTTGAAGGCAATGGAAAGAGTCCTGTATTTGATATGACTGGAATGGAAACTTATGATCCGACGTTTAGAATTGACTCTTCTTTGTGGAACCAATCATTGATTTCATTATCTGAAGCAAGAAACGCAGCATATACATTTCTTAGTTCTATTTTTGATGAGGCAACACTCCAAAACCTCAGTATCCCTTGGAGTCATATATCTGGCCCACGACCTACATGGGTGCTTCAGATTGAGGGCTCCTATATTACAACACAAATGCATGTTAACGCAATAACAGGTGAGGTAATTGGTTGGAATCTATCAACGCTGACAATGAATGCACCTGATTCCTATCACGAGAATGGTTCCTCAATCATATCAGAAATTGCTGAACAGAGTGCATTTGAATTTCTTGAGGAGCACAACTATTCGATTCCTTACAATGCGCGATATTTTGGATCTATAGATTTCCCATCTGACCCATACAATTACTATGTAATATTCCGACACTTTGAAGGAGTAATTCCTGTAGGTATGTATCCTATAAATCCAGATTGCAACCCTGATTATTCATATGAAGGAATTATTCTAAGAGTAAACAAAATCAATGGAGTTGTCACACAATTCGGATATAGATGGACGAAAGTAGGTCAAATTCCAAACACTGGAATCATATCCGAATGGGACTCTAATACTGTGACCCAGAATCACTTCGAGTCTGAGAATGTAACTATTCTGACAACTAAAATAGTACTCACATATATAGAATCCTTAGAATCTTCAGATGGCTCTCCACAAACTCTACTAGTTTGGGTGAATTATGTCGTACATGATGGTGTTTTGGTATTAGTATTCGTTGATTCATATTCAGGTGAAGTGATACAGGAGCTCAGAACACGTGGCCCTCCACCGTTCACTGTTAGTAGTGATCCAGACATCCCAAATGTTACACTACCTATTGTGAGTGGCCTAGGTGTAGGTATTGTATTTGCAATCCTTACGAATCACTATATTCGAAAGAGATATTCCTCGTAGTGTTTTAGGAAACTTGGGTTGAATTACATCACAAAATGATTCTCTGGAATGTGCAAAATCTACAGATCGGCTTGAGAATAATTTAGAAAAATGGCATGGAGGAGGTCGCGTGTTCGAATCACGCCCGGTCCACCACTTCTTCACTTTTGCTCTGTTCATCTTCGTCTGAGGACAACGATTGTTGACACAATGACACCTACAACAGTACCGCCTTCAATGTCAACATAGTTGTAGATATCATTGGGATGGCTGCCCATGGTCGCTGAAGCCAATTTTCTCTCTTTTTAGGAATAGGAGGAATCTGACAAACTCTTGTTCTGCCATACTTTC
>JAEORG010000224.1 GCA_016841005.1 Candidatus Thorarchaeota archaeon | reverse complement strand
CAAAAACACTCTTCCCAGGAATATCTCTCCTTGCGATAATATAGGCTGCACTTGTCCCTAACAGTACAATGAATACTGTCGCAATTAGACCATAAAGTAGTGTAAGTTGTATTGAAGCTGTTACATCAGGATATGCCCAGAGGACATCATAGTTACTGAGTGTCCAGACATCGGGTAGAATCGAATTAGTGGACCAACCTCCTGATAGTGACAATATTATGACACTTATCTGTGGAATCAAAGCGATAAAGAGCAAGGGAATCAATATCGCATAGAGTAGTATTACTGTTCTCCGCTTTAGTACTCGAGTTCGAGGATTCCATTGACCACCTTTAGTCCCAGATTCATACGACCTGAGCGAAGCATATTTCCTGATTGTCAGAAATCCTACTACTGCAAATATCAAGAGTATAATACCGATTGCTGGTCCAGCTGGGTCCACCGCTCCTGATTGCGTTGCTATACTATCAAACACCTGATAAGCCAAAGTTTTCTGAGCCTGTTGGTGTTCGAAGAAAACAATAGGCGAGCCTAAATCCTCTATACTCAGGATAAATGTAAGTATCGCACCTGCTTGGATACCTGGCATTGCTAAGGGTAACGTGACCGATCGAAATAGTTTGAACCCTGTTGCACCAAGATTCTCCGCTTGTTCTTCAAGAGATGGATCTATTCCCATAAAGGAGGAATAAGCATTAAGATACACTAACGAAAAGAGAGAAAGGGATTGAACAAAAATGATTGCAGCAAG
This sequence comes from Candidatus Thorarchaeota archaeon, assembly GCA_016841005.1. The sequence continues at coordinate 4,263 of JAEORG010000224.1, read as the reverse complement.
TCCTTGAAACTCTACTCTAAATGGAATAATATGAAGTGTTGTATAGAACAAGTTATTGAAGAATCCCGCACGACCCATAAATGTCTTGATACCAATTGCACCTACAAAAGGTGTTGCCAGAATTGGAAAGATCAAAACAGTTCTAACAATTTTCTTTCCTGGAAAATCATAACGAGCTACAATGAAAGCTAGAAAGACTCCCAGGAGCACTGAGAATAAAGTAACTAGAACCGCAGTGTATATTGAATTGATGACTGCACCAAAATCCCATCCCTGAATAATCATTAGGTCGCTTGTACCTGAGGGGGGAATTATCGTATCTAGATTCACATACGATATCCATTGACCAGTTGCCTCATTATATTGCCATGGCCAAAAGTTCGAATCCGAAAAGAGGTTAATGAAGTGGTATAATGATGGCAACCCAGTATGAGGATCTACAAATGAAAACACTACAACGCTAAGAAGAGGCGCAATAAGGAATACCCCAAATGCGATAAGGACTGACAATAGTTGAATCCATGAGAGCGAGTCCATCTCTTTTCTAAATTTAGCCAGATTGCTCCTCAATGTTCCTCTAAGATTTTCTGGTCGTTCCGATGGAGTAGTTATGAATTTGATAATCCCTCTACCTAGTCCAATCAACTGACTTCTGAAAACGAATAAGACAACTATGACCACAAAGAACTGAATTGCACTATTTATACCGTAGATAGAGAAAACACCAGCTCCGGTGCCAAATACGATGATCAGTAGGATTAGTGGCAACAAGTGTTTTTTGACAAATGAAACCAGTCTAAACGGTAATGATATTCCAGACTCTCCTCCTGTGATGTAGTAATTCAGGCTATCAAATGGAGCAGCCGGAATTAACTCCGGCTCCTCGGTTTGAGAGTCAGGATGACCTTGTCTGTCCTCTCCTGACAAGTTCATCCAACTCCTAGGGTATTAGAGCAAGAATTTGGTTGTATACATCGAGATATTGTGCTTTCGCAGCTGCAGTCCAACGAGATTGGATCGTGTTTGCGAAATCAGCATTGTATATCATGTTATCATTAATCTCGATTGCATAGTCCAAAGTGAATTTCTCATCTAAGCCAGAAATGGGATCTGCGGCGGTCACAGTAGCACCCATCAATGATGCATAGTAATCAAGCTCAGTTTCATTGATATGCCCAGCATAATACGCTTGAACCATTGCACCCCAAGCTTGTTTCAACTCAGTGTGTGCATCGGTGAATACAGACTCGAAGTAGAAAATCAAGGCTGTGTTCTGATAGAGCGTTAGTGTGTCATTGAAATCAATACCTGTTGTTTGAATAGTCTGGTTAAAGACTGAATAGAGATCTTGTGGTGCCCCAGGTACGTGGAACGCACCTTCAAGAACGGGCATTCTCCTGATTGAATTATCCAACCATAGGGATTGTGCATAATCCGAGATGATGAAATCAATGAACCCTTCAGCTAGGTCAGGGTGTGGGCTTGTTGAGGGAATAGCAATGGGATCTCCATTGATAATCGATTCCCCTTCAGGTAGGATGTACTCACAATCAGGATTTCTGAATTGTGTAAGATATCCATAGAAGTCGATTGACATTGAAATTCCAACTTGACCTTGCTCTGCAGCTGATTGGGTTTCAACAGAGCCTCCGTAGATGTTTGAACTTCCTGCCATTCTTGCTATAGTCGTCCATCCAGCATCCCAACCAAAGGCCTGAGTGATAATCTGGTAGATTCGGGTATTAGATGTGGTATCTGGAGCATTACCCATGGCCATGGTGGGTATCGTCGGTAAAAGACTACCGTAGATTGGCTTGGATAGATCTGTCCAAGAAGAAGGTGTAGGAAGCGAATAATCATCAAGAAACTGATGATTTACTGTAAAACCGAATGTTGAGATGGCTGCAGCAATCCACATCAAGTCGCCATTGTCATATCGCTTCATCTGGGCACCATTGTAATCATCTGGAACACGGTCAGCTACCGTATCCATCAAAGGACTATCAAGGGCTTGTAATCGGTCATCTCGCATAAGCTGATCAAAGAGCGTAGGACCACCACCCCATGCAACATCTGCTTGATTCGAGTCAATAATATCATCCCAGAATTGCTCAGCAGGAGTCTTCCAATTGATATCCGTAATCCCATGTTCTTGTGCAAAATCACTTGCCAAGAACGCAGGTTCAAACACGTTATGAATAGCAACATCATGACGTGTGAGCACCGTAAGTGTGATGCCTGTAGGTTCTGTTGTGGTTGTTGTGGTTGTATTACCACCTCCACCTAACAGCATAAAGCCAGTAATACCACCTGCACCAATAACTACAATCACGACAACAGCAATCATAATGGTCTTGGTATCACGGGCACTTTCAAACTCGCTCATCTTTTATCTCAATCCTCTCAAATCAGTGTACATATTTAGAGCATACATACACAGGATTCAACCTTTCAGCTATTGATGTGGGACATATCGACGATATTAAGCTTACCAAAGACAAAGTAAAAGCTTGAACATGCACAGAAATACATTCAACAGGAGAAAAAAATAGTTAATTTCTCTGCTCGAAAAGGTTTTATCATAGACTGTAATCGGGAGTTTGCTTCTCATACGCTCTTCCAAGTTCATAAGGGCTTGGCGGACGAGAAGGAGGACACTATAGAGATGAGGAATAATCTTTTCGCGAAGAGAGCCTTTACCGTAGGTATCATCGCTGCCCTATTTGCTGCGTTTCTCATCGGTCCCGCCCCAGTTGCCGCTGATGGCACTGGTACAATAGTCTTTGACTATTCACACGGTCAATACAATAGCAATTTGTGGAATACCACAGATCAAGCTATTAGTGATGACCTTGAGGCAATGGGCTACACAGTTGTGTTCGCCTATGGTGGGATCAATTCAACCATACTTGATGACGCAGTAGGATTTGTAGCAGGATCGATATACGGCAGTAGCAATGGATACTCAGCAGCAGAATTTACTGCTATCACTGAGTGGTTCAATGCTGGTCATAAATTCATGTGGATCGGATACGATTCTGACTATGCTGGATACACCTACATCAACGATAACATGACAAAGATTCTTGAAGACACTGGTTCACATGTATTTGGTGAACCACTTTCCGTTGAGGATCCAGTGTCAAACTGTGGTGCAGGATATCGACCAGTTGCAAACGTAACTAGCGATAATTCCTTCGTAGCACCAATCGTCGCTGGTGTGCAGAAGGTTCTCATGCACGGTCCAACATGCCTTTACGGTAGTAGCACTGCTACTGAAGGCGCAGGTGTAGTTGCTCTTGAAACTGATAGCATTCCAAACGTATATCCATTCCTTTACTTTGGTGCTAGCGCAACAATCGTCAATGCTGACCTCGTCAACGGCTATGCCCACGATGAAGGTGACACTGGCAGTTTTGTCGCAGCAACCATTGAGATTGGTACTGGAACTGCTGGAAATGGTGTCACAATTGTTTCAGGTGCTTCACCATACGGTGACTACAGGCCAATGGCTGAGGCCGAGTACTATGACATTGTTCTAACTGGTGGTCTAGATCTCGTTGTCAATGGTATTGACTTCGGTATGAACCAAGCCCAGGCAATGGACATGACTCTCATTCTAGCAATTGGTGCGATTGGCGCAGTTGTGGTAATCGTCATCATTATTGCAGTAATGAAGAGAAAGTAGTACGAACACAAAATGAAGTAGATGGGAACTTCCCTCTACTTCCAATCTTCTTTTTTCCTTTCTTATTATAAATAGTCATTTGCAGTACAACTTAAAACGGACAGAGCATCTTGGTAGAGATTATGAAAAAATCTAGTTTCATACTAATGATTCTTCTTGTTTCTACAATTCCTTTTGCAATTACATTACCAATGGCTCAACCTGCAGATGCATGGGGGCTCACAACCCACATGTTCATTGTGAGTGAAGCCTCTGATGGAATTAGTGATACAGGATGGTCAGAAGCATTCTCATACTATTTGCCTGAATTAATGTCAGGATCTACAACTCCAGATCAAGCTTGGCAAGATTGGGATAACCATCTATACTATCCTGAAACCGGAGAACATCACGCACCTTGGGCTGCACAGCTTTGGTATGATTACGCAAAGGCTAATTTCACTGCTGGTGAATGGGAGAAAGGTTTCTTTGCTGCTGGCGTTATGAGCCATTACTTCGCAGACCCCAACATACCAATTCATACAGATGACCCATTCCCAGGACATGCAGGATATGAAGGTGATATCAATTCGAAT
>JAEORG010000223.1 GCA_016841005.1 Candidatus Thorarchaeota archaeon | reverse complement strand
TTGCTGATTTTGTTCCCTCAGCCAATTCATACAGACTTAACTGGACTTCCATAAATAATCCTTCCACCTATAATAGTACGTCTACCAATGATACTGCATTTGGATTGTCCTCACTCCCGCTATATGTCAGTTTTTCAATTCCAATCGTGGCTATTTTGATCTTAATCGTGCTATCAGTTAAGAGAAAACGAGAATAGGCCTCGAAATAGGAATTACTAGAACTGTTCAAGGATTGAGGAATGTGTTGTGTTTGAGATGTCATTCCTACAGATTATTCTGTTTTTTGGTAATCCTCCTCTTTAGAGAAAATTCAAGATGAGCTATTCCTATCACAATTTCAGTTGTGATAACATGGAATTCCAAGGGAGCATCCTTCTTCTCACAGGTCGTATGGCATTTGATGACCTTGTAAGTATAGTTTCAGGATTTGATAATGTACATGTTGAAGAGTTGCCAATATCGGTTGCAGCCTTCACAACACCTAGGCTTGTTTCTCGGCACATATCCAAATTCATAGAAACCCATGAACCAGATGTGATTTTGGTGTCAGGTCTCGCCAATGGGGACTACTCGAAATTATCTGAGGAGATTGGAGTTATTCTAAAGAAAGGCACTCGATACCTATCCGCTGTACCTATACTTCTAAGGAATCTTCATGATGTCTTGCCATTACTCTCAGGGAAAAAGCCAGCTGATGATATAATTAGAGCGAAGATTCTTGAAGAGTTACGGACCCAAATCAATCAGATCGAAGATGACGCTGTTTTCGGATTGCGTAATTTTAGACTACGTTCAGGTCTCTCTGTAGGGATGGATTTTCCTCCTAGAGTGATGGCTGAAGTAGTTGATGCTACCAGTCGCCCGCTAGAGTCCTGTCTTTTAGGTGCTCAATATTATTCAGAATGGGCGGATATTCTTGATGTAGGTTGTACAATCAAAAAACCCAATCCTAGTAGAGTTTCAGAAATAGTTACAGAGATGGGCAAATTCGGGCTCCCTATTAGTATCGATACTCTGGATCCTACAGAAATTATTGCAGGAGTGGATGCCGGAGCTGAGATTGTATTATCAATAGATAGAGGTAATCTTGATGTGGCCCAAAGAATCCCAGAAGATGTTGCACTAGTTTGCCTTCCGACAAATGTTGCATCCGGAATATTTCCACGAGTCCCTTCTGAACGAGCAAGAATCTGTGTAGAAACTTGCAATGAATTGAGGAGTCAGGGACATGAAAACCTCCTCGCTGACCCACTCATGGAAGCTCCGATTAATCCTGGATTGATGGAGTCCTTAGTTGCATATCACGAGTGTAGGCAACTAGATTCAGAGCTTCCGTTCTTGGCTGGAATAGGCAATGTCACAGAATTTGTGGATTCGGATACGGTAGGAGTAAATTCCCTTCTTGCATGTCTTGGTATAGAACTAGGAATCTCTGTATTTCTCTCTACAGAAGAGCGACCATCAACGTATGGATGTATCAAGGAATTGAAGTCTGCTGCGATGATGGGATTTGTATCTAGTATCTCAAAAGCCCCTCCCAAAGAAATTGGCATTACTTCCTTCTCTGCAAAATCAAGTTTCTTTGATGTCCAATCAGTTTCTGACAACGAATCGTATGAGTTAGTAACTGAGAAGAAACAAGAATATGAACTGGATCCGAGTGGATCCTTTAGAATAGGTATTGACTATCGTACAGGCATGATTCTTTGTGAACATAAGGAGCGAGATGGGTCAGTTCACCGTTTGAAGTCTACCTCTGCAAATGCAATATTGAAGACGATTCACTCCCGCGGATATGTCAGTTTTCTCAATCATGCAGCTTATCTTGGGTCGGAGCTGACTCGTGCAGAACTCTCCCTAAAGTTAGGCCACAATTATAATCAAGATGGACCTTGGGATACAGAACTATCACTAGACCTATAGATGCTCATAAGAAACTAGGAAAGAGATACCTAGAATAAAAGGATAATTTCTGCTTACTGTCTCTGTTTTCTGAGAGATAGTGCTGAGAAGATTAGATTAAACACTAAAAGCTCCTAGGATATCTCACAGGTCTGGCAGATGACTCAAAGATGGTTGTACATGGGGATATTGCTCATTTTTGCAGGTCTCATACTTAACGAAGTGACTTTGTGGTTAGTGAATCTCCAAGACCCAATCATACCCGGAGTACAGCCACACAGCAGGCCTGTAATATTAGGTACTGGATTTTTGTTCCTGATACCAATTGGTCTCATCTTTATAATTCTTCATTTCTTGTTGAGGTCTAAAATGGCCTCAGGGATCGTATCACCATTTCAGGAGTAAATTCCTGAAAGTCAGATTCCTTGAATCTAACCTGAATTACTTCAATCATAATTTGCATATTCTGATTGAAGAGATATCATCCCTGCTGGCTGTTTCTGTTTTGGTAGTTCTATACTTGTGATTCAAGATTTGGAATAGACGATATTCTATGCATGCGCTTCTGAGGTCGATTCTTCTGATGTATGGTATGGACCAGAGATTAGAGCTACTCTTCGAGCAACAATGATTCCTGTGTGCTCAAGCTCTTCTGCATGTATCTCTACATTGTCTCCGACAAGGAGATTTTCACATTCAGTATGAAGATCAATCTTGATTTTCATCTGTTCACCATTTTCCTTTCGTAGTGTGATATATCCATAGACACTTGCTTTCGCTCCCATGGTTGCGAGCTGTGATGCAATAATCTTTCCGCGAACAATCATTTCATTCATCTGTAGTTAACTATAATAAAGTAAGCTTATAATGTTATGTAAATAAGTCGATAGAAAAGTGATAATCAATGATTTGTATCATCCTCTACAGACTTTTTCTAACTATTCTCGTGAATTCTTCAATCGAATAGAAGACTGTTCTTAGATATCCCTACTTTTTCTGAGCCTCCAAGAGTAGATGAAATAGAACACTGGAGCAAAGACAAGGACACTTACCAATGTTTCAAGTGGAATAAGAATATCAACTGGTCCCAGAAGGAATTGCACGTTGATATATGTGACATAGAATACTAGTGATGTCACAAAGGTCACAAGACCAACATCTTCACTACGTCCATTCTGAATATTTCTCACCGCCTTTATGGCAACAATCGATTCCCGTCCTTGATCTGTAAGAGTGTAATCAGCAGAGTCATTAGTTACTATCAAGCTAGCTAGTTTTCCTAAATGATGTTGAAGATTGCCACTACTGGAAATCCCCACCTTTCTCTTGAGGTCCGAGAAACCTAACGGACTCTCGTGAAGTGAAAATAATATCTGAATCCTTACCGGATGAGAGATTGCCTCAAAGAGGGCCACTTCATCATTCTCTTTGTTTCCTTGATTGTCATTTGTTGCCATTGATTACCACTGAGGTATACTTCATTTGATTTGATATAATACCTGTTTTCAGGACCAGACTATCTTTTATGCAAGTCATCATATATGCTCACAAGAGGCAGGTAAGGAACTTTGGTAAGAATGAGATTTTGTCCTGAATGTGGAAGTGAGTCTTTTTCAATCGATGAAGAAAAACCATACAGAGCTAGCTGTGCTAAATGCGGCTTTTTAGAATATATCAATCCTGCACCTGCTGTGGCAGCAATAGTCCAATACGAGGGAAAGGTAATTGTTGCCCAATACAAGGATAGGCCGCACCTCTGGGGCCTTCCTGGAGGATTTGTCGAGTCGGGTGAGAGTCTGGATGATGCGTTGATTCGTGAGGTAAACGAGGAAACAGGGCTCGATGTTAAAATAACTAATTATGTGAATTCATATTCAACAAAGAGGCATGACAAGGCAGTAATCTTCATTGTTTTTGCGGCTACGAGTGAATCTGACGCAATCCAGAAGAGTGATGAACATCTGCAGATTCTGTTTTTACCCATTCATGAGGCATATGAAAGACTCACTGGCAAGTACTCAAAAAAGGCACTTGGAGAATGGATCCAAAAAATGGAGCGTCTGCAATAAATCAAATTTCTCGGCAATGAATGTGTAAAAGAGTGCACTATGAAAGCGTTGACACCTTCCATTATATAGACAATAACAACACGGTTCTCAACCTTAGACTTCCATTAGGTCACAAATGTATCTAATGGGTTGTAAAATCGGGAGTGAAAGAATGTCCGAACCAAATCCACAGCTAGTGAGTATTCTGCAAAATCAAATTACGGTAGAAGAACAGACTCTCAATGATCTCCATGAGGCGGAGAAGGGAGCAGAGGAAATTGCGGTACGGCTAGTCTTTATGGAAATGCGATTAGATACCTGGAAGCACATGAAATTCCTTGAAGGTATGATCGAAATGATGAAGAAGACTCCATGCGATCGATGGAGTGCAAAAGTTCAAAGATACGTTGACCGCGTTAAACTCTCTAGAGATCTTGAATCTTTTAGAATGCAAGAGAGTAAGATGATCCATCTCCTAGATAATGCGTTAGCGGAGATGAATGATCCAATTGGAGTTTTACTTCTGCAACATCTTCGTAATGATGAAGAACGGCATCATACCGATCTTGAGGAAATTACACGTCTAGTCAAGATGCAACCTCTTCAGACAGTAAAGGGTGTTACTGGATCTGACATCGTGTGTGAAGATCCAGAAGATTAGATTCCAAAGTGATTATTGAGGTTTCTTCTTCCTTGCTCTTGTGGTGGCTGTAATCTTCAGAACTATCCCAGCAGAGGTTGGATCAGAGCATCGTACAAACTCTGTTGTTACTCCATCTTTGTTGATGATTTTCTTATAGGGAGTATGCTTGTAACTCCATCCAAGTCTACCATCATACATTAGCACCTGTATCATGTGACTCGCACTATAGAGTAACCATGGACAGAGCTTTCCATTGTTCTTTGGGTACTTGAATTTCTCTCCAACCTTATGTCTTGTATAATGTTCTCCTTCAAAGATTTCAAGTTCTATATCTCTCATTGTTTCATCTTCATAATGTTTTCATTATTCTGAAAGAAATGTTTGCAGCAGGACTGAAGACCTACTGCAACTCAATCTAGATTAGAAAGTCCGGTATCACTTCCTCAAACTCAGAAGTCAGCTTTCCATGGCCTCTTGCTATTTGGTATGCAGGTTGCAACAACTCAGAAGAACTCTTCTTAGTCAACATAAGGGGTGCAGCTGTCTGTGTTATCAGACCTATCTCTACGAAGTCTCTTAGGTCCACTGGTAGTCGAATACCGTCAAAGTGTTCCCTAAGATCCGAATAGGTGATTTCATCCTTCTTCTCAAGCAGTCTTAGTATTGGTTGCGCAATCGTTTCCAATCTATCAATAAGATACTTTTCCATCATCTCCAAAATATATTCTATCGTTTCTTTGTCCCTTAGTGACTTTGTTATCATATCTGTAAAGATTGTTCTGAAGAAATCAGGGTTAAGCTCTAGTGCTTGTGCTGTAGATTCTCGCAAAGGTACCTTCTCATTCATGAGCACCTCAATGTTTGCCATACGCCGTATCCCTGACATCATGAAGTTCAAAGCGAAGTGTGGATCTTCCTTCACATAGAGTGCTTTGTATGACTTATTGATGAGGTCCTTGCAGAATATGTAGTTCAAGAGGAGAATGTGTTCGAGATCTCTCGATCCAATATTCTGGATATCTTCGTACATGTCTTTCATTGTGTCATCCCTAGAGAAGAGAACCTTGCTCATTAAGAAATATGAGTGGAAGATGCTTCCATCTGTCACCCGATTCGTTCCCCTTCTGAAATGATCTCTAGTCACGACCTCTCCCTCAATCAAGACATCCTTCTCTATGAAAACGCGTCCTGTAGAATAAGGCTCGTCTCGAGTGACAATCATCACATCGATGTCTGACTTCTCCCAAACAGTATCATAGGAAAGGCTTCCTGATAACATGAGGTTGAGTACGTATTCGTCTTTCTCCACTTTCTTTTGAAGCTCATCAATAGCACTCTGATAATCTGCGTGAACACGAGATCTTTCCACATCAGAAGGTCCAATTGTTGTTGGAAGAACCTTGTCAGGATCGAATGAGTCCCAACTGAAGTGGTACTGTGGTTCATTGTACTCAATCACTCCTTTCTTAGTGAGTTTTCTTGGGGCTACTGTTCGCCTGAGAATCTTTCTTCGATGAAGACTTTCCAACACTACGAATCTCAAACCCCGAGGACCGAAATAAGCCTCTAAATCTGATTGAGTTGCTGTTCCTCCTTTCTCAGAGATATAATCTAGAATCAATTTATGACATTTCACTTCGATCTGATCTAAATACCCGTGAGCCATTTGCAGAGTTCTCTCGAGTGACTCTTTTGTTACTTCGTTGTCAATAAGATCGTCAAAGAGCTTGGGGAAGAGATCTGGCTCAAATTCTCTCCCTTTCAGTATGACCTCTCGTGGTGGCCAAACATTATTGAGATAGCAGATTAGATATCCAAGTTCACTCAATCCATGCAAGAGCGAATGAAAACTGTGTGCAAGATCACCTTTGATGTAGAGATACTTCTCAGCTTTCTCAAGATCATAACGAGTTGCACTATGGTAGATAATCTGAAGCACCATTCTATCCCTGAGCCCGACCTTTTTGTCCAAGTTCTTGTAGAATTCTGTGAATGAGCAGTCGCGGGAGAACACCAGTTTACTATAAGCAAGAGACTGAAGCAATCCCCTGCCTCGTTGCCTCTGAATGCTTCTCATGAAGCCATCTCGGCTAAAAATATCCAAGTCTATTGGTATTCCCTGTTCAACAACACGAGTAGATTTGTGCCGTCCTTCATCAGTTACGACATACATATTGATGTTAGAACGTTCTGTTACTTCATCATATGCCATACTACCGTACAGAATAATCGCCAAAACTCGATTATCCTGCTTTGCTCGCTCAATAAAACTGGATATTGCATCCTCATAGTGTTTCCTTATCTGTGGGTCTTCCAAGTTTATCAACTCCTGTTTACGAGGAAGACTCCACAGCCTTCTGGAGGTACTTCGCAGTGTAAGACTTCTCACACTTGATGATATCATCCACTGTCCCCTCTGCGATCACTTCGCCGCCTTCCGCACCACCTTCAGGTCCTAAGTCAATTATATAGTCCGCTGACTTGATGACATCGATATGGTGTTCGATGACAATCACGGTGTTACCTGCATCGACCAACTTGTGGATAGTCTTCAGTAGCATCTGAATGTCCTCCATGTGCAAACCTACTGTAGGCTCATCCATGATGTACAGGTTATCCTTGAGCTTCTTCAGCTTACCAAGTTCTTTAGCAAGCTTGATTCGCTGACTCTCGCCACCACTCAGAGTAGGTGCGGGTTGTCCAAGTTTCAGGTATCCTAAACCAAGATCCATCATTATCTTTGTTTTATGACGTATTAGACGAGTTTCCTTGAAGAACGCGTTCGCTTCCTCAACAGTCATGTTGAGAACATCACCCATGTTCTTACCTTTGTAGCGAATCTCAAGAATCTCTTCTGAATACCTGGCTCCTTTGCAGACTGGACATACAGTCTGAATATCGGGCATGTATTGAAGCTCGATTCGAACAAGACCTTCTCCATTGCATTCAGTACATCGGCCTTCGGTTGAGTTGTAGCTGAACCTACCCATCTCATAGCCTCGTGCCTGTGCTTCAGGTGTTTCAACGAAAAGCCGTCGTATCTTATCCAAGAATCCAACATAGGTCGCTGGGGTTGATCGCGAGTGACGTCCGATAGGAGATTGATCTACAATTCTCACATCTGCAATGTTCTCTATGCCTTCTATCCGATCGTGTTTACCATACAATACTCGTGGGTCTCTCATATCATGAAGTAGCTTATTACCAAGTACGTCCTCAATCAGAGTACTCTTTCCACTTCCACTGACGCCAGTAATGCAGATGAAGACTCCAAGTGGAAAGTCGACATCTATCCCTTTCAGATTGTTCTCTCTAGCACCTAAGACCTTCAACTTCTTTCCATTGTATTCTCTTGACTTGCCTAGATATGGTATCGTCTTCTTGCCACTCAGGTAGTATCCTGTCAAGAACTTCGGATCATCAGCAATCTTTTCGTATGTGCCCTGAGCTACAATCTCACCACCATGGACACCTGGTCCGGGTCCAATCTCGATGATGTTGTCAGCCTGTCTGATAGTGTCCAAGTCATGTTCTATTACAATGACTGTGTTTCCTGTGTCCCTGAGACGTTTGAGAATGTCAATAATCCTGTTACTATCACGCATGTGGAGTCCGATTGATGGTTCATCAAGCACATACAACATGCCCATCAGCTCAGAACCTAGTTGTGTTGACAGCTTTATCCTCTGAGCCTCGCCAGCAGAAAGCGTTCTTGCACGTCTGTTCAGACGAAGATAGTAGAGACCTATGTCTACTAGAAGTTGAATTCGTTTTCGGAGTTCATTGATGACCTGATTTCCTGCCTTCTCCTTGTCCGTCAGTACTTTAATCGAATCAACATATTCGAGGAGATGGTTAATGAAATACTCACCCAGCTCATGGATTTGTTTCCCGTCAACGGTCACTAATAGTCGCTGGGGAATGAGTTTCTTCCCCTGACAATCAGGACAGATGTTCTCGGCCATGATCTTGCGGTACCACTCGTAGCGCTCACCCTTCTTTCTGTCATTCCTGTAGTATCTGTCTATTGAGTTACAGATGCCCATGTAGGTGACCTTCTGCCCCACAGATCGATGCCTATACTTATTGGGCCAGTCTGGAGGTTCTTGGAGAGTGAACTCGCCTGTAACCCCATAGAAGAGTTGATGTTTTGCATCTTCTGGAAACTCCTCAAAGGGTACTTCCATATCGAATCCTAGATGCTGTGATATGCTGTACATCCAGTACTTTGGATACCATGCCAATGCCCCTTTCTTGAGAGTCTTCTTAGGGTCTATGATCATCAAGCGAGGGTCTGCCTTTAGCAGAGTTCCCACTCCCAGACATGTTGGGCATGCATGATCTGGTATGTTTGGCGAGAACGCTCCAGGAAGCAGTTTGTGCATGATGATGTGGTGATCAGTGCATCCGAAATCCTTGTAGAACTTCTTGCGGACATCGGCAGGGATTGATTCATCAACTTCAAACCGAATGAAACCACTTCCGACATTCTTTGCATTCTCTATTGATATTGCAAACTGATGATACAGGTCTTGTTTGATGATAATTCTATCAACTAAAGCCTCAATCTTGTAGTCTTTAGTTTCATCAAGCTCAATCTTGTCATTGATACTATATGGCACATCATCGATCTTGATTCGTTTGTATCCCTTCTGCCGTATATCATCAAACAGGTATGGATAATCTTCATCATAGATCTTATTCACAGGAGCAAGAATCTCTACACTTGTCCCCTCTGGTAAGGTCATAAGATGATCAACAATTTGGTTCGCGTTACGTGTGTGGACTTTCTTGTTACAGTATGGACAATGTGCTTGACCTAGGACAGAGAAGAGAATTCTCATGTAACTTGAGATGTCTGTCATCGTACCAACTGTAGATCTTGGGTTGACAGTCCCTGTCTTCTGCTCTATGGCAACGACAGGTGATAGACCTAAGATTGAGTCTACATCAGCTCTCTCTAGCATGGGTAACATGGTTCGAGAAGTAGCTGACATTGATTCCATAAACTTGCGTTGTGCTTCACTAAAAATCACATCAAAAGCAAGCGATGTTTTTCCCGACCCCGATACGCCGGTTACTACGGTCAACTTATCGCGGGGGATGTCCACATCGATATTTCTTAGATTATTTGTTCTAGCTCCTTTTACACTAATGTGTTCTCTCATGTGCTCATGCCTCCTACATCAGTTCAACCCTGAGCTTTATTCATATGAGCCAAAGACTCTGAACAGCCAACAAGGCCTAATGTAAACTTGAGGTCTCTCATGTCGATGAGATGTGTGAGCGAGTCGGTGAATGAATATATCATTTCTGCTCAACGTAGCTTCTATCAGAATGATTTTAGAACACGTGTTCAAACTATAATGTGGTGCAATTTGATGAAAGAGTTTCGAATTTATGTACCGAAAAGGGACCAGTATATGCCAACAAGAAAGAACCTTACTCGTCTTATCACTGGACTTCCACTGCTTCCTGATGGGACCACTGCAACCAAGATAATGTTAACAGAGGTTGAACCGAATGGTGAGTTCTCATCACACGTAGATGAGTATCATCATGTGTTCTATTTCATTGCTGGACAAGGGCGTGGGCATGTCGACAATAGATACTACGACATCGTTCCGAACACTATCGTAGAGGTTCCAGCTGGAGTTTTACATGGCTACCAGAATACTGGTTCTGAACCCATGCAGTTGATTTCTATCAACATTCCAGCATCTTGCTTGTCCCAATCATGATCGTATTACTTTCAAGAGATTTTTCCTTGCAGTGTAATTGTAAGGAAGTGCTTCCCCATTAAATACGACTCCCATAGTTCCAAATGCAGTAGGTGCCTTTCTTTGAAGTTCTTCTGCAGACGTCAATCTTATTGCTTTAGCTGGAACCCCAATTTCTTTAGCAAAAGCAATGATACTCTCTACTGCTTCTATAGTATATGGGCATTGATCTGTATAGAGTACAGTAACGCCCTCTTTGTACTTCTTTTGTCTCTTTTCCCAATCAGCAGGAAAACTTGGGTCTGCCGCATCCTTGAACTTCATGACAACTAATTCGCAATCTGGTGGTGCAGTATCTACGACTTCGAATCCATTCTTGACAAAGAGTTTCTTTCCTGTCAACCAAGTCTTGTTGCTGGTTATCGCCGCAACTCCTACCTTACCCTTGTCTTTTGCATCTTTGATACAGAGATCGAGCAACATTCTACCGTATCCTTTCTTCTTATTTTGTCCCACGACCCAAAGGCAATGTATAAACATGTAATTAGGAGCATTTACTGGTCTCCAAGCATACTCCCCTGGTATGTATTCTACAAATCCCCTTGTGGTCATTTTTCCTCGTTCGATCACACGAAGAATCTTGATTCGCATACCTTCTTCATAGCGTTGTTTAAACCAGACTAATTTATTCTGATAGCCCTCTTCTTTCTTTTTTGATTTCTTGCAGAATAAATCGTACTCCTCTTCATTATCTGGAGTGACATCAACAATCTCAAACTCTTTGATCATATCCAAACCTCAGACTGTTGCTCTAATTATAATTAATCTCTCATGAAAGACGAGTTGTTCCCTACATTTTCTTTCTCCAAGCTCTCTCAATCTTTCTCTCACGATTGAAATGTCCCATCTCGCCAGAGTTCATACTTGCACTTCCGGAGGCAACGACCTTCCCTTCAAACAACAATATCAGAATTGCAGGAATAAAACCAGACAAGTCTCCTGCATAAAATAACCCTACAACCCCCATCAATAATGAAGTAATTGCAGTCCATAAACCGCCAAAGAAGAAGAACCATTTCCTCTTGTCTGGACGTGTTTTTAGGAAAGTAACATAATCTATTCTAAGTGTCGGCTCGTGGACATGGTCCTGGCACATACCCATGATTCGAATTCCAAGTGCTTTTGCTGCCATGTATCTACCCCACGGATAGAAGAAAGCCACAACACCCATGACAGCAATGAAACGGAGAATGAGATTCCAAACGTCGAGAAGCGACCAACCCAGAATGTTGGTCCAATCCAATGGAGTTCCCAATAACCAGAAGTATCCATAGACTGGCACTAAGCCTATGAGCGTAAACAATAGCATGAATGGAGCAGTGCTGTAAGTCTTCCCCCTGTCTGCATCGAAGAACATATCACGAATCTCAGCAGCAATTACAATCTCATCATCATCTGGCTGATCTTCTCTCTTTATCTGACGCACAAGTTTCCAAAATCTCTTTCTTGTTTCTTGTGGTGAATTCTTTGGGTCATCTTTCACGCTGTCTCGTATCTTCTCTAGTTCCAGCAATCTCTCACTCATTATTACACCTATCATTTGTGAGATACACTGTACCTGATGAATTTAGCGCAGCCAATAGATAAATAAGTAATTAACTATTGTTATTTTCAGTGGTTGCTATGTCTTTATACATGCTATACCGAACAAAAACGAATTCTGGCAAAATGGAAGAAATGTGGGACATGCGTTCAGAATTCGAAGAGATATACAAGAAACACAAAGTTGACATTGTTGGTTTTTGGGAGAATGCAGAGGATCCAACCGAAGCCTTCTACATAGCTCGTTACGATGATGAGAATGACTACAAGAAGACTGTTGAAAAGCTGCATAGCGATAAAAGATATGCAGAGCTGACTGAAGACCTAAAGAAACTTCGTGTTGACAATCAAGTAACTCGTATGATTCCAAAGTGGATTCCTGAGCCAGATTGTTCATAGAATCAATATGTCGTCATCGGGCTGGTGGTTTTCCACCAGCCTGGCTATTTCTATCTAACAGATGAAGTCATCCTACTTTTCCTCAAGGTTCTAATAGGTGAGTAATTATACATTCTGAGTCCTTGTGTAGAGAGTTGTAAACATGAAAGAACCTCTTTGGAGACCATCTTGGGATAGAATTGAGAATGCAAACATAACTGAGTTCATTGAATTCGTGAACACGAGGTATGATTTGTTAATAGCTGACTATGACGGTCTATACGAGTGGTCTATTAACAATATAGAGGATTTTTGGGAGAGTATCTGGTTTTTTGGTAAGATTCAGGCTTCCAAAGATTATAGTTCTATATTGGAGGACATCCAAAAGAGGCCTGGTGCAAAGTGGTTTCCAGGTGCTAGATTGAACTTTGCGGAGAACCTTCTGAAGATTAGAGATTCCTCTGAGGCATTTGTTTTCAAAGGTGAAACAAAGTTTCCTGTTCGAATGACCTATTCAGAGCTATACGAGTCAGTGAACATTCTTTCAAAGTCACTATATAACTTCGGAATTCGTCCTGGCGACCGAGTTGTTGCGTACATGCCAAATATTCCAGATACTGCAATTGCTATGCTGGCTACTACAAGTATTGGTGGAGTCTGGTCTTCATGTGGTACAGGGCTAGGACCAAAGGCGGTGGAGGATCGTTTTGAGCAAATAGAACCGAAGATCCTTTTCACTGTTGATAGTTACTCCTACAAAGGCAAGGAATTTGATGTGATATCAAAAGCTGAGGAAGTAGCAAGGGGAATCCCCTCATTGGAGAGGGTGGTTGTTTTTCCCTATCTCAGGGATGAATTTGATATCAGTCCACTACCGAAATCTACTCTTTACGATGATTTTGTTACTCTCCCCAAAGGGTCAGATATTCAATTTGAACAATTACCATTTGATCATCCATTATACATCATGTTTTCATCAGGCACAACTGGAAAACCGAAATGTATGGTTCAAAGCGCTGGTGGAATTCTACTTCAACATCTGAAGGAACTCCTTCTTCACAGTGATCTGAAACGCAATGATAAGATGTGGTATCAAACAGAGCCTTCGTGGATGATGTGGAATTGGATGCTGAGTTCCTTGGCTGTAGGTTTAACTCTCATATTGTATGATGGAAATCCCAATCATCCAGATTGGAGAACTTCGTGGAAACTAATCCAAGACGAAAAGATTACCATATTTGGATGTAGTGCAACATACATCAATTACCTTAAGGGTGAGAATGCAAAGCCGAAGGATGAATTTGATCTATCCTCCCTTCGAGAAATATCTCAGACAGGATCTGCATTATCAGCAGAAGGATTCCAGTATGTCTATAATGAAATCAAAGAAGACCTCCACTTCAACTCGATTAGTGGTGGGACTGATATCAATGGATGCTTTGCAGCTGGAACACCTATCCAACCAGTGTATGCAGGCGAGTTACAGGGTCCTGCATTGGCAATGAAAATCAAGGCATATGACGAGAACGGAAAAAGTATCCTTGACAGAGAGGGAGAACTTGTCTGTGAAGCTCCTGGGCCATCAATGCCATTATATTTTTGGAATGACCCAGATGGAGAGAGATACAAAAAGGCATACTTCAGTGTCTATCCGAATGTGTGGCATCATGGAGATTACATTATCATTCATAGTGAAACTGGAGGAGTGACATTCTTAGGAAGGTCAGACTTTACTCTGAAACCTTCAGGTGTACGTATTGGCCCCTCAGAGATCTATAATGTAGTTGAAGAATTTTCGGAAATTGCAGACAGTATTGTTGTTGGTCAAAGTTGGCAGGGTGATCAGCGAATACTACTATTTGTGAAGCTATCAGAAGGGGTCCAATTTGATGATGCCCTCAAGCAAAAAATACGAAAAGAACTACGAGTAAAGGCAGGTCCTAGACATGTGCCTGCGCATATTCTTGAGGTCAAAGACATTCCATACACGTTTAGTATGAAGAAAGTTGAGAGCGCCATCTGGAATCTGGCTAATAAACGACCTGTGACAAATAGAGATGCGATAGGAAATCCCGAATCTCTTGAGGAATTTCAGGAAATTCTTTCCAATCTGAGAGAATAAAAATTCCCCTCCACTTATATCTAACCTCATAAAAACAAGCGGTTGATTGAATAAGGGCAGATCAATCATCGCAAGATTCAGAAATTAAGCTAACATGACCTCTCTCCCAGTTTCCTGTGCAAATTGGAGTATGTCGGGTTTAGTTTCGACCTCATTTCTCTTGTTTACACTTGGTACAACTAGATATTCCAATCCCTTTATTCCTAAATAGTCGAAGATGTCCTCGAACATCCCTCTTAGATGCCTTGCATCATTTTTACTTCCTCCCCCAAGTGGAATTACCACGATAGCTTTCTTCCCTCTGAAGAATGAACGGTCGACGCTATACCAACGGTCGAGAAATGATTTGAACTGAGCAGTTGGACCCCACCAATACACAGGAGTGCCCAACACCCAGACATCACTCTGTTCCATCTCTGCCAAGATGTCTAGGAAATCATCTTTCTGTACACATTTTCCTGTTTTTGAGCATGCATCACAGGCTCGACAGGGACGAACATCAACATCGATAAGAGTGATCTTCTTGGTTTCTGCTCCTGCGATTTCTGCGCCTGCCAGAACCCTATCAACCAAAGTATGGGTATTGCTTCCCCTTCGTGGACTTCCAACTATACCAAGCATCTTCTTCAATGAGAATTATCCCTCTGTCAAATGGTCCAAGAAGCTATGCAAATAAAAATGCGCTTCAATTTTCCTTGAATTGTAATAATTCAAGGTACTTGCCCGCAGGATCTTTCATCACCATAAAGAGACCTGCAACAAACTCTTCTGGATCATCTTGCAAGAACTCGACTCCTTGCGATCTCAGTTTCTCTGAGGTTTCCCTAATGTCATCTGTGGCAACGCATAGAACCACTTGAGAATCTCTGGGATATTTTGCGGAGCTTGGATTATCGGTCTTCTCAAGAATTACCGTGGGGCCATCGTTCTTGAGCTGTATAATACAATCATCATTGTACCTTTGTACCTCCTCGAAACCCAGTTTATTACAATAGAATTCTACTGCCTTGTCAATATTATCAACATATATTCCAATGACACTAAACGATGTCATATCAAACACCTCATAATTAACAAGCTCTTCAATTAATAATCAATAAGGCTTCTCGTTACAGCAGCATCGAATTCTGACCTGCGGAATCAATAGCCTTTTCACGCTCAGTAAAACATCTTCCAGTGGCGATTGTATGACGTATGAGGACGATGTCACTAAAATTCCCACTTCCACAACTAATCCTCAGACAGATGATGCTTGTTTTGTGTTTACCATCATTGTCATACTACTCATGATCATATTGGGGGTTCCAAGCCTAGCATCCGCATATGAGAATCCATTGCCAATGATACTCACGTTGGGATTCACTGCCCTTGTAATGTCGATTTTATACTTGGGACTCATCTTCAAGAAGACTACCAATAGAAATTGAAGTCTGAAACCACCAATGGCCCCCACAATCGTACATATCTACTGTATTCGAACTTTCTATAAGCAATTGAGTCTTCCAGTTATTGGGAGATTCGGTCATGAGCAATAACGAGGAGTCTAAAGAATCAGGCACAAGAAGTATTTCACCAGTTAATGTGGTAGCGATTGTAGGAATAACAGCCATTCTGGCACCTCTTGGGATTGTTTTCTTTTCCTTTCCATTTAGTTTCTCTATGGCCGGCATGGTCTGGACCTTCTCAAATGGCTTTGGTTACTTCGGTAATTCAATTTATTTTGACTTCAATCCCCTCATGCTTATTGGATCCCTTCCCTTTACCTGTTTGAGATTCGTTTTCATTTGGATGATGTATAGACTATACTGTGGTAAAACCACGCTCAAAAGAGCTGCAGTAGCTGGGATAGCCGCAGAGATTCAGCTGCTCGTCATCTACCTAATCACATCTCTCCCAATGCTTCTATATTATCCTGAGGGGATCTTCTATATGCAATTTCCTATTCCAATCCCTGTTTTAATTCTAGTAGCCTTCTTATTGACCAAGAGATATCCGATTCCTGAAGATAAACAATGGATTGAGAGAGAACAGGTACAACAGTGGTGGGACAAACCGGAAGAGGCTCCTGATATTACTCCTGAACCTGTGGAACGTATTGTTCCTGAACCTGTGGAAAGTCAGTCATCGGTAGAAGATGATTGGTTAAAGGAGTGATTTTTGTAACAATACGTCGAAACAAGTGCTTATTTCTTGCTACGTACAGTACTTAGGGGAGAGGAGGATGTAGATTTGGCACGAGTACGGTTTCTTACAGCAGTGTTAATAATCAGTCTATTGAGCTCAATAATTCCCTATGATCTTTCTGCAAGAAGTACAATCAGCTATCAAAGAACAGGTAGTGAAACTTCGAATTCCATTATTCTGTCGGATAATTACGATGATTTTTCTCAGGGAGATTTTAGCGCAGTTAATCTTTCTAGTCTTACACTCTATCTAAGCTTGAATGAGTCTTCAGCGACCATAAACGGAACACTTCTCATTGACTTCTTTAACAATGCGCCAACTCCTATTGATCGTATTCCCTTTCACCTCTATACTTCAGGAATGCAATATAATGAACGGCAAGGTGAGATTATTGTAAACAATGTGACTGCAATTGGATCTACCCCTGCAGTTGATAACTTCGAGGTAATTTCCAATGATCAATTAATGTGGGTCAACCTCGAGTCAGACGTGCAACCAGAAGAATTCGTATCGCTAAATATTACCTTCCAGACTCTCATGCCAGACGGACAAGATCGTTCTGGATACTACGGTACTGACATTGATGAAACTCGTATCTATACATTCGCGGATTCTTATCCAATCCCATGTGTATATGATGAATTTGATGGATGGAATATAGATCCCTATCTACCAGTTGGAGACCCCTTTTACTTCGAGATGGCATTTTACGATCTCTATGTGCAGATTCCCGAGAATATGACCATAGCTGGTACTGGAGAAATTGGCTCAATACAAACTGAGAATGGACAATCAACATATCACTACAATATTTCCTATCCTGTACGAGAGGTTACTTTCTCAGCCTCACGCTATTATCAGATGGAATCTGAGATGTACAACGGTGTCAACATCTCAGCGTACTTTCTACCTGCAACTGCAAATCTCTGGGAAACTGATGCAATTGAAATGAGTATTCAGGCATTGAATTTGTTCAATACATCATTCGGAATATATCCATACTCAACATTGAATATTGTTGAACAACATGCATTCTATGCAGGAATGGAATATCCTTGTCAAGTTTACATAACATATGCTATAGGTCAACAAATCTTGGAGGGGACACGCGCAGTAGAGTGGTTCGAACTCACTATAGCCCACGAGGTTGCACATCAATGGTGGTCCCAAATTGTAGGTGATGATTGTGTTGATTGGGGGTTCCTTGATGAAAATCTAGCTAGTTGGTCCCATGCATACTATGGCGAGGTGTATTATGATGATTGGACCCATTTTCAGGATACAAGATATCTCGATATTGTTAGGACATTCTATGCAGAATATTCTGCTGAGAGTATCATTAACCGTTCAAATACAGTACGACCAGATCTAACGAGCTATGTTGATTATACTCAAGGTACTGTAATTCTTGAGAAACTAAGACTTACTTTGGGAAATAGTCAATTCATGTTAGCTCTGAAAGATTTCTTCCAAAATCAATACTTTCAGATTGCCACCTTGAATGACCTTCAAGCATCCTTTGAGGAAGTTCATGGTACCAATTTGGATTGGTTTTTCATGCCATGGTATGGGAATGGATATCTACCAGAGTACGCAATCGAATCAGCTGTGTATGCCCCCTCAACTGGAAATCTCACTTTTGAAATAGTGGATCTCAACGAATACAGAAATGATTACACATATTCTCAACAGATTCCACTTGTGGTTAAAGACGCACAAGGCAACGATTTGATTGATTCAATTGTGTGGGTGAATGGGACCACTTCATATGAGTTCCAACTTACAAATGCGCCAGACTCAATTACATTGGATTATAGTGGCTTTGTTCTGGTACAACTACCTGATACCCTCACAACATCATATTCCATAAACAGTGCGCGGATATACACAGTCGCTCCATTTGGGTTCGATGTAATATTTATAGGCGTTGTATTTCTGAGCTCTGGCATATTATTTGTAATTATGTTCTTGTTTGAAAAACGAAGGCCATCATGAATTTCCAAAATGCTTGCTTAATTCCCAGAAGGGTGGCACCACACCTAGTTCAGTGAGTATATCGTAAAAACAGAAAGATCCCCATCTATCTACGATTTTGCCTTCTGAATTGATGTATAATATAGTCATTCCTTCAAACTCGACTTTCTTATTGGTTGGTTCAAATCCCCAGGCATTCGCTTTATGAGTGCCTGTTCCTTTGTACCTTATCCATACACGGTCTTCGGTTCCATTAATGTCTATGATTTCATACACTAAATCTGGAAATACAGACCGAAAATACTTGATTTCATGCTTGATTTGGTCAGGACCAATAGCATCAATAGAAACCCAATCGGGATTGTAGTCCTTATCAACAATCTCATCAGCTACAGAGAGGTCTGGTATGGACCACATCTCTTCATACCATCGACGGCCAATTTTTTCATTTCTGTCTTTCATTTTCAACAACTCTCTAAACTTAACTATCAAAGACTTAGACATTCTTGAGGTTAACCAATGTGCAATCTAGCAACTCTTTAGAATAAATATCCAGACGCTTCAAACTTGCTCCAAAGTTATAGGCATACTGGAGTTCAATTCTTACTGATGCGAAAGAGTACTAGGACGGCAAACAAGATATTTACTCCTAGGATTATGATGAGTGAGGTCCAAGCAAATTGAAAGTCTGGGCTGACAATATTTGGGATGCTGACAAGAAATAGTCCAATCATCAGTATTATCAGAACAACCAATAGCACTCTAATAGCCCATCCCAATTATCTTTCACCACTGGCACATAGTATGACAATATACCCATATCAATCAGCCGTATATTGATGCTGACCAAAGAAACAAAGATCTATTTTGGCTTTGTTCAATGTGTTGGACGTAAATCCTAGACAAATTGCTATAATGTGATTGTCCGTTTCTCTCTTCTACTCTTCTCTGCTGCAAAGGTTATCAAGTGACTTTCAAGCGTTTCTGATGGACCAGATAGTATTAAGGTTGGATCCTTATTTCTTACTGCTTCAACAAATGCATGCATCAACCAGTAATCACCTCCACCATGGTCTGCGAGAACTTCTGTGTCAGCTGATGTATCATGTTCGATAGTTGATTCGGTAAGGAAATCATAGATTCGGATTATCTTGCCATTACCATATATTTCTCCCTTAGTTCCAAATATCCTTGTTTCTCTTGATCTAGCCTGCGTGAATGCAGTCATGGTAAATGAAGCTGTAAGACCACCTTCAAATTCCATGTTTACTACCTGATGATCAACAACATCATTATCACAGGCATATACACATCTTCCATATGGTCCCTCACCCAGAGCCTTTCTAATTCCTTCTTCAGTTACATCAGAAGTTATAACGCTCACTGGCCACCCAGTATTTCCCTTCTCTAGAAATCCAAGGTATATCTTCAATGATGAATATGGACACTTAGGTTCGTAATCACAATCAATGCAGCGTATTCCTGCAGATTTTGGTTTATTTTGGGACCTAAAGTGCGTAAGTGATCCAAAGGAAGAAACTGTCTTGCATTCTCTCCCCATTATGTACCGAATCCAATCAATATCATGACATGACTTTGCAAGAAGCATGAATGAAGATTCATCTTCTCTCCTCCAATTTCCTCTAACAAATGAGTGTGCTTGATGCCAATACCCCACTGGTTCAATCCGTTGGATGTTCACAATATCTCCAATTACCCCTGAATCGAGTAATTGCTTTAATTTCTGTGTGTATTTTGTATAACGGAGGACATGTCCAACAGATAGAATGACACCACTATCTATTACTGCCTTAGTTATCTCTCTACAGCCTTCCTCATTAGGTGCCATTGGCTTTTCAAGAAGTATATGATATCCCTTCTTTGCAAAGGCAACAGCAGGGTCTATATGAATTGAGTCAGGTGTGGCGATGATAACAGCGTCAGCAAAACGTGATTTTTGAACAATTTCTTTCCAATCTTTGAAGACAAACTCAGGAGGTATCGTATGTTCGTTTGCCATTTTTTCTCGATAATACGTTCTGGGTTCTGCCACTCCTACAACATGTACCTTGTCAGGATGTGCTTTTGCAAATTCCGCATAGACATTCCCCCTATCGCCAGCTCCAACTATAATGATTTCAACTGGATTCATGATTATCACATCTCTTCAAGGATACATCATAGCATTCTCGCCTCCATTTCAATATGACTCAGACTGTCATGTTCGGGAAGAGGTATAAGTTGAAACAACTTGTGAAATCTTGATTTTCATGGACCCTGTTCAACTATCTCTTGAAGAAGTCAGACGGGAATCATTACAAAGTAGTGTGAATCACGAATTTTCAATAAACGCTCTGGCTATAGATGAAAATCGATTATACTCTGTTGGACAAGATGGTAAACTAATACTCTGGTTTCAAGAAACCCTGCGAAATCAGAATATTCACTCTGTCACCAATTCGGGATTGGCAAGCCTTACGTTGGATGAAAATTATGTGTATGCAGGAAGCGTTTCAGATGACCACTCTCTCAGAGTCTGGACAAAACATGGGATGACTAGTGTAATAACTCTCCATGATGAATACAGTTCATTTCTTTCTCTAACCACAACACCCAAAGAAATTGTGGCAGGGCGATCCAATGGAAATTTGGACCTTTGGAACAAATTTGACTGGGCAAAGGTCGTATCAATCCCGTCAAAGCATCATATTGTCCTCTCAGTTGCAGTAGATGATAGGTTTCTCTATGCAGGAGGCATTGATGATTTTGTTAGTATATTTGATTTGAACTCATTTGGTCATATATCAAACTTGGAGGGTCACGAAGCTGATATTTTTTCAATTGCAATTGATTCTGACAACGTATATTCAGGTTCGGGGGAGGTTTGGTGGGGAGGACCTGGTTCTCCTAGACCTCCCACATTTGAAAGTGCCATTCGTGTCTGGAATAAGGATTCTTGGGAGTGTATCGCAGTACTTGAGGGGCACACAGACAACGTGAATGCTATTGCAATTGATGACGATTCAATATTTTCCGTATCTGACGATGGAACCCTTAGAAGATATTCGAAAAACGACTGGGCTTCATCATTTGTAGATTTACAATCAGGCCCACTGAATGCGATAGTTTTGGACAATTCATATATTTACTTGGGTGGGAACACCGGAGAAATCTGGAAAATTCCCAAGTGCCTCTTTAGAGAGTGAGGGCTATCAATGAGTAAGGGAGTTCAAAAAATCTATGCTGAAGCATCCAATACATATGAGATGATTAATCATCTCCTTACTTTAGGACTTGATATCCTATGGAGGAAGAAGACTTCAGAATTAGTGTCACAACTTAGTGGTAAGAAATGGTTGGATGTTTGTAGTGGTACTGGTGAAATGGCAATAGCTCTACAACATATAGCTCCTCCTGAAACATCTGTATTCTCAGTTGATTTTTCTCTTCCCATGCTACGAAATGGGAAATCAAAATCCGAATCAGAAGAAATCCATTTTTCATTGGCTGATGCAGGGAATCTGCCTTTTCGGGATGATACGTTTGATTTGATAACCATTTCATATGCGACAAGAAATCTCAATCCAACAAAACAGCGATTGATTTCATACTTTAGAGAATTCAATCGTGTCCTTAAACCTGGAGGGCTTTTCATTAACCTTGAAACTAGTCAACCTGCGAATAGAGTGATTCGAGAACTTTACCATCTCTATGTTCGTCTAGGAGTACGGCGACTTGGAGAGATGATCTCCGGTTCTAGAACAGGGTACTCATATCTCTCATACACAGTTCAGAATTTCTATGACCCTATCGAGTTCGCCGGGATACTCAAACTCGCAGGTTTCAAAGATGTAAGAGTTAGAAAGTTGTTCTTAGGGGTATTCGCTATTCATCAAGCCACAGTATAGCGACTATATTTCGCATGTTGGGCATCCACCTGCATAGAGGACTTGAACATTGAGACATCCGTCTCTAAAGACCGTGATACCTTTGAGGCCTAATTCATTTGCAAGGAAGTAAATTTTCTCTACGTCTTTTGTTGTTGCATCGCTTGGAAGATTTACTGTCTTGCTAACTGCGTTATCTGTGTGTTTCTGAAAAGCTGCTTGCATCTTAACATGCCATTCAGGATCTATCTCATGGGCAATCTTGAATATTCGTTTGACATCATCTGGTATTGACTCAATATGCTGTACTGATCCTGTCTTTGAAATCTCTCTCTCAACAGTTTCATTCCAGAATCCTTGTTCTTCTGCAATCTTTCGAAAGAGATTATTTACGTCTGTGAGTTCGATTCCCTCAGCAAGCACTCGACGGTGAGTAATTGCAAATAACGGCTCAATACCACTGGTGGTTTGAGCTATTAGACTGATGCTTCCTGTTGGTGCAACAGTAATCAGAGTTGCATTACGTTTCCAGGTATTTCTATTCTTCAGATGCGCAAAATTCTCAAAATTACCTCTTATCTTTGCCAACTCCGAAGAGGCTCTCTCTGCTTTTTGTCGAATGAATGACATCACTTCATCTGCTTTCTTGAGTCCCTCTTCTGAGTCATATGGAATTCCTAGCTCGATGAGCATTTCTGCAAATCCCATGATTCCTAGCCCGATTTTTCTATTCGCCTTTGTTGTAGCTTCAATTTCTTTAACTGGATAGGCATTGAGGTCTATGATATTATCCAGAAATCTCACAGCAAGTCTAACAACCTCTTCCAATCTCTCCCATTTGACCTTGCTATCTTCAACCATTCTTGATAGATTGATACTTCCAAGGACACACGATTCGTATGGGAGAAGGGGTTGTTCCCCACATGGATTGGTTGATTCAATATCCATACCTGAGAGCGGATGTTCTTGATTGATACGGTCTATGAAAATCAATCCAGGATCTCCCGAGCTATGTGCATTACGGACGATTGCGTCAAAGATGGCTCGAGCCCTCAATTGATTGATGACTTCTCCATTCTGAGGAGCAACCAAGTCAATTTCAGCATCTTCTTTCACTGCTTGCATGAAATCATCAGTAATAGCAACCGAGATGTTGAAGTTTCTAAATGATCTCTTGTCAGCTTTGCATGCTATGAACTCCATTATGTCCGGGTGGTCGCATCTTAGTATCGCCATATTTGCTCCTCGACGGCGTCCACCTTGTTTTATGATGTCAGTAGCTGTGTCATATATTCTCATAAATGATACAGGACCACTTGCGACTCCTCCAGTAGTACCAACCATTGCCCCTGTTGGACGCAGTTTCGAAAATGAAAATCCTGTACCACCTCCTGATTTCTGTACCATCGCCATATGTTTGAGCGATGTGAAAATAGAATCCATGTCATCATCTATTGGCAATACGAAGCAAGCACTGCATTGGCCTAAGGGAGTTCCTGCATTGAACAAAGTTGGGCTATTGGGTAGAAACTCTAACTGAGTCATCATGGAGTAGAATAGGTTTGCATACTCTTCCTCGTCTGCACTCTCAGCATATCTACTCTCAACACTCGCAACTGCTGAAGAAACTCTTTGAAAGAGTGTTGACGGAGTTTCTATAGGATTACCATCTGGATCCTTCAGTAGATACCTCTTCAGCACGGTTGCTGCATTAGGTCCAAATTTGAGGTCGTCTACTACTCCTACTTGACGCAGAATCTTCCTAGTTTCTCTATGTTTCTCTCTATAGCGGATGTACCTGCGAGCGACTTTGGTGTATCCCCTTAGCATCAAAGTATCTTCAACTATATCCTGAATCTCCTCAATGTGTATAGTTTCTACTCCTCGTTCTTGAATTATTTTGACGACTTCCTGGGTGAGCCCTCTCACGGGACTAGTATCAAGATCAATCGATTCAAAGGCACTTGTGATGGCTTTCTCTATCTTTGAATCATCAAAATCAACTATGCGTCCATCTCTCTTTTCAACTTGCAAAGTCTTTCCTCCCGGCATCTGTCATCCACCGGATTGAAGCTCATCAATCCGTTTTGTCCTTGCTATTTATTCTCCCTATAGAATTTTGTCTTTGGTAATTTCGAAAAAGGTAACAATTATGTCCCTATCTCAAAAGAGTTCTGAATCTTCGATATATCGAATGGATTTCATCTCAGGGAGTATTATATAGAATCTATTCTGGTTCATTAATGATATTGTTGTTATCTCGTCTTAAACTAAGTACATTGGCTGTTACTCTGCTACTAGCACTAGTAGCAGCTCCAAATGTCAGAGTTGATATCTACAATACTCATGCACTTACTTCAGATCCAGAACCCTATAATGTAATCCTAATGATTGGAGATGGGATGGGGCCAGCTCAGATAGAACTTGGCCGACTTGTCGAATATGGTACAAGTGGTAATCTAACAATGCAAGATGCACCTCTGACCCTAACAGTTACGACATTCAGTGCTGATAACAGCATAACTGATTCAGCTGCTGCAGCTACTGCGATAGCCACAGGTTGGAAGACAAATAATGGAATGGTTTCTGTATTACCTAATGGAACAATTTTAGATACAATTCTTGAAAATGTTCAGCTAGACGGAAAAGCTACCGGGCTAGTAGCAACCAGCGAAATACAACATGCCACACCAGCTTGTTTTGCAACTCATGTATCAAGTAGAAACAACTACGTTGAGATTACAAGACAACTTGTAGAAGAGGCTGAAGTGGACGTTCTTCTTGGAGGAGGTTTTACATATTTCTCACCAGCACAACTACAAGAAATGGAATCTCAAAATTACACCATTGTCCAGAATCGGACTGAACTATTAGATGTACAGACTGGTAAGGTCCTTGGACTATTTGCAGGAAGTCACATGGACTACGAAGAAGTACGTAACTATTCTCAAACGCCTTCTCTTGCTGAGATGACAAACAAGACTCTCAGCATTCTATCAAACGATCCCAATGGTTTCTTCCTTATGGTTGAAGGTAGCCGCATCGACCATGCAGCTCATGCAAATAATCCAATTGGAGTAGCACTCGAAACAATTGCTTTTGATAATGCTGTGGAAGTCGCCCTCGAATACGTTCAATCGCATGAACACACAATTCTAATTGTCACTGCCGATCATGAAACTGGAGGTCTTGCAGTTGTCAGCCACAATCTCTCTGACGAATTACCTACTGATGGCATGAGTGAAGAAGAGAAGAGAAACCTTCGGATAGAACGCACCCAGAATGTTTCGGTTACTTGGTCGACAGGCTATCACACATCTACGAATGTATCACTTTTCTGTTTTGGTCCCCTATTCTCAGGTCTCTCTAATGGGTCAATTATTGATAATACTGACACATTCTATGAGATTTCACAGTATTATGCGGAAGAACCAGCAGATCCTCCTCCACAACCACCAAAACCAACATCTACCACAACTAATAGAAATACAACAACTACAACTACCACTAATAATGATTCTACAACAGTCGTGACAACTTCTACAGAATCTACATCCACCACAACTATTGGAACAAGTACTGATTCGTCTACAAGTAGTACTACAAATGAAACAAGTTCTTCTGATTCAAGTTTGTTACCTAGTCCCTTTTACTTCAACCCACTGTTTCTTGGACTCGTAACAGGTTCTGCCGCAGTGATAATTGTGATACTGATACGATGGAAGCAGCTCAATTCGTAAACGGAGCGTTTAGTGGATGACTATTAAACAAGCTTTAATAGCAAATAATTAACTATGGTGAACCGATAAATATGTCCCTCGTAATGTTACTAAAAACAAAAGTGCGGCATGAGAATATCGAAAAACTCGCGGAATTGAGATCCAAATTCAATGAGGTCTATGCAGACCATGGAATTGAAGTCCTAGGTCATTATAGCAGAATTGACAAACCAACTACAACCTACACAATGATACGTTATGCAGATGAGGCTGACTACAAACAGAAGGTAGAGAAGCTCAAAGCAGATGAAAGGTACGTCAATTTGTCTAAAGAGCTCCATTCAATTCGGAAAGACTTCAAGATGAAGCGGCTCACTCCAGCATAGAACATCCCAAATAATCATCTTTGACCAGAAGTACCTCATTCATCTCTGATGCTAGATGCTTAACATCTATCTTACCGCTCCTACTGCAGACAGTTATATCTGAATGATACTATTGGACTGACTAGGTAGAGAGTAATGTGTGAACTACTGGGAATGTCATTCAATATTCCTGTAGGTGCTCGAATTTCCCTTGATTTATTCCAAGAGAGGGGAAAAGAGAACCCAGATGGATGGGGTATTGCGTTTTATAGAGGATCATCATTACAGCTTGTAAAAGAAGCACAACCCGCAGTAAAAAGTCCATTATTTGACTTCGTAGAGAGATACCCAGAGTCGATGACTTTCATTTCTCATGTACGACGTTCAACTATGGGTACAAGGAGCTATGCAAACACTCACCCGTTTTATCGAGTAATATCGGATAACCACCAACGTAGTGAATATACATTCGCACATAATGGCACTCTAAAGGATACGAGTATGCTGAGTCTCTCAACCCTGAATCCAATTGGCGAAACTGATTCAGAGTACCTAATGTGCTATCTTCTAGAGCAGCTATTAGACCGAGGCGACATCAGGCTAAACACTGATTCTTTCCAATTTCTAGAGCAATTGCTACGAGAGATAAATGGAGTAGAAAATACGCTTAATTGTATGCTAACTGATGGTGAATTTCTTCTCTGTTATTCTGACGAAAGTCGTCATAATGGAGGATTACGATTTGCTGAACAGATACAGCCCTTTGGAAGTGTCGATTTAATTGATGAAGACACGACACTAGGGTTTGTTGATCTTAGTGCAAATATCGAAGGGGAAGAAGAAGGGCCATCTGGATATCTTATTGTGACAAGAGCATTAACAGGGAAAAACTGGGTCGAGTTTAATCCGGGTGAACTTGTTGTATTTCGTCATGGGCACTTAGTGTATCCTGCTGATCGTGTTAGTTCACATTGATTCGGCAATCTCATATCTATAGATACACGCATAGAAGGTATGCCTTCTAAAAACCGATTTGCGTATCATGTCATATATGATAAGTCACTTGATGACGCCTTAGACTATGCAAAGACGAATGGATGGTCGGGCATTGTTCCTGATATTGGTGTCCCTCGATTCTCTCCTGAAAAGTATTCGACCGCTGACCGAAACAATCTGAGAGAAAAATCAGCCTCGGATTGTTTAGAATGGGGTTTTCACGCTCCCGGCGATAATGTTAGTATGTTTACAACCTATCCCCCCATTCGCAGGGCTATTCTAGAGTACTTCAAGAGTATTGTTGACTTCGCACGAGATGTTTCTGAATCCACATCAAACATGGTCATACATCCTGGAAGTGTACCGAGTTTTAGAAAGGCTGGAGAACAAGAAGATACCTATCTTAGCGAGTATCTTGACATCTATGAAACTGTCCTTATTGAGAATATCCTGGAAATAGTAGAATATGGACAGCCTGATGTTCAAATTGTGTTGGAGAACCATGGATGGACGCCTTTAATCCGGCACTCACTCCCATCCCTCCTCGCTCGAGGTCTTAAACTGTGTTTAGATATTCCGAAGATTTATGATAGCGACTTGAACTTGAATGGATCTGATTGGAGAATATTTCAACAGTATTCTGATGCAATAGAAGTTGTCCATGTTCATGACTTTATACCTAGTTTGAAGTCACATCAAATCGTTGGACAAGGCTCTATTGAATATGAATTAGTATTGTCATTTCTCACTAAGTTGGAACAATCAGTACACTATGTCTTCGAGGTACGACCCAGAGAAGCTGCAACTGAGAGTCTGCATAACTTCAAAGAGCTGTTCAAACAGGCTATTAGTGGCTAGACACCTATCCCTGGTAACATTCCTATGACCATTATGAGTAGAACTATACAGATTACAAGTAGGAATACCTTTAGCAATAGTTTCCAGATAGGAGGCATTATATCACTTCTACTTCCTATCACGAAGAATATCCCTTATTTCTCTTAGCGTCCGGAGTATCTCATCATCTAGAGAGTCTGGGATGTTAGGAACTGGTTCATCTACACCTGGAATTATCTCAGTTGCTGTTGCATAGGGGTGTCTAAATTTACGCAACTCCTGAAGTATGAAGTCTCGCAATTGCTCATAATAAGGCAATCCTTCGAGTTTCTCCTCTGGTCCTTGTTTCTGAGCACCGGAATAGCCAGCCGTTTCAATTTCCACACACCCAATACCGAATAATCGATCGAATGGTCCTGCTCTGCTCGCTATGTTTGTTATCGTCCTAAACGGCACATGTTTCTTTGTGATGTTAAGTAATCCCTTTTTCACATACACTTCAGGCATGCTCTCACCACTTGCTGATATCACGCTGAACTCCATATTTCTGAAGTAGAATGGATAAAGAATACAGAAGGGGACAACAATCACAAAAATGAGGCATGCTGCGAACAACATAGTGACAGGCCACCAACCTGCAACATAGAAGTTCCAGTACCAGCTTACCGTATTTTCTCGGTCCAAAACCATTACCACATAAGAAATACCCAGCCATCCTAGAACTCCCATAATCCATAGAGTTGCTGACACCGTGATGGCTCCAAGAATCTCTTTCCACAATAAGCGTGTTGAGGGTTTGATAATCTTCCCACTCTCAATCTTCTCCATAGGAGGTTTGATCACTGTCGAACTATATTCTCCCATTTCTAACCATCTCTCCTGTCCAATTTTCTATCAATACTTCTTAAA
The DNA here is from genome assembly GCA_016841005.1 of Candidatus Thorarchaeota archaeon. Next base: position 19,310 of record JAEORG010000223.1, on the reverse strand, counting down.
AACTCTCTAATCTCTCGAAGCGTAACTAGAATCTCATCTTCTAGTGTTCCTTCCAACCTTGGCACTGGCTCTTCGAATGCATCCTCAGTTTCGGTTCCTAGAACATATGGTTTCCGAAACTTTCGCAGTTCTGTCAATATGTAATCACGTAGTTCATTATAGAAGGTGATGCCTGAGATCTTCTCTTCAGGTCCTTCCTGATATGCACCGCTATACCCAGCTGTTTCAATCTCTACACAGCCTATGCCAAAAACTCGATCCAAGACACCAACCTTAGTCGCTACATTTGTGATCGACCTCAGTGGCACATGTTTCTCTGTCTTTGTAATAATGCCCTTCTTAACATAGACCTCAGCAGAAGCCTCGCCACTCTCTGCTCGAACTGAATATTCGAATGAATTGATGTAGATTGGGATGAGAACTAGAGTAGGGATTAGCCATGCAAGATTTGCTACCCAGAACCAGGTATTCACTGGTCCCCACATCCATGCCATCCATGATTCAAATTGTATGAGTTGATCATCAAGAGAATATATTGCGTAGATTAGTCCAAAGAAGGTCCCTATTGTAATAATCCAAAAGAGTAACCCAGTCACAATCGCCTCAAACCAGTACTTGTTCCGTAATTTAGAACTTGGTTTGAATATCTTTCCACTACTGACTCTCTCCAACGGAGGTCGTATCACCATTCCATCATAGTCACTACTCATATTTTTCCACTCCTAGTCTGGTCGTTTATAGCGAGGTACTTCTTTGGCTGCTAATTTGTTGAATATTGCAATTGCTTGTTCTGTCATGTATAATTGCTCTTCATCAGGTCGAAGTGAGATATTGTATTCTCTCAGGATAGTATCAAGGGTATGTCGACACTCATTGTATTTTGGACACTTCTCACCATCTGGATTTCCGCCATTTCCCAATGAAGTTCCGTCACACAGCTTTCCCGCATACGCATCATGCTTGTACCATACAATAGTACCAAGGCGTATTGTATAGACTATGTATACCTGGGCTCCTGCCTGATAATCAAATCCAATCAGGAGACCCTTATAGTCCTGAACTGATTCGACATCCAATCTGTGACTACTTGCATTATTTCTCAATGCCTTCTCAATCTTGCTTCTCGCTCTGTTGAGAACTCTCGAAACGTATGCAGGATCCTTCAGTTCCATCTTCTCTTGGATTCGCTTTCTCTCTGCATCACTGTCTGATTCATTGAACACTTCCAAGATATAGTCTGGAGCCAGTCGCCTTCTCTCATACTCACTAGCAATCTCTGCGGTGGTTCTTCCATGATGAAATTCCCACCAGACCACTGCCTCATGAGTCGAGAGTAATACCATTGTCTGTTTCCTCGTTTTTCGTGACCATTTACCTATTCAAGGTTTTTGGTCAATCTTTACTACGTTATTGTAAACATTTATATTAAAACTTTTGGTATAATGCTACAGAAATTTGGTAAAGATTTACTGCCGATTCGGATGAGCGGCAGCTCTTTTCCGAATTGTAAAAAAATGTGTGAAAAACGATGGCTGGAAACGGACGCGTAATAAAAACAACCGCACTGTCCAAGAACTTTGACGCAGTACAGGCGGTACGAAATCTGGACCTGGAAGTTGCGACAGGCAGTCGGTTTGGATTCCTAGGACCTAACGGTGCAGGGAAAACAACCACTGTCCGCATACTTTCCGGTCTCATGAGGCAAACGAGTGGCGAGGCAGAAGTCTGCGGATATAACGTGGCCACTCACAGAAACGAAGTCAAGGCAATCACTGGACTTCTTCCTGAGTCACCAGGACTTTACTCAAAGCTCTCAGCTGTTGAGTTCCTTGAGTTTATTGGTGCGCTTAACGATAAGAATGGCGAAGCTCTGGATAGACGCATTGACAGCTTACTTGATATGTTAGGTCTTGAAGGAAGACAGGATGACCTTCTGGAGTCATACTCTTCGGGAATGAAGCAGAAGGTCTTAGTCGCATCAACTCTCTTACACGAACCAAAGCTCGTCTTTCTGGATGAGCCCACTTCACGACTTGATCCTGCAGCAAGCGCATTGGTCAAGGACATTATTTTGGCTCTTGCTGAGGAAACTGATACTAGTTTCTTCATTTGCACTCACATGACTGCTTTTGCAGAGGATGTCTGTGATATTATTGGTATAATTAGTGAAGGCGACCTTATTATTTCTGGGTCTCCTAATGATATCATTGAGTCCACTCAGACAAGCGATCTTGAAGAAGCATACCTAAAGATTGTCGGCGGCAAAGTAGACCGTAAGACTCTACTGGCATGGAGGTAATTAGAATGGGAAGGAACTGGCTTACTATTGCAAAGGCCGAGTTCTACGTGCTAACAGTTGGTATGAGGCCGCATAGAAAACTCTACACAGCAATACTATACATTCTCGGTCTAGTCTGGGCTGTCTGGGGCGCTCCTTTAATGATTGTAGGATTCATCACTGCGCTTATACCGATGAGTCAGATTCAGACCATGTTGATGGTCATCTTTCCAGGACTTATGCGATCGGTGATGATGTTTGTCTGGTTGATCCTAATCCTCTTTCCAATGGCAAGAGCCTTGGAGGAGATCAAGATTGGCCACTGGGAGATTTACCTCTCGAATAACGTGAAGACACGAGACATCCTAGCTGGTGGATTCTTAGGACTAGCACCACTCTATGGTTTCGTTACTTTGATTCTTGCCCCCATAGTACTCTCTCCCTTCATGGCTGTCTATGAGGTTTCAATCATCGGACAGATCTTGGTATATGGCACATTAGTCCTCTCTGCTATAACAGCACTATGGCTTTCTACATTCGTCACTTCAGTGATTCAGTCTAAACTTGGCGATTCCTCACGTGGTAATGACATTGCAAAGGCAGCCTCGATTGTTGTAGCTATTGCAGCAATTGTTCCTATGTATAGTCTAATGTTCGCCATGGAGGCTATGTCCCAAATATTGGGATTGAATGCATTTCTGCTCTTTCCATTCACATGGAGTGCTGATGTGATCAGTTGGTTGACAATTACCTTCAATGGAGTTGGATTGACAGGATCACAGATACTTGGATTCAGCGCAACATTGAGCTTTGATCTATTGATAAGTGGCGTTCTCATGATTGGATTTGCAGTCCTAATCTTTGGAGGATCTCTATATGCTGCAGATCGGGTCTTTACAGTTCATGCAGGAGCCCGCACTGAGCGAGTGACTACTATTACGAAGGAGAACATCTTCGTTCGAAATGTCCGTAAGATTGGTGATGGTCCCTTTGGTATTCTGATGGCTACAAATCTGAAGGACTACTTCAGAAAGGCACAGAATCTATCCAAGCTCTTCTACGGATTAGTCCTAGCAACTATCTTGCCTATCATGATGACTTTCGTTGGAGACCTATATCCAACTGACGGTTCAATGCCTTTAATGGAAATGGTTGGTGTGTTTGGAATGATGTTCGCTCTAGCGGGCGGCTTTCCTCATGCAGGAATCGCATTCCTAGAGAGCAGGGATCAGCTATGGATACTTCAGGGTACACCACATGGTGCAACTAAATATGTAAAGTCCCGTGTAGCTATGGCTGCTTTGACTGATGTCTTCATCACAATGATTCCAGCAGCTGTCATCACTGTCCTATTTGGACTCGATCTAGTATCTGCTCTAACACTCTATACCTTCGGTCTGATAGTCGTCACTGGATCTTCAATGACTGCAATAGGTGTGACTGCAAGAAATCCCGATTATGAGGATACGAAATCCCCCGCTCATCAGGCTAATGTCATGATGGCTATGATGATTCCAATGTTCGCAATGATGGGATCCATCTTCTCACTGGTATTCATGGCTATTCTAGACGTGGATGTTGTTATTGAGGGTATCCTTGGGCACAATGGATTTGAGATATTATTCACAATGATGGGTCCAATAATTCTCATGATTGTAGCATCAGTACTATTGGTGTCAGGGATTAGAAACCTCTCAAGCCCAGAGTAAGATAGGAGGAGGGAAGTGAATGAAAAGGAACGTTTACCGATTGGGTCTAACGTTGGCAGTAGTGGCACTCTTCGGAGTGTCACACTCCACTCCCCTTGTTTCAGCAGTGGATACAACCTCTGCCGTAGTGGACTTTATCCCTTCTGCAGATTATGGACACATTGATGATGTCCCCTATGTCTGGCAGGAGATCAATGGATATTGCTATTGGTCTTCTGTGGACATGGCGCTACAATACATTGATGTTCCATACGACTTGTATCAGTTCTTTGCTGTTTCTGGTATAGGATTTTCAGCGGCATATATCATGATTGAGGATGTGCAATTGTTCATATCAGGCTCTAGCTTTAGACAACAGCAAAATGTTCCAGTATTTTGTGACTTACTCGGATTAAATCACAAGGCATACTTTGATTCCAATTCAGAATGGATTCAACTCGTAGAGCCTCTGTGGCGTGATTCTGGATTCAACATTGAATTAATTGATGGATCTAATGAAGCATTCGAGCAGATGCAAAGTTCAATTGATGATGGATATCCTGTTGTTCTTTGGGTTGACCCATATTGGCTTCCCGCTGTAGATTATACTGAGTTGCGTCAATACATCTATCCCCAAGACCCTGCAGCTCCGAGCTCAGGGCATGCTATAGTAGCAGTTGGATACAATGATACAGCTCAGACAGTTGAGATAATGGATCCGGGAGTTGGAGCTTTTGGTTCAAGATACGGTTATCCTACTGACGGGCGATACTACTATACAACGAACTACTCAACTCTAGATGTAGCTTGGAATACCCTTGGTTATGGTCAAGTTGTCTTCAAGCCCGGTACAGAGCAAGTTCAAGACCAAGAACTTCGCATTGGTAAACACATAGTTGACCGTCTGCTAGGTAATAGAACATCCTACGCTCCTGACCTTGAGGAGATATTCTTCGCAAGTTTCGGAGAGGTTGCTTATCGAGGCCTTTCACTGGATACAACAACTGATGGAATCAAGAATTATCTAGATCAATTCAATGAAACTATTGATCGAGCTGATATTCTTAGATTCACTGGTTATTCTCATGAACAGTTTATGAGTTTACAATATCCCTCATATCGAAGTGCACTAGAATCTCTTCCGTCAGTTCTACCATCTTATGATGTATCAGAAGTGGTTAAGCTTGGTCGAGATGCTTACCCTCACTTTGAGGAAATTAGCACAAACGCTTCTCTTGTGGACATTTCCTACAACTTTGATGGCACATTGTTAGCTAGTACTTACTTCGATATTGCAGATAGATACGATGACACCGGAGATCTTGATTCTTCTATTGAAGCATACTCTTCAGAGATACAACAACTCTCAGAACATTTCTTGGCAATCGCTGACTCTTGGAAGGCTGCAGGAGAGTTGTTAGATTCTATTCTATCCAACGAATCAACCAACTATCCACTTGTTGTTGTGTTCGTTGGTTCGATATCTGTGCTAATCGTAGTACTGGTTGTAGTTTGGAGGCGAGGTAAATGAGTGGCGAACTTCCAGCAAGTGCAATCTCTGTGCTTCAGACTCTAACTGCACGGGGTCCTTTAAGTCCAAAGGATATCAGCAGATGGGCGAAAGTACCCATTCGAACAGTTAACTTTGCAATAAAGAAGCTAAGGAAAAAGGGACTAATTCGAAGGATTCCAAACCTTCAGGATATGAGAAGTCCACTCTACTGTACTAATCTCGATGGGGCTCGCGAAATAGTGACAACTCACGGTGCTGAATCCGTTATTGCTTGTCAACTCATGTTGGTATTTAGAAGATAGTTCATTTGATAATTTCTCTATCTCCCCATTGGCATCCCTTCATAGGGATGCCCTCTCTTTCTTTTCGACAGGTTCATCAGAAGAATTGTTTATGCAATACTTATGAATTCAGAAGATCCTCTCGCTGCTTGGCACTTCCTAATTGGTAAATGGAAAGGTGGTTCATCTGATCAATTTGGAGGTGAAGGCGATATTGTTACAACTGCTACTTTCTCAATGGAGCTTGGCAAGTACATTAGGGGTAATTTCGATTCATATCGGGATGGGAAGCTCGAGAATGCAAGTATCAGTATGATGTGGTATGATCTTCGGAATAAACGTTTCCTCCGTAAGACCTTCTTCACTTATGGTTTCGTCAATAATGAGATTGAGTATGAACGCTCTGAAAATGAACTGCGATTTGAAGTTGTGTCTGAACCTGTTCCTCAAGCGTTTGATGGATTGCGTTGGCGGTCGTATATCAAAAAGGTTTCAGATACAGAGATTCACGCAGGACTCGAGTCTGCGAAAGAAGGAGAGGATTTCACTAGCTATGGTGAAACCATTCTTCACAAGAATAGCTGATACTTACTGAACTGGCACAAACCATTCTTCAAGTGAAATTATCGAATTAGTGTCAATGATATTCTCATTCCTATAGAGGCGGCGAATAAATGAGTTATATTTATCGACCGAATTTGTTCGAATGGTGGCAAAAAGACTGTAATCTGCGCCTGTTCGATGCAAATCCCATATCTCTGGCCACACACTAATGTCATTTGCAGTTTCTGCTATCTTGCCTGGACTTGTCTTGATTTGTAGGAAGAATTTGATTGGGAGTCCATATCGCTTGAAGTCTGGCACAATCGAATATCCCACAATTGCACCTCTCTCTTCCAATCTTCTCATTGCCTTGGACACAGCTGGTTGACTAAGAGGCGTTTTCATTCGCGATCCTATCTCGCTTTGAGGAATTGGAAAGATGTTATCTTCAGTAGGTTGCTGACGAGATAGAACACTGATAAGTTCCCAGTCTTTCACTGATATAGTTCTCTCTCTCACACTTTGTTTCTTCAGTCTGAATCCATGAGTCTTGTATGTGGTTAAGACTTGAACGAGTTGATATTCTCCGGAACCAGATTTTGCGACTGCATTATCTATTGCATCTAAGAAATCTTGGAATGCTCCAGACCCTCTGAACCTGAAGAGACCTAAGAGGGATTGTTCTCCCGATACACCATCCAGTGATTCAAGTTCTTGTATCTTAAGCAATGCATCACTCACTCCAATCTCTCTTGGATTGGTCTTGATAATGAGGATAGTATTCCGTTCGGCGTATACTTGTGCAGGATCGAGTACTGTCACGTACGCTCGAATGATGCCGTCTCGAACAAATTTCTTGATTGTACGAGCGACCCAGTTTCTACCCTTTCCAATCTCTTCTGCAAGAATTGCAACTGGAGTTCTTGAATTTCGGATTAGATTGTCTAGAAGGTGTTTTTCGCTTTCTGTAATAGATTGCACGATATTTTCCTCAAATGGTGCAAAGTATTCGTTGCCACTATGGAGGATTCATATAAAACCATTTCTCGATTTCGCGCGTGGTCAAAATGGCTGATTATAAAGTCAAAGACATTGGTCTTGCCGAAGAAGGCAGGATGCTCATTGAGTATGCGGAGAAGCACATGCCCGTGCTCATGCATCTCAGGAAGAAATACTCCGAAACCAAACCTTTGAAGGGAATGAAGATTGCAGGATGCCTCCATGTAACAAAGGAGACCGCAGTCCTTGTTGAAACCCTTCGTGCCGTAGGTGCAGAGGTCTCTTGGTCTGGATGTAACCCCCTCTCCACAAATGATAAAGTCGCTGCTGGACTTGCAGCCAACGATATTTCAGTCTATGCGTGGAACAATCTGAACACAGAAGAATACTATTGGTGTATCGAGCAGACACTCAAGACTGAACCAAACCTCACCCTTGATGATGGTGCTGACCTTATCTTTACGCTTCATAACAAACATCAGGAACTCATTCCAAATCTATACGGAGGTTCTGAGGAAACTACTACCGGTGTGATTCGTGTTCGTGCAATGGCTGAGGATGGTGCTCTGAAGTATCCAATCATGGCTGTAAATGATGCAGATACCAAGCACATGTTCGACAATGTATATGGAACAGGTCAAAGTGTATTTGATGGTGTGATGCGCGCATCTGCAATTCTGATTGCTGGAAAGACTGTCGTCATTGGTGGATACGGTTATTGTGGTCGGGGAATGGCTGACCGTGCAAGAGGGCTAGGTGCGAATGTTATTGTTACTGAAGTAGATCCAGTCCGAGGTCTTCAAGCTCGAATGGATGGGTTCCGTGTCATGCCTATGGATGCTGCTGCTTCCGAGGGTGACCTATTTCTCACAGCAACTGGAATGAAGGATGTCATCAGAGGTAAGCACTTTGAGGTCATGAGAGATGGTGCTATGTTCGGTAATGCTGGTCATTACAATGTAGAAATCAACGAACCCGAGCTCCTTGAACGAACTAAGGGCGAAAAAAGAAGAGTTCGTCATGCTCTTGACGAATATGTCCAGAAAGATGGTCGCAGGCTCTATCTACTCGGTGAAGGTAGATTGGTGAATCTGACTGCTGCTGAAGGCCATCCTTCGGAAGTCATGGACCTCTCATTCGCTGGACAGTTGAACGCAATGATCTGGATGACTAAGCATGGTAAAGACCTCAAACCAGCAGTGTATGAATTCCCAGAAGAGCTCGATAAGCAGACTGCAATGGCAAAACTAGAAACCATGGGAATTAAGATAGACAAATGGACTCCTGAGCAAGAAGCATACGCTCGTGCCTATGCTGAAGGAACCTAAGCCTATCTCATGAGGGACTTACAGTTCCCTCCTCCCTTTCTTTTTCTTCTGATTCTATTTTGAAAGAATCGTCAATCACGATTTTACAATCTTCGGATGCAAGTTTTATCTGGTTTTCTTCTATCCATAATACTCAATACGAGGTAGTATTACTAAAATCATTCTTGGAGAGTTTGCGATAATGTCAGTTGAACAGATTAGGATTTGGTTGGATTCACTTGAGATAATATACGAACTGTCTGAAGACATCAACACTTTCGATGTGAAATGGGATGTTGAAGATACTATATTCGATATTCGGATTACACTTCGTGCAGACAAATGGATTCATGTCGCAGTACGTCTTCTTAGACCAGAAGAAATTCCAGAGGGGAGTAAGCAAGAGCTTTATGGCTTTTTACTCAATGAGAATTGGATGCTCGATGATGTAACATACTCAATGGATGAGAAAGGCAACCTTTACTCCGAGAATGATATTCCCGAGCAGACAGATCTTGAGAACTTTAAGAGGGAACTTGATGCTGTTATTCTTGGTCTTGAACATTTTTACGCAGAAGTATCTAGTCGTTTCGGAATCGAACCAAGTGGTAAATAGATAAAACGCTAGAGTATACGCTGAAGTGTCAATACAGAAAGATCAGATACTCTCTGAATAGTTAGCGATATTCAGGCCTTAATCTAGGGCCTGTGACAACAGCAGTATCGAAATCAATTCTGCTTGAGCAATCGGGAGAACGCACTTCTTCGGAACCTACCCAATTCAGCTTATAGGGTTCAATTGGGCTGTCACACTCAGGACATGAGATTGGAAACTCCGCAACCTGCCAAGTCTGTTTACTATACTTGCCAGCTCTACCACGGGATGTATTTTGTATACCAACAATCATCCTCATCCGTCAAGACATTCTGCGAAGGAGATATTGGAAGATATATTCGAAGATTCCACATCAGAATGACTACCCAAGTCAAGTGGAATTCATTTGCATGTGTGAAATCATGAACAAAAGAGATAATATCTCTGTGCAGGTTTCAGTTGATTATTCGTGGTCAAGGAGTATTGTTCTAATTGAGAAACCGTTCTATGTCCATCCTTTTCATGTTCATAATGTTAAATCCATTAACAACAATGATTGGTTTTACTCCTTCTTTAGCAAGTAATCAGTCGTTAGTAGAAGAATTTCAAACATCTCTGGACGTGGCTGTTCCTGAGGTCGGTGCAGACCAAGTCTGGGAATTACTTGATAGTGATACCAATCCAATAACTGGAAACGGGATCTTAGTAGCCTGCCTGGATACAGGCGTAGATTGGCGCCACCCTCACCTATGGTTTGCGGATGGTAGTGAGTTTGACTGGATTGATTCAGGTGAGGATGGTACATTTCAGAATTTAACGGATGGAATTGACCTCGATGGTAATGCGATTTTGGCTGCTACGGAACAAGCATACTTCATTGATTTTGATGAAGACGGCGAATTTGATGCTACAACAGAGTGGATATGGGCTGACAATATCACTCAAGATGGCATACCTCAAGATGGAGAGCCCTTCTTTGTAGTTAATGATCAGGATTCAGATGGTGCACTTGATTCAAACGAGAATCTTGTGATGCTACGAACTCCCAAGACTAAGTATATTGTGGAGCAAGACCCAGATACACAACAAACCATAGTTTGGGAGCGTGGTGTCAATCTCACAAGTAGTACTCACATCGATAGAGATGGGCACGGAACTGCAGTATCAGGTATCATACTTGGTGGGCAGATTGGATTCAGACAATATGTAGGAGTTGCTCCAGGTGCAGAGTTGATGATGATAGGCATACATGGATATGATAACGAAACTCTCGACACGATTGAGGCTCTAGAGGTCGCTCGTGACCTAGGTGCTGATGCCATTCTAATTGAAGAAGGACAGTGGATTGAACGATTCCTTGATGGATCTTCAGAGGTCGAACAAATCATCAACGAGTTGGCTGATGATGGCATTCCTGTTGTTGTTCCAGCTGGGAACTTGGGAAATGCGAATAAGCATTGTAAATTTGACATTGAGGTGACTTCTGATGATAATGCTCATACAGTAATGTTTCAAGTTCCTACAACCCTCATGACCGATTCGGTCTGGATAACACTTGTAACTCAGAGTGATATTGACTTCATGGATGCCGAGGTCAGGGTCATTACTCCGACCAGTATCATCACTGACTTACACCCTCAGTATGGCTATAGAAACTATGGAATTGATTTCAACGGATTAATCGATGTTCAATATCAGTCGTATGTGCTAAACTCGTCTAGGGGTACAAAGATGTTACACATAAACATGCAGAAACCACTCGCATTAGGAGGTGTACCGAGAAGTGATAATTCATACCTACTCGAGATTGGACTTCCAACAAATGCTACAATTCACGGATACATCTCCGAGAACCCGCAGAGATGGTCTGGAGGGGTAGTGTGGACACGAGATGTATCCGATGAATATGTCATGACATTCCCTGCGACTGCGGATGAAGCAATACCTGTTCTGTCCTATCACACACGTTCTCTTTGGGACGATGCAGGTACCCTCTCTGAGTTCTCTCCCCAAGGTCCACGTATCGATGGACTAGCAAAGAATGGAATCGCAGCACCAGGAGGTTATGATATAGTAAGCTCATATGCTGAGCAATCATCTTGGCTCTCATGGTATAACGGACCATCAGACGATTTTCCATTCACACCCCGGTTTGGAAGTTACAGACTCATCAGTGGGACCAGTGCAGCTGGCGGATTTGTTGCAGGATGCGCTGCGTTGATGCTGCAGGTGATGCCTGAAAGAGGTAGAATTCTGGATGAAGTCATGGGCGCAACTGCAAGGTCGGATGCATACACAGGGGCTGTTCCAAATGCCGAATGGGGACATGGCAAACTAGATGTCCTAGCAGCTGTGAACATGATGAGTGCCCTTCTCGAGGACGATACGCCTCCTACAGTAGGAGTCCCACAGGCGAATCCAGCAGCTCCAGATGGAACGCAGGCGATTCTAATCAATGTTACAGCAGAAGATGATGTGCTCTTGGATAGAGTAATACTATCGTATACCAATTCAACAGGAATATACAATGTAACAATGTCATGGACAGGAAGCTGCTATGAAGGAGAGATATCCCCACAACAACCAGGAGAAACAGTTTCTTATCAGATATATGCAATAGATCAGGTCGGAAACACAGCTGGAACTGCCCTCTACCAAATCTCTATACAATCTCCACTGTTTATTGTCATTGCCATTACAATCTCATTTGTAGCTGTAGTGATTGTCATCTCAGCTGTTCTCATTCGTAAGAAACGAATGTCCTAGGATTGGGAATCGAGAAGCACTATGTAGGTGCTTCCCGATGTCCAGTTTCTGGAATAAAGAACATGAGTAGTGTTGCTATTGCAATTGCAACAAACAAATACGTGATCGAATAGAAGTAGGATGAACCCACTCTCATCAGTTCTAAGAGGATGGATGCAGAGAAACCTCCAAGATTTCCAAACCAGAACGCAAGCCCAGTGCTGGCTCCAGACAGTTCTGGACCAACTGAGTCCAATTCTTCAAGGATTGAGAGACCTATAGGCATTACAGCAATCAGGAAGAATCCTAGAACTGCTGACATTATGTAAGTCAATATTTCCATGGTGCTAGTTCCAACAATGAACACTGCTACAGAGGCAATTGCAAGACAGACAATGATGAACGGTTTTCTTTTCTGAACCTTCTCAGATATGGCTGGTACCAAAATGGCTCCTATAATTCCCAAGACCAGCAAGAGTAGCATGACGATAGCAGGGCTTCCCAATCCTGATGTGACTGGTAATCCTAGGCTCAATAGGAGTTCTTCCAGAATAGCTGTTAGACCAATGAATATTCCAAAACCCGCGAAGAAACCAAATGATAGGATCCAGACACTCTTGTCCCTGAACATCCTCATTACACTTGGTGATGTTGTGACAGTCAACTCTACATCTGGCGGATGAGGTGGTTTGTCTCTGGCAATTACAAAGAAGAGGACTGTGATAATTACAGCCATTATAGCATCCATATACATGATAGTTTCAACATTTGCCTGTGCCAATGCTACAGTGAATCCCGCATCACCATATAATGGAGCAGTCCATAGAAGCATGCTTAGAATGGTCCCCAATAGCATTCCAAGTAGCATGAAAAGAGTGCTCACACCAGTTGCCAGTGCACGTTCTTGTCGCGGGAACCAATTGACACTGAGATAGACAATACAATTCTGAACAAGAACTGAGCCAATAGAAAGTCCAAACTGACAAACAAAGATCATGAGGAAGTCGTTAATGAAGAAAATCCTTAGAGCTCCAAAAATTGTCTGGAGGAGTGCACCAAGACCCGCCACAAAGACAAGGCCTTTCTTATCAGCAAGCATTCCAACCGGAATCGATAGGAGAATAAATGCAAGCGGTTGTGATGCAGTCAGAAGAACTACACCAGGGTCTCCTATTGGAAGCCCAAGAACGGGAGTCACCTCATTTCTGATTAACGAGAAGGCAAGCCACATCATCTGACCTATCATGAATACAAGACCAAAGACCAGAAGCACTGCCCATCGATAACTGTATACTTTTACTTCTTCTGACATACTATTCTCCACTCACGAACATGTGTAATTCATGGAGATGTAGGAAAGGTGCTAAAATCAGTTTCGTATGAATGATTGAGATTTCAGATTACATTTCTATTATCTTTCTACTAGCTTTGTCTACTGCACTCGAGATTCTACATCCACACCATCATTCTCTGCCACTTGAAGAAGAAGCGGCATCAGTGCCTGATCAATTGATATAAGATAGGCTAATCGTTTGCGAGTATACTTTCTTGCACCTGACGAGAGCAATTCCCACAACCGTCGATAGGAATACATTAGTTTGCTAAACTCGTTCTTCAATAGACTAAAGCCATTGATGTCTTTAATCGCATCTCCTACGAACTTCTCAAACACATCTGTGTCAATTGCAACTCCTTTTGAGATAAATGCACAATGTTGTAGGTCGAAGATTGTAGGCCTCATCCCACTAACACCATCCATTTCATCAAAACTGATGACTGCCAGTGAAGTCTCTTGATCTGTGAAGAGTGCATCAAGCTGATTTTTCACAACATTCCCAATATCTCTATTCGCGTGAATCAAATAGATATTATTTCTGACTATAATTTGAGCCGTGATTTGGGCAAACGCTTTCAATGCATCTTCTTGCTTTTCACCGAAGGAACTGATTACCGATGCCAACTCATACAATACTTCTTCTTTTGGCATCTCAGTGATAGTTTCTACTTTCGGACTATCTTTTACCTGTAATAATGAAGGGTATTCAATACCCCTGGCCTTTAGCTGTTTATCTAGATAGACCAAAATTGCGTGCTGAGGGTTTCCATGAACAGATATTACAGTTGCCAAGCCGGAAGAGGCTTTCTCTACCTCACTCTCATCAACATCTAGTGGTACATTCTCTTGGCATACATTGCAGAATACGTATACCTGATCACGTTCATCATCAGACATTGGCAAACAGTTTCTTTCATAAGATGCTTAATATAAAATAATGCGTGTTGTCAGATAGTCTTTGGCAACATCATTTATTGCCCCACTTCTTTCTCTATGCGAGTTTAAGCTTGAAGACCTTCTCGACTTTATCCAATTTTGGCTTGATGATATATTGACAATAGCCCTGATTCGGATTGTTACGGTAGTAATTCTGATGATAGTCTTCTGCCTTGTAGAACTTCTCGAAAGGAACTATCTCAGTGACGATAGGATCTTTCCAAGTTCCGTTGGCTTCGAATTCAGCCTTGATCTTTTCTGCTGATCTCTTTTGTTCTTCGGAATGGTAGAAGATTACCGAACGATACTGAGAGCCAATGTCATTTCCCTGTCGATCCAGTGTTGTTGGATCATGAGTGGTGAAAAAGACCTCTAGGAGTTCTTCATATGTTATGACGTCTGGGTCGAAGGTAATCTGGGTCGATTCTGCATGACCAGTGCTGCCCGTTGTGACCTGCTGATAGGTAGGATCTTCAACATGGCCTCCAGAATAACCTGATACTACTGATTCAACACCCTTGAGTTGCTGGAAAACCGCTTCTGTACACCAGAAACATCCAGCTCCAAATGTAGCAATTTCCATAGTGGAAGATTCGTTCTATTGCTTTTCAATAATGAGATAGGGGAATTGAACTACAAGTATGGATTGAATGTGTTCTCAATATAGGAACTATTCTCTTCGATGCTCTTTCGATATCTTCTAAGTATCTGTTTTGTAGATTCGTCTAAAGAATCAAAAGAACCCGAACCTGCTAAATCATAATCCATGTTGAATGCAATATAATGAATAAACTCGAAGAGTTTCAGAGCTTTTGGTAAGTCTTCTTCCATGATGGTTTTATCTAATTGATTCTCTTTATGATATCCTTCCATGAAGTGTTTTAGATAGAACTCTGCGAACTGATTATTGCTCATTTCAGCTGGTTTCTTCCAAATTGAGAACCCAAGTGCATTAGCTATGTCAAAAATGAAGAAACCATAGAGACAGTCATCAAAATCAAGCACTGTAAGATGATTTTCATCCAAGAATAGATTGTCACTATGCACATCTTGATGAATTAAACCGAAGGAATCACGAGTAGGTCTTTTGTTCTTGAAATGCTCCATCAGTGAATCGAACCTCTGAAGTACCAATTCTTGATCTGATGGTATGAAATCACGGTTTAGATATTCATCATCATACCAATGGATGCGGCCCGACGAAGTTGGTGGTTTGTAATCTTTCGTAAGTCTGTGTAACATACCAACACCTTTTCCCCAAGCATGGAATAGTTCTGGAGAGAAGTCTTCCTTTGTTACTAGTTGTCCAGGAGCCCACTCAAAACAGACAACTGGGATTGGTCCATCATTAGTATCCACAATTTCTACTAGGTTTCCGTTCTTAGAGGAAATCACATGCTCGACTGGAGCGTCATTTTCCTTAAGATAGATTAACCAATCCATTTCAGCTTGCACTTCGGTAGGTGTCTTGTGACCTGGAGGTGTGATTCGTACCACAAACTTGGCTTCGGGAGTATTTATCCCAAACATCTTGTTTTCATATCCACCTCCCAATTTCACAAGTTTTTCCACCTGGAAACCATAAAGATAAGATGTCTTTTCTAATGCAATTTGCAGCCAAGTATCTGACATATCTAGTCTTGATTTTTATTATATTGTCTACATAAAGCTCCTGCAGTGCGCCAATTCCTTCTCACTAGGCGTTCAAACATCTCTTACGATTTAATAGGGGCTTTGGTTATTTTGCAGAGCTATCTCATCTAGGAGTGAAACATATGGAACCGCAAAAGCTAAGCCGTAGAAATCTCTGGGGTTGGTCTCTCGGCGCAATCCCTACAGGTTTATTCGCATTTGTATTTGGTCTGAAATATATCGAATTTTTCTATGACGATTTAGCTTTGTTACCTATATACTTCATTGCAGGTCAAGTCATCTATATGACTATCAATTCACTCAATGACCCAATCTCAGGTCAAATATCAGACCAAACTGACCCAAAACGTTGGGGTAGTCGTAGACTGATATACATCAAATATGGAGGACCAATCTGGGCTCTCACTTTTATGCTGGTCTGGATTCCTTGGAGTTTGACAGACCAGTGGATTATTTTCATCCATTACGTTGTAACGATATGTGCATTCGATACAATGCTAACTCTTGTCTTACTTGTTTGGTTAGCTGTATTGCCAGAAATGACAATGGATATCGATGAACGAAACAAAGCTCAGTTCTTTGCTGGTATTCTCGGTACAATCGTTGTTCTCCCTATTTTCATTATGATTGCAGCAATGCCTCCAAACTCAGATGCATTCCGTTTCCTTATGCTTATCTTTGCTATAGTTTCAATTATCTTCCTGTGGCTCACTGCTCAAATGTGTGAAGAGAAACCAGAATTTCAGAATGATCAGGTATACTCTCTGAAAGAGTCCATCAAGGCCACATTCAAGTCGAAGACCTTCTTAGTCTATTCAGGTTTTTACTTCTGTCAGAATTTCCTTGGAAGTCTTGGTTTGAGTTATCTCTTCGTCTATCTCTTATTACTTGAACGAATAACACCAGGTCTGAACATCATCATTTTCTTCTTCACAATTTACTTCATTGTAGGATATGCAGGAAATATCGCAGCTCTAAGACTTCGACCAAAGTGGGGCATGAGAAGTATTATCATGCGATTTGGGACTCTAAGAGTTATAGCATCTGTTGCACTGTTTTTGATAATCTTAGTTCCAGCTTTTGAGGTCCTAATTTGGCCTGGGCTTGTTGTCACGACTTTCGTTGGTGGATATGGAATATTTCACATTCCAATGCAATATCTTGCAATTGATGAAGATGAAGTCATTTATGGCTCTAGAAGAGAAGGAATGTTCATTGGGGTTATGGCTCTCCTCACAAAGCCTGCCACAAGCCTCGGTCCAATCGTGGCCACATTCATCCTAACTTCAACAGGATATATTCAAGGGGGAGGTCTTTCAGATCAACCTGAATTGGCCTTTCTTGGAATCAAAGTCATGTGGTTACTCCTTCCTGCTTTAATTGTCGCAGTTAGTGTTCTATTCATCTACTTCTATCCACTTTATGGAGAGAAGCTGGTTGAGATGCAGGAGCAATTAGAGAAACTGCATCAAGAGAAACGATTAGCATTAGGGAGAACTGAAGACTAGTTTGGAATATTGATAGGATAATTACTGTATTGGTTTCTTATCTCCATTACAGCTTCCCATCTATCAAGGGTAATCGCTGGATTGATACTATGCCCACTACTGAAGATGTACCCGCCATCGGGGCCAAGCTCCCGTATCAAACGTTTACTATAATCCTTGATTTCATCTATTGACCCAGTAGCTAACATCACAGGACTAATGTTACCAACAAAGGTCAGTCTATCGCCATATTTTTCATTTAATTTGAAGATATCATAGTCTGGATTTGCAGTCGTAGATTCGATTGGATTGAGTGCGTCAACACCGCAATTGACGATATCATCTATGAGAAGCATGAGGTCTCCATCAGAGTGAAGGAGAATCTTACTGCCACGTTTATGGGCTTCATCACATATCTTCTTCAACCACGGGAATACATAGGTCTGAAAGCTCTTCGGGCTCATGAATGGACCATTCTTGAATCCATAATCATCCCAGATCAGGATAATTTCAGCTCCATGGTCAGCAAGAATCTTGGTAAGCTCAACAGCTAGATTTCCGTGATCATCAAACACCTTTCTTGCATGTTTCGGGCGAGCAAGAATACGTGAGAACGTTTCAAGACCAAAAGCTTCCCAACTGGGTTCCATCATCCCTCCAATCGCTGGAACTGAAAGAATCTCGTTGTTCATCTGTTCCTGAACATCTTTGCCTGCAAGATACGCTGCTAATCGTTTTGGGTCATGAGGATCCGGCCGTTCAAAACTCTCGTAATCATCAAAATCCTTGAAAATTCCTCCATGATATCCCATTATCACAGTGCCATCCTTTTCGTATGTTTCCCACATCATCTTTCGTCCAAACTCGTCAATTATTCCACCCTTGATCAATTTGTGTTGGGTATGAGTGACAAGACTGAGGCCAATATCGATTTTCACTCTTCGAAGGAATTCATACGTATCAGCCATACTCTTTGCAAGATAGTTACGATTACTAATTGCCCATTTAGCAATCCTATCTTTGAAGGGGAGGTACTTGAGGATTCCCACTCCTCCGGCTATTCCCGATGTAGAAATACCATAATGCTCCATTATAGTATTGTTTGTAAATGCGCTTTCAAATGCAGGAATACGATCGGGTTCTTCATGATTTATTGTCTTCAAAACGCGTGTTGGAGCATCCAAATTTCCTATTCCTCCAAGAGAGCTCCTATTCGTCTAACTCCATCTATTGCATCTGCTCCATAATCATCTGCACCAAGGTCTTGTGCGAGTTTTAGATTCAATGGGGCACCTCCAACAATGAGTTTCACCTTATCCCTAAGACCAGCATCCTTCAATGCTTCATTGACTTTTGATATTTCACTGATGGTCATCGTTAGTAGACTGCTTAGGGCAACTACCTTTGCATTGTGTTCTCTAACCGTATCAACAATGGTTTCCTTTGAAACATCGATTCCTAGATCGATAACATCGAAACCTGCGGACACCAACATCGTGCCAAGTATGTTTTTTCCAATGTCATGATTATCTCCCTTAACCGTGGCTATCACGATTGGTTTTCTTTCGCCCATTTTCTCAGTAGCAAGGTGCGGTTTGATAATTGCAAAAGCATCCTTCATTGTTTCTCCAGCGAGGACTAACTCTGTAAGAAAATACTCTCCCTGTTCGTATTTATCACCAACCTCGTTCATCCCTGCTGTTAGCGCCTTCAGGATTTCTTGCGGGTCTACTCCATCATCTAGAACCTGTTTTGTTGCAGTAGTTATATTGTCAATATCTAAATCGACAAGCATCTTGGTAATCTCTTCTAGCGTCATCTTCTTCCGTTCCATTGCAGATGATATCAAACACAAAACCGCGTAATATATCACTCTGTTAATCCTCTGATTCTTGGTTAGAAGGTGCTGGAATGTCAGGCAAAGCGTTCGGTTCCGGATATTTTGGTGA
>JAEORG010000021.1 GCA_016841005.1 Candidatus Thorarchaeota archaeon | reverse complement strand
GTTTTGAAATCAGCAGTATCAACAGTATTGCCACCTGCTTCTCGCAAATACATCCTAACATTTCCTGGATAGTCTTGCTCAATATATTGCGGCTTGTAACTTATTCTGAGATCGAACCCAGCTGTAGTCTGAGTTGGAACTTCACCTTCGTCCGGTTCTAATTCTCCCGCCAGCATCTTGACGAAAGTTGTCTTTCCTATCCCATTGGGACCTAGGATTCCAACCAACTGTCCTTTTGTTACTCGTCCTCCTCTGATTTCGAGTTCGAAGTCCTCGAAATGTTTCTTCATGTCGCCATATTCAATGAGGGTTTCTGATGATGAATACTGTTCATCTTGCGACGTCATTCCCTTGAATGATATGACGGTATCACGGAATCTCATGTTTTCATCCGGAATATAACCATCAAGAAAGATATTCACTCCAACTCTCGTGCCATGAGGGTGAGATACAATACCATAGACTCCAGGACTACCGTAGAACATACAGACCAAATCAGATACATAATCCAAGATCGAGAGGTCGTGCTCAACAACTACTACAGTCTTACCCAGGTCCGCAAGGTTCCGAATTGCTCTTCCAACTCGCAGACGCTCACGAACATCCAAGTATGCTGTTGGCTCATCAAAGAAATAGATATCGCCTTCACGTACGATTGCTGCTGTAATAGCTACCCTTTGAAGTTCACCTCCACTAAGGAACTTAATTGGCCGATCCCATATCTCCGCCAAGTTCATTCCATCTTTCAGGTCTTTCAGTCGACCAGAAGAATCAGCACTCTCAAGCAAGTCGCTTATTGGTTTATCAGCTATATTGGGAATCTTTGGGAGTTCAGTAATTGTTTGTGGTTTGTGGATTGGTACAATGTCACCATTCTGTATCCTTTCAAACAGTGGTTGAAGTTCAGAACCTCTAAATTCTGTAATAATCTCATCCCATTCTGGGGGTTCCTCGACACGGCCCAAGTTGGGTTTAAGTTCACTAGCTAATATTCTAATTGCAGTAGTTTTTCCAACACCATTGGGACCAATTAGACCTAGTACACGGCCTTCTTTAGGGATAGGTAATCTGAATAGCTTGAAACCATTAACTGAGTAACGATGACTGGTGTCGCTCTCAAGCTCCTCTGGAAGGTTGACTATCGTTATAACATTGTATGGACACTTCTTCACGCATATTGCCTCACCAGAACATAGAGATTCAACTATTGTAGGTGGTTTATCAGGTCCTTCTTCGAAGACAACAGTCTCATCTCCAGTACGGACTCTTGGGCAGAATCTCTGACATTCGTGTGAGCAGTCTTTTGGTCTGCAACGTGTCTTATCAAGCACCGCAATTCGCATGACGTTCAGCTCCCTTAAGAGGTTCAGAGGTCGTTTCGGCTAGTGCATTTTAGTTCTTTGGCCTAGACATGATACTAACTTGACCACTTGGAAAACCTTTTCTTCGGTCTCTGAGGGATTATCATTGGACGAATACTGATGAATCTACTCGAACGACTACTTAATCTCATGGGCGGACGTAGAAGGACACTCCTTGGAGCTATGAGTCAACCTTCACCTATAGACTATCTATATGCTGTTCGAGCAAGAGCATTTCTTAAGATTACAGGACGTCCCTTAACAACTGCTGATAGTCTTAGTGTTGGAAAATCAAGAACAGATGTTTCAAATATATCTAAAGATTTGTCACCTGCACGACGACTTTTGAGAAAAGGTGTAGAGTAACCAGTTCATTTATCATCCTTAGATTCGAAAACATCCTGAGTGCAGAGGATGAAGAAGAAGTAGGGAAGGGTTAGCGTCTATCAAGCGCAATGACCCAATAAACCGCAATCTGACCTGCACTCACTCACGCATATTACAAATTGGAGAACAATTTAGTGGCACCCTTCGAATGTAACCATGATGGCAGTTGTGAACAAGTTCGGTTATGCTGCATTGAAACTGAAATGACGATTACAAAACAAGATGCCAGTAGAATCGATGCTCTGGGATATAGAAGGGGTGAATATCTCGTCAAGACGGAAGATGGATTTTGTGAATTGAGAAACATTGACAACCACTGTTTTTTCTATGACCCTGAAACTAGAGAGTGCATGATTTATGAGAATCGACCAGACGGCTGTAGATATTATCCAATTGTTTATGATGTAAAAAAGAGGAAATGCGTAGTTGACAAGGACTGCCCATCCAGAGAAATCATGTCTCGTGAGGAGATCAGAAAGGCTTGTCACAAGGTAAGAGAATTGGTTGAGAAATTAATGCAGGAGGCAAAGCATAACGATGGACCGTGCTGACCTTCATACACACTCGACTATTTCAGATGGGACTATTTCACCAAGTGAACTCGTGAAAATGGCAGTCGAGTCTGGATTACAAGCAATTTCGCTTACAGATCATGATTCTGTGGATGGACTTATGGAATTCATGAACGCTACGGCACCAGGTCATCTTCAAAGGGTACCAGGTCTTGAGATTAGTACGTTGTATAATGGCAAAGAAGCACACTTATTGGGTTACTTTGTTCCTATGGACAATTCTCAACTATTCTCAAAACTTCAGTGGCTCAGAGAGGTTAGGGAAACCAGATTCCCGAAGATGCTGTCTAAGTTATCAGAAATGGGAATCAGTGTGGAAAAAGAGTATTTGGACAAATTGCTTGATGGAGTGAAAAGTCCAGGGCGACCTCATATTGGAAGAATCTTGATTGATCATAGAGTCGTTCAGGATATGGATGAAGCCTTTGATCGGTACTTGAATAGAGGCTGTCCCCTTTATGTTGAGAAAGAAAAGATGTCTATTGAAGAGGCAATTTCACTACTAAGGTATGTAGGAGCAGTTCCGGTTGTAGCACATCCACTAACAATCCAAGTTTCTGGTGTGTATGATTTACTTGTTGAGCTAAAAGCAATGGGATTATTGGGTGTAGAAGCGTTCTACAACTATTCTCATTTCCGTATCGGTGAAGATCCGTCTGAAGTAATTAGAGCTGGTGATGATCTCAGTTTGATCAAGACAGGGGGAACAGACTATCATGGACCTGGTTGGAGAGTTTCAGTTGGAGGTGTAAGTGTGTCAGTTGATGTTGTAGATGAATTAAGAAAGGCATCTATAGAACTGGGAGGAGAGCCTGATTCGTGGGTGGTTGATGAATTATGAGAGTAATTGATATGCATGTCCATACTTGGACTCGAGATATCATAAGTGAGAAAGACCTAGAAGCCAGAAGAATCGCTGCACAAAGGGATGGCTCTGCACCTCAATTAGATTCTCCTGCATCTATCCTCAGACAAGCAATGGTGAGTGCTAATGTTGAGAGAGCGATAATCCTACCCATAGATAGTGGATTTAATCAAAAGATGCCTCTTACTCTTACAGAGAAAACAGATTGGCATGTAAACGAAATTACAGAAGAAGAGTCCTTGTATACATTTGTTGGAATCGATCCAAGGCGCGGAGAGGAGGGAATAGACGAGCTCGAACGAGCAGTAGTTGAGAAGGGATGCATTGGATGGAAGATGTATCCTCCAAATGGTTTCTATCCTGATAATGAGGAATTCTATCCCTTTTACGAAAAAGCTGTGGAGTTAGGAATACCGGTTCTATTACACCAAGGATTCACTTCCCGATACAAACATGTGAAATATGCACGACCAGTTTACGTGGATAAAGTTGCAGCAGACTTTCCAACACTGAAAATTATCCTTGCTCATGTTGGTGTTCCGTGGGTTGATGAAACTCTAATGGTTGCAGCAAAGAATCCTAATGTTTCAGTGGATGTATCTGGATGGCAAATGTTAGTCACAAGAACACCATACAAATTCTATCAGATGATTCTAGATGCAAGGGCTTTCAGGATTTTCCCAAATAGAATCCTTTGGGGAAGTGATTTTCCGCTCTTCGAACATATGATGAAACTAGCAGACTGGGTTGATTTCTTCAAAAACCTCAAAATCCCGGATTCTTTTCAAGAAGCTGGACATCCTCAGATAACACAAGACGAAATCGAATCTGTGATGTGGAAAAATGCAGCTAGACTATTCTTTGGTGAAAAGCCTTGAAATTTGTCGTCGATGCAATGTTAGGTAAAGTAGCACTCTGGCTTAGGTTGACTGGTTATGATACAATATATGAAGGGGATATTGAGGATGATAATGCTCTGATTATTGCTGAAAAGGAAAAAAGAGTTCTCTTGACTTCGGATGAGGAATTATACAATAGAGCACAGAACAAGAACATCGATTCCATGTTAGTACGAGGCGCAGTTGACGATGAAGTTGCCGAGGTCTTCTATAGATTCGGCATATATCCACATCTCGATCCATCACATGCAAGATGTTCAAAATGTAATGGCGAATTGGAAGAGCTGAAGGGCGACTCAAAGCACAAGGTCAGGGAAATGGTATTCGAACAGACATACAATACATACGATGTGTTTTGGTTTTGCAATGAATGTGATAGTGTCTTCTTTCAAGGAGGATATTGGGATAATATGACACGATACATGAAGCGAATTGAACAACTGATTGCGAATTACAAGGACGAGGAGTCAGCTCTCTAATTCTTTGCCCTCGACGGAGATATGATACTCAATTGGAATGCAATCTTTGATTGATCTTGTAAGGTGGCAGTACTTCTTCATCATCTGAACAGCTCTCTCACCATATTCAATGTCATCAATATCAACTATGACGTTACCTTCCACTTTGATACCCACAATTCGATAACCCTCATTGTCGAACTTTGCTGTTGCTTCTCCTCTCAAATTAATATCAACGAGTTCCAAGAGAGTCTTCCGCTTGAAATCAAGGAATGTATTGATCAGACAACCAAGTACAGCTGACACAAACATCTCATCTGGACACACTCCTTCTCCTCTACCACCATATATCTTGGGTGTGTCAAAAACGATGTGTCTATCATCTGTAACAGTTGCTGTTCCTCCGGTCTGTCCATCCCATTTCGCTTGTGATACGTAGAATATTGATTCGGGATATCGTGGTTTAGTATTCATTATTGGTCATCTATCGCCAAGATAAACTGAGATTAAGCCTTATGGTGGAAACACAAATGACAGTTAGCAAGTGATTTAAACACGGCTGAAACACAATGTAAATGGGGCTTCTTATGGAACGAACAATGAAGGCTGCAGTTTACTATGATATTGGTGACATCAGATATGAAGATACTAATGTGCCTGAAATAGGACCTGGAGAACTACTCATCAAGGTCGGAACTGCTCTTACTTGTGGAACAGATGTAAAGACCTACAAACGAGGGCATCCAGTGCTACTTCAGCAAATACCTACACTTTTCGGTCATGAGTATGCTGGAATCATAGACGAAATTGGTGCAGGAGTAGAAGGTTTTGAGCCTGGTATGAGGGTTGTTGCGACTAACTCTGCTCCTTGTGGAACTTGTTTCTTCTGTAAGAGAGGAAAACCAAATCTATGCGCACAATTGAAGACCTCGTTAGTTAACGGTGCCTATGCAGAATATATCAGAGTTCCAGCCCCAGTTGTACAATGGAACACGCATCGGATTCCTGATAGCTTATCATTTAGAAATGCGGCATTGACGGAGCCTTTGGCTTGTGTTGTTCATGGAATCGAAGAGTCCTACATCGAACTCGGAGACACCGTTACAGTCATTGGTGCTGGACCTATTGGACAGATGCTCATTATGCTTGCAAAGAAGAGTGGAGCTGCGACTGTTATTGCTTCTGATCTGTCAGAGTTTCGAAGAAACTTAGCCTTGACTGCAGGAGCGGATATTGTGATTGACCCGTCCAGAGAAAATCCCGTAGAGAGAGTCAAAGAAGAAACTCAGGGCTATGGAGCCGACGTTGTTATTGAGGCGGTGGGATTACCTGCAGTCTGGGAACAGGCAATAGATATGACCAGAGATGCAGGCACCTGTGTGCTCTTTGGAGGAGCTGCATCAGGAACAAAATTCGAGATTGACACAGTACGTTTTCACTATGGTCAGTTAACAATCAAGGGTGTATTTCATCTTACCCCGAAACATGTGGAGCAAGCTTTGAAACTATTGAGTACAGGCAGTATCAATACAGATGTGCTGATAACTCACGAAAAACCACTCAAAGATCTAGAAGATGCTCTTAAGATGATGAGTACTGGAGAAAGCATGAAGGTAGCAATTACTCCAGGATAGCAGGTGTAGGGTTTGGAGTATAGGAGCAATAAACCTCTTAGAGATAATGAAAGAGCACTTCTGAAAATATTCCAAGATATAGCCGTAAAATATAATCCATTGGTGATTGTGGTCGAGGGCAAGAGAGATGTTAGACTATTGCGAGATCTTGGTGTCAATGTACCAATGATTAAGACACAGACAAACAAGACTCGTGAACAGCTTGCAGATCATATAGTCAAGAATGCTGGTCATAAGGGAAATGTGCTTATCCTGACAGATTTTGATGCTGAAGGAATTGAAATCAACAAAACTCTTGAGAACCTACTCGAAGTGAGAAAGGTTAGAATTCTAAAACGTGTACGAATCAGAATTAGAAGCCTGATGGGCAATTGGAGATGTATTGAAGAGATGGTAGCCCTTCTTAAGAGGAAGGACTCTCCGGAACCGGCAAGGGGTTCTTGACATCAAATATTAGCTTGTTGAAGAAGGATTCTAATATCAACATGACAGGAACAGCAAAGAGAAGTAAGAACGCGCCTACACCGGAATAAATCGATGCAAGACCACCTGCCACTGCAAAAACTCCTGCGAAGAAGATGTATGCAATTGTGATTATGACCAGAAGTGGGAACCAGACCAACATCACCATCATAAATGGGAGTTGATGACGGACTGTAGATAGTGCAATTATGTAACAGAGTATAAGGACTGTCAATGAAAGGAACCATCCATCTAGTCCAAGCGTCTGGCCAAACACCTCTAAGAAATCAAGAATTGACAGCTGAACTCGGTTATAGATGCCATAGAATGGCAATAGAAATCCAAGACCAATCATGGCAAGTCCAAATAGCATAGGAGTTTCTCGCAAAAGATGCATACGTGTCAATCGCCATCCTGTTATTCGTGTCATCACAAATACTCCTATTCCAGCAATCAACGCTACTATAGGAGTTAGAAATGTTGCACCATATCCTTCCTGTACTTTGGATGAAACCCAGAGATAATCACCATCTGCTGCACAGACAAAGAACGTAATCTTGCCAATGTGTAACGGGGTTATGTCAAGGACATACTCGTCCCCAACTTGGTTCATGGGGGTTATCGCCCAGACTGAACCGGGGTCGCTAGTTCTCCAGCACACTGAAAGCGGAATATCAGATGATACATTTGCACTAATATGCAGTGTATAGCCACTAATTGTGTAATCAGAGGTATGCGTAGTTTGGACAGACGGATAGCTTGGTCCTCCTCGAAAATGTTGATCCATCCATCGAATTACCATGGGCGTCCAAGTTGAATCTATAACATGCCCTGAGTTGGGTCGAATGCTCAGAGTCAATGGTGCTGTAATGGCATCTGTTGTCTGGCGGAGCCCTGAAAGTACAAAGAACGGATCATCTGTGCTATATAGCATAAAGACGGGACGGGTCAAAAGTCTTGCATATGCAATGGGATCGAACCAATGTTGAAGTTGGTGAAGCTCTTCAGAGTCAATTTCGTAGTTTGGATTGATTAGACTATTAAAGAGAGACCCTGATTTGAGAGGTTCATCAAAATTACCTCCTGCAATCATTGGTATAGAGGCATCTACTCTCGAATCTATTCCTGAAAGAATGAAGGTCTCTAATCCACCCATTGACCCTCCAAGTACGATTGTTGAGTTGACATAGGGTAATGATTCCAACAGTGTTAGAGCCCTAGCAGCAGACCAAACTGAATGGTAGATATGTGCAGATTCAGGACCATCAGAAACGTCAAAGAAGGTATAAGGATTTAATGGAGGAAATGATGTCGACATCCCAGATCCTGGAGCATCGATACCAAGAACAACATATCCTGCTGCCGCAATCTGTCGAATGATGTCTATAAACCCCATGTAATTGCTCCCATAACCGTGAAGAACTAACACACCAGGAGCGTCACCAGATCTGTCAACTCTCTGCATTACGATAGAGTTAATTCGAATTTCAACTGAGTCATAGGTTTCGCTGTAGAAATTAAATTTCCAACTAGTAACATCCACTGATCCAGTGTTTGTTTGAACAGATTCAACGGTTTCAGAGATATTCTCAACGTCTAGGGGTGTAGAAATGGCATCTGTCAAATCCCAAAAAGAGGTGTCATAATACTCCTCATGATAAGGCGTGGTTTCCGCAACTGGATACTGATACGCAACAGAAAACAACATTGAAACAGTACTACCTATCAAGATGAATACAAGTACTATTAGAACACCTGATTGAATCCTATCCATCCTTTAGGCACCACAGTGGTTATACTGTGCTGCCGCAGTTGGCACATATGAATTTGCCTTGAGCAATCTCATGACCACATACACGACAGGTTCTGACTTTTTGAACACGTTCAGCTACCTCACCAGTCTGAGGAACAAGGATGAAATGATCATTCTCGAAACTAATCTGGAACTCGGTAGGATTCCCAGCCAGCTCAAGAAGGTCGGTGGGCATAGGGAGCCGATAGTTATTGTCAAGTCGTACAACTCTTGTACCACCCAAGTCATCCAAATCGATACCTGTCTGATGAAGCCCTGATACAATACCATCACGAATCTCTACTGTCACGTCAGCCATGGATGCAACCTGTTGGCTGTGCGTCACGATGAAGAAAGAAGTACCAAGGGTCTCATTGAGCTCCTTGAATAACTCCAGAATTCGTTGTGCAGTTTCTGGGTCAAGGTCACCTGTCGGCTCATCACACAGTACTAGGCCTTTACCTTCAGTATCAATCAAATTGACAAGTGAGCTAGCAATAGCAACTCTTGAACGCTCTCCACCAGAGAGGGTTGTCGCTTTGTTACGCTTGCGCTCCTCAAGACCTACGAGTTTGATGAGTCTATCTACCCGGTCCTGACGCACCCTTTTTGGCACTCCTGCTATTCGAGCTGCGAGTTCAACATTTTGCCAAGCATTGAGATGGGGTAAGAGATTATTCACCTGGAAGATGAATCCAATAAAGCTCCTTCTGGCTTCGGTCAGTACACGCTCGCTAATCTTAGTGATATCAGAACGAAGATTGGCCCAGTAGACCTTTCCGACAGTAGCTTTTGTGATTCCTCCAATGATATTCGTGAGAGTAGTTTTTCCTGATCCGGAAGGACCAACCATACACATAATCTTGCCTTCAAGAATCTGAAGAGAAACTCCACTAAGAGCAACTACTTCAAGTTCGTGTGTCTTGAATATCTTGTACACGTTCTCAACTGAAACTACAACATCATCTGGGTAATCACCATACATGTCTAGAACTTCAGCACTGACCATTTATGCCACATTCTCCTTCGTTTTTAAGCGGCAAATAAGGGTTATGAGCTGCGCACTTCTCATTCTGCCACCTCACAAATTCCTAAGCGCAGTCGCAGGGTCTATAGATCCTGCACGCTTTGCTGGGATGTAACATGATGCTAGCATCACAAAACTCTCAGCAGCTATAGTCACGAGCATCATCAGAAACGGATATGCTAGAATTTCTGGTAAGACCGGAGTGAATGGTGATATACCAAATGTCATGATACTCATTGCATATCCAAAGACAAAGCCCAATATCACACTGATCGAGATAGCAGCCACAACCGACCCTGCGAACTCGCCAAATACCATCGAAATTACTTGTCGCTGCGTACCTCCCATCGCTCGAAAGACAGCATACTCCGATCTCCTTTCGAGAACCGCTGAACCTAGAAATAGAGCAATAGCTGACAGACCCATAGCAGCACAGAGGAGATAGGAAATAGTCGTTAGACCTTGAATACCTGAAAGGAAGAGTCTGATGGAGGTTGATTGCGTATTTACATCAAAGGTGTCAGGGGTATAGACACGCAGGTTTTTCTCTTGCTCTAGGGATGTTATCATAGGATGAACATCGGTGAAACAAGTTGTGTCCACTAAGAATAACTCTGTCTGTTGAATTGAACCTACATCCATAAGATAATGCAAATTCACGAGGGCAAAACCGCCCTGGCCAACTTGGAAACCAAATTGGGATGCAAAAGATGCACCAGCAAGGTCCTGTGTTGACGCAACTCCAAATCCCGGTGCACTTCTAACAATTCCAACTATCTGGAAGCTACCCACTCGTGTATCATTTACTCCACCGTAGTATGCCAAGATTGACTGTCCGATAGTCTTGTTCCATAAATTAGAATAGAACTGACTAATAACAATCCCATTGGGTTGAGCATCTAGAGCCGCCAAGACAGAAGATGAATCATTACCTACAAAACTATTCTCAGAAAAGGACCCAATTCGTGCATAACTCATTGCGTCTACGCCTTCAAGGAAAAATCGATTTGTACCAACCTGAGCCCATGTTTCAAGCACTGGTGTGACCTCAAGAACACCGGGATACTGGAGAAGTGTTTCGTTGAAATTCAGGGCCATTGGGTCAGCTTCAATTCTCATATCTGCACCAATTGAGTATGCTAGCTCATTTGCCATTGTTGCTTCAAAACTCGAAGTCTGCACTAACATCATTGTAGTTGTAGTAAGTGTAAGAGTGAGAATGACCAGAAGTGGAATGAACTGTCCCTTACGTTTGCGAAGGCTCTGACTCAAGTACAGTGCCTTCTCACCCAAGAGAAAGTTTGTACTTCCTGAAACTCTCGCAGTTACTAACCGCATCGTTCGAGATCCAAGATATGATGCAACAAACAGCAGGAGCGTAGCTATCAGTATATCACCTACAGCTGCTGTTCCAGAAGGTGAGATGATGTAAGGCAACAATATTAGACCCATAAGCACAACTGTAAGCCCAATTGCGTATCTTCTGATTCCGCTTACTTCAGCACCTTCTTCTGCTTGCTCACTTATTGGTTGACCTACTTCTGTAACATCGATTCGTCTAGCGACATGTAAGAGATAAGCTGCAGGTAAATACATAGCTATTGCCGTTGCAATAATTACAGCAAGAAGAGGAATTGATAGATTCGCGACGTAACTAGCATATAAAGAGAAATCAAAAACAAAGAGGTCTACCGAGGAACCAATGAGGGGAGCTAACAGGAATGATAGGCCAATTCCCACTCCTAAACCAATGAAGCTTAGAAATAGAGATTCCCACATAAAAGTAGCAAAGACCTGATTAAATGATGCACCTTTCGACCTTAGAGCACTTATCTCACCCTTTCTTCTGGACACAGATGTTTCAGATGTGAAAACGGTCAACATCAGACTCATTATCAAAACAGGAAATGCAATTACAGTCAAGACTTGGCTCTGAAGGAAGGTGTTGATGGATGCTTCCAGTCGCCAAATATCTCTTAATCCACTCACCTGATAAGTTGTGAATGATTCTTCAAATGTTGTCTTGAAAGCGATAAGATTATCGCCAATATTCCCTGGACCTGCTGCGAGTAGAGCAGTCTCTGATGCTCTGAGTAGAATTGCAAATTTGAAATATCCCCAGCCACCTATCTCCTCAGTTAATCCTTCACCAACATCCTCGTCAAGTATCATCACAGAGTCAGCGAGTCCAAGAACAGGGTCACCGGCTAAAGCCATGGGATCCCAGTTAAGTCGCATTATATTTGGAAAAGCATCTGTAAGCTGAGTACGTACAGGTCGAGGTTGATAAATCCCTGCGATAGTGAGATTATCTATGGGAGCGAAATACATCTGTTCTCGGGGAGTACGACCTGAACGTTCTTGATCGTGTACGAATACATCCATATCAATCTGATTGCCAATCTCCAAATTGATTCCATGAACCTCATGAGTATAGTCAATAAAACCTTGAGAAACCAGTACTTGTCCAGGAGAAAGTGAGAAATTACCCTCCCATGTAAATTCTCTGGACCAGTTCCCAAGAATCTGATTGTTTGTAAGAATGGTTCGCATATCCTTAATGCCGTATGCATAATTCAGACCGTAGACATCATACGATGCCCATTCAGGTAACGTATCGTTTTGAAGAATACCCACTGTAGAAATGACCCTATGCACATATTGAATATACGGATGCTCATCTGCAGTTGTTAGAATATCATCAAGTAATCTCCAATCGTATCCTTGACCAGGCTTTAGTTGTAGACTCATTTGGTAGGTTGCTTCATCAAAATAATCATGCACGACCATCCTTGTTCCAGTATCAGCCCATACAAAGACAGTAGTTGGGAGCGCAACACCAATAGCAAGGACTAACGCTATCCCCATATTTCTCACTGGATAGTTACGTAATGATGACATGGCATAGCTTAGTGCCCAGATGGGGCTTCCTTTTAATTGGGAGTCGCGTGCTCTCTCTACCATCTTTTATCCTCACAGATTTCGTAAGACTATTGCTGGGTCGGTCTTTGATGCCTCCCTTGCAGGGAAATAGGCACCTACAATCATGGCGAATATCTCAAGCAGAAGCACTGCTGTGAGAAAGCCAATTGGAAATGTAATAAGTGCCGCAAGAGTTCGTGCAAATGGGCTCATAGCAAATATGATTGAGCTCATAACATATCCGAAGAGTGTACCTAAGACTAGGCTTAATGTCAGAGAGGCAAATACTATGCCTGTAAACTCTGACAAGACCACTCTAATTATCTGCCGCTTTGAACCTCCCACTGCACGTAGAATAGCGTAATCTCTCTTGCGCTCTCGAACAATTGAACCTAAGAACAGAGTAAGCGCAAACATACTTAGTATAAGGGACATTGCAAAACCGATTGAGAATAATCCCTCTACGGTGCTCAGGAAAAGTGCAGTACCAAACGAGAAACCGCTAAGGTCGAATGCCTCTGGTGTTGTTGCTGATACTCCTGGAAGGTCTCTTAATGATCTGAGAACAAGGTCTTGATCGGTGACACAGACCAAGTCAGCCATGAAAAGATTAGCAGTGGATATTTCTGTTTCTTCTGAAATATAATCTAGATTAGCAATTGCAAGTCCGGAGAGACCAACTTGAAACCCGAATCCTGCACCAAGTCGAGATGATGGAATGTCTTCTTCTGAGGCATAGCCAAAGCCGGGAGCTGAATGCACTGTTCCTATTACAGTAAAAGTGACCCACTCTGTAGATAACCGACCGCCAACTTCTAGATTAAGCTCATCACCTATTGTCTTATTCCAACGGTCAGCATGATATTGACTCAAGAGGATTCCATTTGGTGTTGATGCAAGCCTAGACAATACAAAGCTGGGATCTTGCCCACCGAAACTCGATTCGTCAAAGTTCGCTATTAGCGAATATTCTATAGCATCTATTCCTGCAATTGTTATCCGTTCTATTCCTATACCACCCCATGTTTTTAGAATAGGTGTGGCTCTGTTAACTCCAGGGTATTGTTCAAGTGAATCGTTAAAACTGAAAGGACGAGAAGTGCAACTTACTCGGAGGTCTGCACCGACTGCGTATTCTATTTCTTTCTGAAGGTCTGCTTGGAAACTCTGAGCTTGAACTGTGAAAGCAATCGTAGAGGATAGTGTTAGTGCAAGTACAACCATTAGAGGAACAATCCTTCCTCTTCTCATCCTGAGGTTACCTGCAGAAATCAGATTCTTCTCGCCAAGAACGAACGACATCTTCTGAGTAATCTTTGCGAATCCTACTCGAGATAATCTTGAACCATTGAATGCCATGAAGAACCATGCTGCAGTACCTAGTCCGAGTTCGATGAATAACATGATAGGATTAGTTGGAAGGAAAATGACTGCACCAACGACCATTGCTAGAAGCACGACCGACATGCCGATTGTGAAACCATATGCTTCACTCCCAGTGTCGACTGGTTCAGATACTTCCATAAGCTGCATACCAATCTCAGTCGTTGCCGCCTTTCTAGCAGAATTGAGTATGAATAGTAGTGGAGGTATGATACACAGCAGGATAGTCATGATAATAGATTCGGTCTTGATTACCGTATTTGATAGGAAGTATTCATAGAGGTCCCAGTCGAAGACCATGAATCCCGTCGCTGATGGAATTAAGGCTGCGAAAATAATACTAAGGAAAATACCCACAATTGTACTGAAAATAGCTATGAGAACTGATTCGGAGAAGAATATTCCGTACACTTGGCTAGAACTGGCTCCTTTGGATCGGAGAGCGCTTACTTCTACATTTCTAGTAGCCATGAATGTATCTGCAGCGAAAACGGACAGAAAGAGAGCAAGTATGAAAATTGGTAGATTTAACAATGCAAGAGGCATTGTTTCAACATAGGTATCGACAAGGCTTTGGAGATATAGGACCTCCCCCAGACCTTCAACTGTAACATCGTACTGTTCGTCTACTCTTGCTTTGAGTGTGAGGAGGTTCTCATCCATCACATCTACACCTGCAGCAATCAGATTTTCACTTGAGGCTCTAACAAAGGATCTGGCTCCAAAGAAACCAGTCTGTGACAGGTCTGCGGAGTCGAACTCATCTGCAAGAACCATGATGCTATCTCGAATGCCAAAGACAGGGGTGTAAAAGTGCAGGTAATCATAGTTCGTTCTCATGAGGGAATTGAATCCTAATTCTATGAGAGAGTTGTATCCTTCAATCTCATATATTCCAACAATCTTTAGCGCATTCAGACTCTGTCTACCCATATCGCCAATCTCGCCCGTCAAACCAGTGGGTCTGCGAGTGAGAACCTCAACATCAATTGTAGAATTAATAGTCAGGGTTAGACCGAACACTTCGTAAACATAATTCACGAATTGGGTTGAAACAACAGTTTCTCCAGGAGAAAGTTGGAAAGCTCCTTCAATTTCAAACTGGGTCTTTGCAATGTCAAGGAATTCATTGTCTACAGCAATGACCTCACAATCCTTCATTCCATCGGTATAGATAGGCTCTTCTAACCCATACATTGTACTATCTGGTAATTGTGTACCAAATACAAGTCCTACTGTTGAGTTTACTCTGTATGTATCTTCGATAAGTAAGCTGTTACGAAGGTATGAATCTGCAGCATCTACAGCTGCAGTCTGACCAGCTGGATTCTCAACTAATAATTGGAATGCATTATCATCAAAATATTCGTCAACACTCACTTGAACACCTGTATCAGCCCAGATGAGAACTGAGCCAATAAGAGATACACCAAGACTAAGTGTAAGAGCAAGACTGAGAGCCCTGAACGGATATGCCTTCATTGAACTAAGTGCGTATGAAAAGGCATAGAGGCGGTTACCGGGTAAAACCTTCCCGTTCTTACTCTTTCTAGCCACTAAATCACCCCGATGCAGAATCTTCAGCTGGTTTGCTTTCTACATCGACGCCACTTGCTCTGAAGAATTCTCCAATAAGTTCTGATACTAGTTTTCCATCACGGAGGAGAAGAATTCGGTCAGCCATTCTAGCAGTTTCGGGATCGTGAGTCACAGTGATGACTGCTCGATTCTCACTTTTTGCAAGATCTCTCATTAAACGAATAATCTCTCCACCAGTTTTGTGGTCAAGATCACCTGTCGGTTCATCACAAAGGAGGACAATTGGGTCGTTAGCTAGAGCGCGTGCAAGGGCAACTCGAGAGCGCATTCCACCTGAGAGCTCATGAGGCATGTGATGAGCACGATGATCGACACCAACTGCAGCAAGGAGCTTCATCGCTTTCTCATGACGCGTATCCGCCCTCACCTCATCGAGCAACATAGGAACCTGAACATTCTCTATGGCAGTAAAGATGGGTAGTAAATGTTGATCTTGAAAAAGCACACCAATCTTATGACGCCGCATCTCAGACATCTTGTCATCATCAAGACCTGTTATATCAATACCATCTACAAGTATGGTACCTCCAGTAGGACGATCAAGACCTCCGATTAGATTAAGGAGAGTCGTCTTCCCAGATCCTGATGCACCAACTATGGCAACAAACTCACCACGTTTTACAGCGAGATTTGTACCTCTGAGGACTTTTATTATTCGGGTGCCGTCCTCGAATTCTCGAAATACTTCTTGGCATACAACTGCAGCTTCTTTCTCGGTCTCCAAGGATGGTGTCTCCAGTACAGTATTCTCGAACAGTTACGGATTTTTAAGGTTCCGTAAGAAGCAAGCCAAAATTACCTGTATATTAACCAAACCCTCCCGACATCGAAAACACCATTAACCTTCATGATGAGTCTTCCACTGAGTTTACTATGCGCGTATTCGCTGTTTCAGGATTCTCTTTCTCAGGCAAGACCTTCTTGCTTGAGCAGATTATCCAGAGTTTGACATCTGAGGGATATAAAGTCGCGACCATCAAGGGTTCGATTGAGAATATTATTGCACCAGAAGGGACAGACACATGGAGACATGGAAAAGCGGGAGCGAATCCAACCATTCTCTCTGGTCCTGATACAACAACAGTCAGATTCAATCGTAGAGTGTCAATATCAGAAATCGCAAATGTGCTTGAGGTTGACTTCTTGTTACTTGAGGGATTCAAACAACTGGAAGTTCCTAAGTTTTGGTGTATTGGTGAAGAGTCAGAACCGGTTGAAGAATTACCCAAGACCGTCAAGGCAGTCGTAATATGGGAGGGAACAGCACATAAACCACAGATAGAGGGAATTCCTACTATATCTAATGCAGACATTGAAACTCTCGTCCGCATCGTAAAAGATGAATCAGTTGGAATTGAGTCCATACCTGAATAAACCATAGCGCCTTTCGCAAGATATAACTGGACTTCAATAGCCCATCGACCTTATGAAATGGAGCCGTGTCTATGCATGCATCACGTTATCGTTTTTACTGGCAATGATATTCCTAGCTCCTTCCAGCCTAGTAGACGATAACAGCGACACAACCTTACCTACAAGTACTGAAGTTGTTCAAATGACACCAGCTGAAACATTCAGTATGAAATCCCTCTGGGATTCTGTCTTTTCAAAGGTCAACATTAACAACATCCGCGCAGTGACACAGATTATTTCTCAGCAATACCCTCAGAGAATCTGGTATCCACTAGACAGAAATGGAACACAATCGCTTCGGGATTGCTGGAACTATGTAAATGAGACTATTTCAGACTACACTGATGGCGAGATTCATTTCGAATTTAGGACGTCCATGCTCAACCTTGTGGCAATTCAGGAAGGCACAGATTCAAACTTGGCTCCAATCATTATTTCTGCAACCATTTCGAGCAGATGGTCTCCGGGTGCTAACGGATTTGCAGCTAGTGTTGCTGCGGTCCTTGAATGTGCACGTGTGTTACATTCCTACAATCTCACAAATGATGTATACTTTGTATTCACGAATACCATCTCCTATGGATACTCATTCACGTATTCAAGTGGTAACCAGGGAATGGCATATCTCCTCAACGAACTCCAATCAGAAGGTCGATCACCGGCTGGAGTGATTTGGTTTAGCCGATTATTATACTACACCTATGATACTTTCGGACAGGATATCAGGGTTTCCTATGATTATCTGATGTTTCCCTACGACCCTTTGCGATATGTTCTTTCAATGGCGGAGGACATCTCTCAGAGGTCCGGAACAGGTCAAGCGGTCATTAGTAACTTGACACATGATGATAACTGGGTACCGACTGGTGCCTATGAGGGGTGGCTGCGAGGAATCCCTAGTATTTCCGTCGGTCAATTCTATAACGATTATATTTGGACAACTGAGTATGATACCTGGAATTATGGCCAATATCAATACGACAACGCTCAGGAGGCTGTCGGACTGGTTTGCTCCCTCGTTGCGACATTGGGAAGACTAGGCGCAGGAGTGGCTCCTGAGTATACTACGACGAGAAGTGTGGGAGCGGGTTCTATCTATGAGACAGACCTTCACCTTACTGGACTCTCATATGTCAATGTATCAGTCACATGGGATATGAACTTCTCAGTGG
Source organism: Candidatus Thorarchaeota archaeon (assembly GCA_016841005.1). The sequence continues at coordinate 9,657 of JAEORG010000021.1, read as the reverse complement.
CCGCGGATATTCTGAACCCGTCAGATGATTCGGTGTATTTCCGAAATGAATCAGATAAAGCAATACAGATGAATTACCTCGTGGGTACTCGCGGAGAATACACGCTTCGGGTTACAAACTCAGGGAATGAATCGACTAACATCGTAATGTCCTATTCGCAGTATCAGGATCTAGATTGGGATGGGTTGGATGATTACGAGGAATTCATGTTCGGGACAGATAGCCTCTCTTCAGATACGGATTCTGACTACCTACCAGATGCGGATGAACAGACGTTGGGTACGAACCCACGTTTGCCAGATTCCGACTTCGATGGGGCACTCGATGGAATAGAGGTCTTCTTCGGTTGCGACCCACTTGTCCAAGATACCGATTCGGATACACTATATGATGGATACGAAATAGACCTTGGGCTTAATCCGACACTTGCAGATACAGACCAAGATGGACTTAATGATAATGTTGAGCTTGATTTAGGAACTGATCCTCTCTCTGCCGATTCAGATTCTGACGGGTTGAGCGATTTTACAGAGTACGTTGAACTTGATACCAATCCGTTATCACCAGATTCGGATGGTGATGGACTTAGTGACCTCTTTGAGGTGCTGAATGCACTGAACCCTCTGTCAACAGATACAGACATGGATGGACTAAGTGATTCGTATGAAGTTGAACATTGTCTGATGCCTTTTGATGCAGATACAGATCGAGACGGGATTCCGGATGGACAAGACTGGGCGCCAACTGAACATTGGATAAATACTGTACCGTTCATAGCTCTTGGCATCTTCACTATCATCATCATTGGAATCTTGGTTGTGAAGCGCAGAGCATACATGAGAGGTAGCTAAAATGATGCCATGGGAGAGTTCGAAGGACCTCTGCTCTGTCAATAATGTATTTAATCTACTTCGAAGGCGAAGAGTAACTATGAGAGGTGCTTGGTCCAGAGTATTTTCCGCAGTGGTAATGTTCACATTACTTCTAGGACCAATGCTGATAACAACGAATAACGTAACAAGTCCAACAGCGCCTACGAACAGACCAATACCCGCAGATATCACATATTTCAATTCCACAGCTCTCTTTGAAGACATATTCTCAGAAACCTCAAAGGATAATGTTGGAAACCTCACTAAGGACCTCACAGAGAATTTCCCAAGCAGAATCTGGGATGAAGAAGGCCCAAGTCAGAACCTTATCGATGCGTGGGACTGGGCAGAGGAGGTTCTCCAGAATAATACCAATGATGAGCTCACATTTCAGCAGGTGACCGAATATCAGAGTCTGCTAGCCATGAAGAATGGCACTGCACAAGCTCCAAGGCCTGCCATTGTTATAGCTGGTATCATGGACAGTGAGGACTCACCTGGTACGAATGATGCAGGAGCTGGGGTTGCTGCGGTCTTGGAGATTGCCAGAATACTTCAAAATTACACATTATCCTGTGATGTATACTATGTGCTCATCAATGGAATGCATCTCGATGAGGATTACGATCTCGGAGGACGAGCCTTCGTACAATGGCTTGAAGATAATGAGATACGGACAATCACAGGCATTGCATTTGACAGGATTCTATTTCATCGTGCGGGATACCTCTATGGGTTCAAATTGTCCATACGGAGCTATTCTTCAGAAGGAATCTACCATGATCAAGATTGGATTCCCCAGTTTTTGAGCCTAGCTTCTGCTGATTTTGGCAACGGGTATCTTCAACAGGTTTCAGACCTAGATATCGCTCAGAATTCATTGGCATATGAAATGTGGCAGGTGGGTCGCCCAGCGATGCATATATCCCAGGGGTATCAATACGACCCTCTCTCAAGTACTTCATCTGATACCTGGAATAATCCTGACTTTAGTTACGAGAAGGCTGCAGATCTAGTAGCATCCACAGCTGCTGTCGTGGCATATATCGGTCTCTTAGGTACAGGCGTGGCTCCTGAGAAAAGCAAGAGCAGTTCACTGGATCCAGGGCATTCTGAGGTCATGAGAACCATTGCTTCCAAGAAGGGATACCTGAACGCTACCATCACTTGGGATGGAAATGCCACAATTCAAGCAACCATCATCAGTATTGATGAAAACGCAGTTGTCTACAATAGGACAGAGAATGACAATCTCATTGTAATGAAATATCTTGTTCTTGAGTTTGGTAGTTATTCCGTTAACATCACCAACTATGGTGTTGTTCTGACCAATTATTCACTCACTATTACAGCTAACGAGGATGTAGATGGTGATACACTCACTGACCTTGAAGAATTAGACTACGGTACCTCTCCTTACCTTCGCGATACTGACCGAGATGCGTTAGACGATGATTTCGAGATCGAGATTGGGACGAACCCAACTTCTAACGACACTGATGGGGATGGCGCATCAGATTATGATGAGTTTATCTGGGGTTCGAGTCTGCTATCAAATGATACTGATGGAGACGGCATCGGAGACGGCGTAGAAGCTTCACTCGGTACAGACCCCACTTCAAAAGATACTGATCAGGACGGTCTCGACGATTATCTAGAAGTCTATGTACTCGGGACAAACCCCACTGATTCCGATTCTGATAAGGATGGGCTCGAAGACGGTTTTGAGTACGAGACTGGTCTGAACCCGCTTTCGCCGGACACTGATGGCGATTCTTTGAGTGATCTCTTCGAGGTGCTCAACCAATTGTCACCCTTCACTCCGGATACAGATGGTGATGGTTGGAGTGATGCATACGAGGTCGAGTTCTGTATGTCACCAACTAATCCAGATACAGATGGTGACGGCATACCAGATGGCATCGACTGGGACCCACAAGAACACTGGGTATCAGTAGTATCACCAGTCGCATTGCTGAGTGTCATCATGCTAGCGATAGTGTACTCGTTTCTAAAACTCAAGCTATACCGTCAGGAATAGTATCACAGAAATATTGCAAAATCACACTTGGATAAACTGCGGAAAAAAGAACCATAGTACTTTTATCGATGTATTCCTTTATGCAAATGGGGCACTTGTGATGAGGCATGTAAAACAAGCAACAAGTCTTGTAGCACTTGCAGTGATTCTGATACTGGCAGTTTCAAGTGGTGCACTCAGTAATCAACAGAATGTATCACAAGCGGTTAGATTCACTCCTGCAGACACACAGTCAGGATACCTCTATGAAGGAGAATATGAGCTATATTCGTTCATTGTGTGGGCGAATGCAGAGAAGATTACTCTTACACTGAATGGCCCTAGTACAGGTGACTTCGACCTCTATGCAAACTATGGCTCAGAGGCGACTCCCGGGTATTCTGATTATTCAAGTGAGGGACTGACTTCCTATGAACAGATCGTAGTTAACAATCCCTCATCAGGTACATGGTATACGAGTGTCTATGCATATACAGGCTATGGGTCGTATTCTCTCACTCTGAGTGTAAGTTATGAGGATACCACAACCACGACTACTACCACTACAACAACAGGGAGCAGTGGGGGTGGCTCAAGTGGAGGTTCAAGTAGTAGTACAAGCACCACTTCTGCTACGTACACTTATGCTCCATACACACCAAATCCAAGTGCTGAGGAAACTACTGAATATTCCCAGTCGACAGTAGGTATTAGCTCTACAAACGTCATAGGATACCTATTCCTTGGAGGATTAGTAGGCCTTGGAGGCCTATACATCATCAAATCAAGGATGACCTCTAAGGGTAAGAAAGAGGACTACGGTTGGGGACCTGAAAGATACACAGGTCCAAGCACCCCTCCAAGACCACCTTATCCCCCAAGCGGGAGTTATTCGCCTCCTAGACGCATCTATACCGACACACCAAGACCAGGAGAACGATACGAACCAAGAAAATACACTCCTCGTCCTAAAGATGATGAACCTGAATGGGGATAATCTAATCCATATTGACTTTCATCAGATTGAGCGCGGTTGTATATGTAGTGCGGCTCAGATACCCCTTGGGTCGATCATGTGTTCATAATCACGCTAAGGTGGTTCATCATCACCGCGGTTTGAAATAGAACTTTATTGGCTATTAGCCTTTTCAAGTGACGGTTGACTGACATCATTCTGGCGTTCGTAGATGACTTGCCCGAAACCCTCTCCAACAAGACTTGAGGAAGTAAAGGACATCATTGCTATAATGGCTATGATAAGAATTTCAAGATCAAGAAAGAGGTTCAGTGGATCAAAGAACACTGCTATCAGGAAGACAATGAATACAAAAAGATTGGCAACAATATTCACTACGTTTAGAAGAGAGCTTGGAGAGTACTCTTGATAGAAACGAGATAGTTCATCATACCTACTTCTAACACTGAATATCAGATTGATTACCTGAATAGGTACAACAATAGAAAACACCCAATATCCGTTGAAACTCATATATATCACAAATAAAACGCTAGCAGTAAAAAGGCCAATATTGATGATAAGGAATAACTTGTCTATGGGTCGAATCAAAGACCGCTCCACCACTTGTTGCTGACACACATTGGTTGTTATTAGAACTTCGGTTCAATCATTGACGCAAAACGAGAGCTTCAAGTGTCTAGTACTTAATTTTCTGGTTGATGAAGATGAAATTTGATAAGATGGGCAGGAGCCTTTCTGTCACCTTTGAAGACCCCTTCCCTACAACGACCTTCCTTGTCTTTGGTGAACATCGTGTATATGTCTGTGATACCTTTCTAGGACCAAAACCAATGGAGAAAATTTCAGACATCATATTTGAGAAAGGTGCTGATGACAAACCAATCGTAGTCTTCAATTCCCATGCCGATTGGGACCATATCTGGGGAAATTGTTACTTCAAGGATTCAATGATACTAGCACACGAGAATTGTAAGATTCGAATTCAGGAAGAAGGACCGTCAGACCTCGAGAGGAATAGAATGCACATTCAGGGAAACGTAATTCTTACACCACCGACGGTCACATTCAGAACAAACTATGTCTTTGACGACGACAGAGTCGAGTTCTTTTACTCACCAGGTCATACGATTGATTCTTCATCGTGCTACGATTATAAGGAGAGGATTCTCTTTGTGGGGGATAATGTAGAATCGGATATTCCCTATGTCAACAGCCTAGATATTGATACATACATCTCTACAATGCAGGGCTATGTAGATCGTTTTGGGGAGTATATGGTGTGTGGACACGACCCTGTTCAGAGAGATGAGAAATTACTCAAGAAGAATATTGAGTACTTGCTACAGTTGAAGGAATGGAAGATTGACTTTGATAAATTGACAGAGAAGGCATTGCATGTGCACCTCTATACCCTGAAAATATTGGTCGATCAGATACTTGCTAAGAGAATCCAACAGGAAGTAAGACCTCATTATCTAGAGGCTTTGTCAATTCTTGAAGAGATGGAACTCAATGAAAAGGTCAGTGAATATATGAACCAATTCAGAAGAGTAACAGGATAGAACAAATGATGAAAGAACTGAGCGTATCCAACTTCAGTCTAAAGGACACCGTAGAGTGTGGCCAGACATTCTGTTGGGTTCAAGAAGGAAGAGGATATGTAAATGCAGACATAGGTCAGGTAGTTTATGTTGAACAAGAAGGAGATGTTCTGAGATGGGAGTCTTCCGATAGGAGTGTGGATATTGCCAAACTCTTCAGGTTAGATGACCCACTCTTAGAGATACAGAAGGAAATAGCAAAAGACGAGTTTATGACAAATAGTGTCAGATTTGCACCAGGTCTGAGGATTATAAATGACCCAGTATATCCGTGTCTTGTTTCATTTCTATGTGCGACATGGAAAGGTATTCCAGCAATCAAGACAATGGTGCGGCGTATAAGAGAGAGTTGTGGGTCGCAATTCGAAATAAGAGGAGTGGTCCACTATGGAATGCCAACTCCTGAGCAATTATGTGCACTAGATGATGCCATTCTGAAATCATTAGGATTAGCATGGAGGGCAGAGTTCATCAGGAGAGCAACTGATTCGATTCTGAATGGAGATGTCGATCTAGAGGCATTAAAAGATGTGACATACGAGGAGGCTCATTCCAAATTGAAGACGCTTCATGGAGTGGGTAACAAAGTTGCAGATTGTGTTGCTCTCTTTTCCTTAGGGCACCTCGAAGCATTTCCTATCGATGTATGGATAGAGAAGGTCATTCAGGAACATTATGGAATATTCACCGAGTCAGGCAAGTCCTATCAACAAAAGTCTAAGGCAGCACGAAAATACTTTGGCCAATACGCAGGATATGCTCAAGAGTATCTATACTATTATTCTAAATCTATAGGCGATAAAACTTAGTTTAGAAGAATTGTCTCCGCTTCATTTTTTGTGCATACCAGGAATGACTCTTCACACCTCTCGTGATTTCCCAAGAGCGTGTTTGGTAGAATCGAAGTGGGTGGATTATATATTCACAGAGTGGATCAGTTGTAATTTGAAGGTAAACAGGACATAAGCTATTCCCCTGTAATGTCCTACACGAAGGAGGAGTATATCCCTCACCTCCAGATTTACTTGCAATATGTCGGACTTGATATTCGGCAAGACTGCGCACAAAATCTGGAGCTGGTTTAAAGATACCGAGAACTTCCTCTTGCGTCATTCCAATTTTAAGGAGAAATGCAGCCAAGGCGAAACGAGCTTCATGTGAGAGATTCTTTCCATCAACTGCATCTGCATGCATCGCTGCAATACATGGTGGAAAAGCGGTCACAGTCTTCATTGTAAATTGGATGGGTTCAGTCGTCTTCAATTTTGTACGAAGCTCTGACTCAATCTGTTGTACTGCATGAGTCAGATTCTTGGGTAATGGTGGTACCTGAATGGTACTGTTAAGAATCAAAACCTTGAATTTCTCAGACATCAATCTATAGATTTCTGATTTCCTAACTGGAACCTTTCCATCCTCTACATATCGATTCACAAGTTTCCATTCATTCGAATGAAATCTCGGTGCTACTTCAAGAAAATTCTGAAATTCCATCTGAGCATCATAATTCTGAAGATGACTAGGGAGAGTAATATCATAATCTTGCCTTGAGATGAATTCGATATTCCAATTGAAGGCATCCCGACAAAGGTTTGCTATGAAATCATCCTGCTCGTTACCCAAGTGCTTGTTAACAGCTTTGGATTCTGCTTCTGCTTGATATTGTTTCAGACGATTATCACCAATCTTCTCAACGAGCAATCGTGCTGTCTGATAAATCAATAAATCAGAGTCCCGATTCGTATTGACTGTTATGACCTCTTTCTGTTCCAATGCTGAGAATATTCGATTCGTTGCCTCACGTACAACATAATTATCATCCGCATCTTCTACAATGTTGATGAGGGAACCAATGTCGCGGGCCACACGTTGAGTGGCTTGCCTTGATTCATTAGAGAACGGGTATCTGAGAAGTTGGAGTCTTGTTGACATGGTTATTGCATCCAAACTTAGTGCAGTTCTTCCCTAATTATCTAACGAAGGTTGGGCGATAATCATCAATATCTCGGTCGTAGAATCTATTTCCACATGATGCACATTCAAAAGCCTGAATGCCTCGAGTTATGAGATATCTCTCGAAGATTCTGTGAATTCTATTGCTTGAACAGTTGGGACATTTCAGTTCTGAATCTTCGTAAGCCCATGGAGATGATCTGCGATTTGGCATTCCTATCACCTTGTTATTGGATTAACCCCTTAATATCCCTATTACTACTGCACAGGTTGCAGGTTTACTTCCTTCCTAAAACCAAATCTGCTCGTATGAGATGCATCAAGAGTTCATTGAAGCTCTGACGCAAAATCTCTGGGTCACTATAGAGTTTTCTCAACATAGCTCTTCTATCATCTAGAGAGAGATTCTTTTCATTCACAAGTTGATAAACAGAATTTGGTCGTTCAACCCAACGAGCCAGTTCGTTGAGTTCTTGGCTAAGGAACAGAATAACTGGTGTCTTTCGCTTGCCATTAACTCGGAAATTCTGATGAAATCGAGCATGCTTATCACTATCCAGGATTCTAACGTCGACATTTGCTGAGCATGAGGCCATCTTTGCTAGAACAGGCAGGTTGCCTGCAGTGTCATTGCAGTGGTCGTTCCCTATCACTAGAATGTTGATTTGATTCTGAATACCACGCAGTTCTGTTTCATCTTCTTCATTGAGTAGGAAGTCATTATATCGAGCCTTCATTAGTTCGACGTTCTCTCTTGCGGTTTCGAGAAACTTCTCATAGGTAATTGCATCATTCCACTCAGCAATCTCAGTCATACTTACCACTTCTGAATTGAAAGGGTATCACCGGATGTAACCGGTAAAACAACAAGAATATTTCAAAAGATTCCAATAAAAGGCTTATCTGCTGAGACATTATAGATTATTTTCAGAGAGGTTGCACATATGAAAAGGTCGACTAGCAAAGCCCTTCTTGATGATCTTCTTTCATTAGGTGATAAAGAGCAAGCAGAGATAATAGCAGGGTATCTCAAGACATCCAGGCTTTCCTTCATTGGGATTAAATTACCAGAGATTTCAAAGATTGCAAAAAAGCACATGAAAGGGCAATCAGAGGATGAGTTACAAGAACTAATGCTAGAACTCTGGAAAGAACCATATTTCGAGACAAGAAGGGCTTCGATTGACGTTATGAAGGAGTATGCCAAAAATGGGAATGTAGATAATGCATTGACTATCATTGATTCATGGATTGATGATGTAGATACTTGGGCATTGATGGACCCGATAGGATCGAATTGTCTTGGAGAGTTGCTACTAAGAAAGCCAGCACTTGAGAAGATTTTTGTCAAGTGGAGGACCGATTTAAATTTCTGGAGAAGACGAGCAACAATACTACCATATCTCTACCTTTCTTTGAAAAAGAACTACAGGCCTGAATTCACAAAAAAGATATTGACTGCGATCAGACCACACATCACCGACGAGGAATTTTTTGTTGGTAAAGCTGCGGGATGGGTTTTACGAGAACTTAGCAAAAGAAACCCCGATGCAGTTAGAGCCTTCATAGAGAGTCACAAAACTAAGATGACGAGGTTAGTTCTGCGTGAGAGTAGTATAAAAATCAAGGATTGAATGCGTTTCTGAGAACCCTTTTATCAAAGTAGATACAGCGTTTTTACATGCTTCGGGACAAGATAGCATACTGTGGACTCGATTGTTCAAAATGTGGTGCTTATGTAGCGAAGCTTACAGATGACGATTTATTGCGGAGAAAGACTGCCAAATCTTGGTCATCATCGGGATTTTCTGTATCGCCTAATGAAATCAATTGTGAAGGATGTAAGTCATCTGGGGGATACCATTTCAAGCATTGTGCCGATTGCAGTGTTCGAGCGTGTGGAATAAAGAGAGGTGTTGAAACATGCGCTCATTGTTCAGACTATCCTTGTGAGAAGCTTCAAGGAAAACTCGATATATTGAGTGAGTATGCTCGGAGTACCCTTGAGTCGATTCGCGCCTCTCTCACGTAGAATACTTTCGGCACACTGTTATGCTTATTATAGATTTTACTGCACAATAATATGGGCAGGCAAATGAAGAGAGCAGGAGTAGCTGACCTGAAGTTACATCCGGGAAAAGCACCACACTGGTTGGTGAAACGGATGATGCCTATGGCCAGTGTATTATGTGAGTTCATTGTAGAGGAGTATGGAACTCAAGAACTCCTTAG
>JAEORG010000222.1 GCA_016841005.1 Candidatus Thorarchaeota archaeon | reverse complement strand
CATTAACATTCCAATCAATAGCATCACCGAAACTCCCGACCTCGTAAGGAAGGTCAGCTGGTTGAGCGACGATAGGACCTGTTTCATCTGGCACGACTGTTACAATCACCTCGTCAGAGACAGTGTTGTTATCAATATCGAACACCTGACACAGATAATGTAACACAACATCAGTATCAAGTGAATAAGTCAGATTGTCGTCGTATATATGATCAAGATCAACAATTATCAGATCTCCATCCCAAGAACCAGAATCATGAACATCTCCATCTAGAGTCACAGTGAAATTAAGCGGAGAAGCATCAGTTGTAGCATTCCAAGTTATTGTTTCTCCAAGAGAACCATTTTCGAATGTCAGGTCTGCAGGAGAGTCAATTGAAATATCTGCCATAACGAATTTGTTAGCAGTTGTAGGCATAGATAATGAACCTAAGAGACCTGCTGCATATGGCGATACTATGAGCCATGTAAAAAGCGCAGTTAGAATCAATGTGTTAGTTCGCCTTGAAACCATAACTCGGACTTCCTGTTAATCCTTCTACACAGTGTGTCCGGTCGAACCTTTGAGTTGGGTTTTATACTCTTCGGTCATGCGGAAGAAATGTACTAAGAATTTGAAGGAGTCCATCTAGAGAAGCCTATTAAGGCTCGCTGTTTAGATTCAAGTGCCTGAATCTCGATGCGACTTGGTGGTACGATAGCTGATGCCGAAAGCCATGTATGCAATCTGGTGGGATGATAATCTTGGTCCCTTCGTTGGTAGAACTTGGCCAGAGGGAGAAAACATCTCTGGAGAAGAAGCACGTACTATCTTAATGGGCCATGGAATGAATAAAGAAGCACAAGTGGGATATACAAAGATACCACAGGGATTAGTTGTTTCATACATGGAAGAGCCAAATTGTATTGCAGTGTTGCTTCATGAAAATGATGATCCAACTATTATTGAACGGAACTTGTTAAGAATTGTACCAACGATTGATTTCTCATCTAATTCTTGGGATACGGAAATCAAGAAAGCTTTCATTGCTCTTGAAGATGTAATACAAGAAACGACAGGAGAAAAACTTCTACTTAGCCCTGGAATAAAGAAAATGATTCGAGATATGTATGAGGGAAGATTGAAGGTAATCAGACCAAAGCATGTTCTTTCTACTATCGATAAATATCCTGATGCTAAAGATTACATTGGTGCAGATAGAGAGGAAGTAATCAGAACTCTTCATGACCTAGAAGATGCAGGAGTAATAAAATCCAAAACTTATGGGCGACGTATAGAATGTCGACAATGTGGTAGTTCGGAAGTTACGATTTCTATCCAATGTCCGAGTTGTAATTCAGAGGAACTCTCTAAGGTATATACAGTCTTCTGTCCGTTGTGTAACGACCAATTCCAGACTGTCTTGATTGATGACATTACTGAAATCAAATGTCTAAAGTGCCAACAACCAGTACGAGTGTCGGACCTATCGGTTGTTGATGTTGAACCTCTTTGTAACTCATGTGGGACTGCGACGGACAATCCCAAAATAGTTCTCACTTGTGCAGTATGTGATAAACAGCTGAAAAGTGCGGATTTGCTAGCTGGAACAGGACTTGCTTTTATTCCAGATATTGGTGATATGAAATAGACGTTAAACCGGAATGGTTTTTTGTTGGATGTTTTCAGGAATTGACTGGTTAAAATGACAGGAGAGGAAGTAATTCGAGTAGGCATCCTCAAACTAGGATGTATCGGTGCTGCTGGCCTCATTGAATACATAATCGATGAGCGCGCAGAACGAAAAGATATCGAGGTTCGTTCTTTCACAAGTGGAGCCAAGATGGATGAAGCATCTGCTGAAGACGCAGTCAAGTATTTGGTTGACTACAAGCCAGCCTTTGCAATCGCAGTAAGTCCTAACGCAGCTCTTCCTGGGCCAACAAAGGCACGAGAAGCATTGCAGAATGCATCAATTCCAACGCTGACAATTTCGGATGCTCCTTCATCTAAAGCATTCTATAAAAAGAATGAAGAAGGTAAGAAGGTTGCAACTGCCCCAGAAGGTCAGGGATTCCTTGTCCTTACTGCTGATTCAATGATTGGTGCTAAGAAGGAATTTCTCGATCCAACAGAGATGGTTCTTTTCAATTCAGATATGCTGAAGGTTCTTGCTATAACAGGATACATGCGGTTAGTTACTGAAGTGATAGAGGATGCGATTAATGCAGCCAAGGAAGGCAAAACTCCTAAATTCCCCATGGAGACAATCGATGCGAAGAAAGCAGTGGATGAGGCTGGGTTCACAAACCCCTATGCATATGCAAAGGCATATGCCTCAGCATTAATCGCTGAAAAGGTGGCTGATGTCACAACAGAAGGATGCTTCAAAACCAAGGAGATGGAGAAATACATACCCTTGGTCGCAACAGGACACGAACTACTTAGAGCAGCAGCGCTCCTTGCAGATGACGCACGAGAGATAGAAAAGAGTGGAGATTCTGTTCTCAGAACACCACACGGCTCTAGTGGGAAAATATCTTCAAAGAAAGCACTGTTGGATAAGCCAAAGTAAGGGGAGTTTACTTCCCCTTCTTTATTGTTTTCTTTACAAGTTTACGAGCGTCAGTAATAATCTTTTCAGCTCTGTCCTGACTTAATCCGTCTATTTTCTCAGATAGCCGAGTAGCAGTTTCCCCTGCAAGTTGTGCTGCAGATCTATATCCTGCAATTCGGAGTCTATCCTCCAATTTTGGTCCAATTCCTGGAATTCGTCTGAGAGGCAACATAGACTCGAAATCATCTCCTACTATCTCATCAAATTCTGTATCGCTGAGATCTTGACTTCCATCGAGAATATCCAATTGACTACGAATTGAGGCAAAGTCGTCTTTCCCAACGAAGGCGTCTACTGTGGCCTTCACAGTTTTATCATCAAAATCTAGTGAGAGGTCTTCCATCTCAACCTCTCGTCCTACAATTGTTGGAATGTGTGATGAAAGCGTCAATGCGACAAGTGCAACAACAATCGATGTCTGTGCGCCGGCTTGTCCTACTATTGTAGGTATCCCCAATCCAAAGATTCCATGGTCCACAGCAAACAATAGAAGCGCATAACCAAGGAAAAAGAACCATATAAGGCTGATACGACGAAACTTTGCTCTAGCGGATCCTAATTCAGCCCAAATTAAGAGACAAGCAATACCGATAATATAGCCTTCTACAAACCTCTCTGCTAACAGAATTACAACAGCATTTAGTTCGGTTGATGAGTATAAAGCGGGTGTGTAGATTGCCAAGAGTCCCATGAGTAGAATACTTCCATTGAATGCGGTCTTTCTCCCACGAGTATCAGACAGTATCCCTGAAATCAATGCCCCAATGGCAATGATAAGAGGCTCATAGAATGCATAGCCTGCCCATTGAGAGAGAGATACGAAATTTGGATGTGTGCTACCAAAAACATCCTGTATATTCCACTTTGTTCCGAAGAACCAGAGTATGTGACTTGCAAGGATAAGGACCATAGGAACAAAATACTCCTTGTAATTACCATGAACAGCAAGGGGATATTGTTTCCACTTCCATGGACGGAAACCAACAGCGACTCCTATAGAAACAAGTGCTATAATCTCAAGAAGCGGAAGACCCAGATTTGAAAATCCAAACATACCGAATTCCATTGCATTGAAGACTAGTAGAAAGATGAGAGAAACAAATATGAAAATTCCTGAAACTCTACCCCTATACTTAACAACTACTATGCCGTTGAGAGATACAACCCAGAGAGCTATGAAGAAGGATAAACATACAAAGACTGAGATGACCCAAGCTTCAACCATAGCCAGCAGAAATCCACCTGAAGTAGCAAGTTGATTTCCCAGAAGTCCAATGAAAACAGGAGTGAATCCAGCTGCGAGTAGAAGTTGAACACGATACTTAACACGGTCAAGTGTGAAGCTGATGAAGAGAAGTGCGAGAGCAGCACAACCTGACCCTACACCCATCCAATACACATGATCAATGTTTAGTGTCGACAATAGGGTCCCAAATGCGAGCGATTCGATGACATAGAGGAAATATCCCATAACAGGAGCAAGGAATAAGAAAAATAGAGATGTCTTCATAGGAAATTCTCTGTATTCAAGCATAAATCTCACCCAGATAATGGCAAAGCCAGAACTAGTAACAATATGGACATTTCGCTATTTAGAAAAGATGAGCTACACCCATGAATAGTTTAAAATGACAATATCTAAGGCTCAGTATAAGAGGTTTTGAGGTTTGAAGGGTCGCCTACGAGTACAGGAATTCATGGTACTGACAACCGGAGGTGTCCCTATATTCCATTACTCAGTTGATGGAACTCGTAAGCTTGATGAACTACTCTCAGGCTTTCTTTCAGCGATTACAAGTTTTGCAAGCGAATTTGGTGAGCGCTCAGTTCAGAGTCTATCGTTTGAAGGCTCAGAAATAATGTACGAACAAGGAAACAAGGACACCTTGTTCATATTCTTAGTCGACAGTACAGCACCAAAGAGAGTTCTAAGGACAGTACTAAAAGATCTTAGTCGGAAATTCATATTGAAATTTGACAGGGAACTCAAGTTAGAAGTTCCTATTGAAGAAGCATATCTTAGCTTTGGAAAAGATGTTGATAGAGCAATTACATTTTATGAAGAGATTCTGACGATAACATCCAGTCTAAATGCTTATGTCGTTCCCTCAGTTAAACAAAAAGCTCTTGATGTTGCGATTAATTCAGACAGCTTACTCGATGATTTTCACAGAGATTTTGGAAACTCAGGTATGAAAATCTTAGATTCAATTGATGGGAAAATGCCAATCCAAACGATTAGTGAAAAATTAGGAATGGAAATAGATGAAGCCTATGAAATTGTTGAGTATCTTGTAATTTGGGGAGTAGTAAACATATCCAAGATGTGCCCTAAGTTGGAAGAAAATGATGCCAGATTTGATGCTTTTCTAGATTTAATTGGCCTTCCGAGCAAAGAGTACCAATTGTTGCGAAGAACAATCCCTCTCTGTTCAGGAACTCGGTCAATACCAGAGATCAGTGAAAAACTAGGCGTTACTAATGAAAGGGTCTATGAATTACTTTGCAGACTCGGTGATCAAGTGGAGTGGAATCTCACGAAGGTCACGGGCGTGTAAGGCAGAATGTGAAGCAAAAACTGAAATCCTTAGATATTCTACCCTGCCCTTAATGATTCTTTGAAACAAGCAACAAGGTGTCGAGCGTGGTTAAAGAAATACTAATCCTCAGAGTCGGAGGGATTCCACTCTTTCATTATAGTGTGAGTGGTGAGAAGAAGCTCGATGAATTAGTTGCTGGATTTCTATCTGCCTTAGGGGCATTTGCAGAAGAAGTTGGTGAACAGCAAATCAAGGTAATGTCATTCGCTCAGAACAAGTTTGTATGGGAAAGAAAAGGTGATTTGTATTTCATTGCACTTGTGGCAATGGATGATAGTGAAGAGATTTATCGTGCTATCCTTCAGAATCTTTCAGACCAATTTGTGAGCAAATATTATTCAGAACTAAGAAATGATATTGTGAATCACAAAGTTTTCTACAGCTTTACTGAAACACTTGAAGTCACACTTCAGAAATTTGATGGCATTCCAGGCATTGCGAGGCGATATAAAACAGGGCTTCTTCCCTTGGCATCCTTACGTCCGTTAAAACTAGCACTTACAGAAATTGAGTCCTCTCCGTACATTTTTAGAGGGGCATTGGTGACGTCTGATGGATTCATCGTTGTATCTAACCTTAGAACCTATGAGCTTGAGGCGGCGTTGGACAGAATAGAACATCTTGACCCATCGATAAATCTAGAGGAATCCCGATATACTAAACATTCTTCCCTCGAAACGAAAACATCATTTTTCCTCTATCCTATGCAAGACATAGGAATAGCTTCTTTCATCGTGAAAGATGGTATTGATCTATTAGATATTGAATCTTCAATAGACCCATTCATCAAAGTTGTCAAAAGTACGAATTTTGGAGAGCTGAAGAAGGTCTATCCGATAAAGCCCGAAAAACAGATGGGTTTCTATGAATATGATGTGATCATCCCAACACCTTCTATGAATGAAGTTATGGATGATTTTAGTAGAGTGTCAGCAGGGCTTCCTTCGAGTGCCTTATCCAATATTCTTGGTGTTGTGAGGGTCGCTGATGGAAAGCGGACCATCCTTGAGATTCAGGAAATCTCTGATCTCAACGAAGTGGCAGTGACTGAGGCAATTGCAAATCTTGTAATGTGGGGTGCGGTACAAGTAGTACAACTCTTTCCTGTAATAGGTGAGAGAGATAACAGATTTGCAGCATACCTTGAGGTAATAGGAATTCCTAAGAAAGAGTTTGACATTTTGGACGCAATTTGGAAGTATTGCACAGGTGGTCTTTCCATAAGAGAAATATCTGAGAGGTCAAACATACAACCAGCATATATAGTAGAGATACTTAGAAAACTCGGTAACTATGTTACTTGGCAACATGAACGGAGATTAGAACATGACAGGCCGGATAATTAGCATTCACTCATTCCGTGGAGGAACAGGCAAGTCGAATATCGCAGCAAATCTTGCAGCAACTGCTGCATTAACTGGTAAGCGTGTAGCAGTAATGGATACAGACATGGCATCACCAGGAATCCACGTGATTTTTGGAATGGGTAGGAAGAAGATGAAATATACTCTAAACGACTACCTCCGTGGTGAATGTGAAATAGGCCAGACTGCACTAGATATGACAGATCAGTTGGGGATTAAGCAAGGAAAGCTGTTTCTAATCCCTAGCTCGATGAGTGCAACGGATATCACTCGAATCCTGAGAGAGGGATATGAAGTAAGTGACCTTCGGAACGGATTTACGGATGTGATAAAACAGAAAGATCTTGATTACTTAATAATCGATACTCATCCAGGATTAGACCGAGAAACACTGCTCTCCATGGCCACTGCAGATTATTTGTATGTAGTTGCGAGGATAGATGAGCAAGATCTATTAGGAACAGCCGCGACATTGAGTGTTGCAAGGAAACTCCAAGTTCCAGACATACGAATCGTAATCAATAAGAAACCTTCAATTTATGAGGATAAAGCAATAATCAAGGAAGTAGAAACAAAATTCAAAGCTCGTGTAGCAACAATCATTCCTCTTCTACCTCTTCTGATTGAGGCTGGTAGCAGATACTTGGTCACATTACGACATCCAGAAAGTGAATTTACCAAGTGTATGGGCGACCTATACAGAATAATGAGTTAATTGATAGCATCCATGAAGTATATCATTGCTAAAGCAACTATCAATAGTAGAAAAGATACAGCCAACAAAAGAAAAAGCAAGAATCCTTCAGGTTGCTCTTCGGTTGTCGTATTCAATTTGACATTCATACCTCTCAAATTCTGTATGTAAAGAACCGTAATAGCCTCTTTGAATTACGAACTATGTAATTACCACAACATTTCTAACTTACAGCGAAAGATTCTAGGAAATGAGAGGAGACCTATTCTAATGCCTATAGAAGTGAGAATAGCTAATGCACGAGATAGACAAGCTCTGAAAGAATTTTATTCGAGAGAAGGATTAGATTTCCATGCATTATCCAGTAGACTGACTCCTTCTGCAAGCGGCATGGCGAAAGAAACGATGTTTATTGTGGGAGTGTCTTCGGAAATTGTTGTTGCAGCACTTAGATTAGATATAGGACAGGATCCATCTCTGGGAAAGGTCGGGTTTGTACAGCATTTTGAGATTGAAGATGAACTTGAAAAAACGGATCTAGGTTTACGGATGCTTCGGAAAGCTGCGGAAATTGCAGAAGAAAGAAACCTCCGCTGTTTAGATGCATTAGTATCTGAAAAAAGAGCGGACGTAATCACCCTATTTTTGGACTCAGGTTACAATGAGGATCACAGAGAAATCTTGCTCCGTCGAGATTTCAAGAGGCGAGTCTTCTAAAAGGCATCATTTGATGTTATCTAGACCAAGTTGCTTCATTGTTTTTTCGGTAGGAATTCCATCTGAATCCCAGCCCATCAGATAGTAGTATCTATCAAGACCTGCTTGAAAATCATTTTTACTCATGAATGCGCGATGACCTTTTCTCGGGCCACTTTCTTGCGGTTCCCATAAACGAGGGGGCAAGACATCATCTCTTCTAGATATACCTTCTCGAACATTGAACATTCGAATGAGCGTTTCGACTCTATTCCCCCATTCATTTATTTTCCCTTCATCATAGTCCAAACCAGATGCTCCGTTCAACATTCTAATCATCATATCCATACTGAGTGGTATGCGATTTGTGAAGTTACATACTTCAAGTCCATCTTTTAGCATCTTATCAATGCGTCCTTCTATCAGAGATTCAATTATTGGAACAACTGTAGTGTCAGGTGGAACTGCTTTGGAAGGCCAACCACGGAGATGGCTTGCACCAATATCAGCAGTTGCATAAAGGAGACCTTGACCTAGTCTGCCTCGGGGATCCCAGGCAGGTAGTTCTAGTCCTTTTACATGAACTGCAAAACTGCCAGTATCGTTTCCCAGTTCTCTCGATGCCTCCCGTACACCTTTTGACAGAATTAGCCCAATTCCCTGCTTCATAGCAATCATTGGGATTAACTTCATAGCACCTTCAGCATTTCCAAACCCTATTGGGAAACCCACCTCGGCTTCACTAATTATACCTCGTTCAAATGCTTCCATAGCGAAGCCTATGACTCCACCAGTACTAATCGTATCAAGGCCATAATCGTCACACAAATAGTTGAGCATTAACACTGATTCCGGATCACTAATTCCAAGATTACCACCTAATAGTCCCAGTGTTTCATATTCAATCATGGAATCAATTTCCATCATTGGATCTCTCGGATCTTTAACTCGGAATGCATGTGTACAATGCATCACACAATGAGGACATGAGTAGTTGTTCTTCGACCCAAATCTCTTTTCCATTTCCGCATGGTCCAGTTTCGTGTATTCCTCAAAGAAACCGTTTTTTGAATTGTATGCTGGAAATTGTCCTACTTCATTGGCGATTTCAACAAGATGTCGAGAACCGTATTTCTTGAAGTCAATATCTAATTCTCTCCATTTTGCGTTGAACTCCTTATTGACCTCCCTGACTTTAGCAACATCAGCTGCTTCTATCGTCTTAGTACCTCTAGCAACAATCGCCTTCAAGTTCTTTGAACCGAGTACCGCACCAGACCCTCCCCGACCAGTTTGATGCGCCGTTTCACAGCATGCTGTTGCGATTAAGGCTTGGTTCTCTCCTCCAGGCCCAATAGTGTAAACTGGGAAATCTTGTCCATACTTGT
>JAEORG010000221.1 GCA_016841005.1 Candidatus Thorarchaeota archaeon | reverse complement strand
CCACAACCTCTTCGAGGTAACTGCTTCAAGAGTTGAGATTTTCTCAATCCTATTGCCATCCATCTCAATCCTGATGCTAGTTTTTGAACCAGCAGGTATCACGTCAATGACATCACCGCGGACACGGAAGACTCCAGGTTTTACCTCCATATCATTTCGTTCGTACTGCATAGCAACAAGGCGTTCGAGTATCTCTCTCCGGTCTATCTCTTTTCCAACTTCCAAGAGAAGACGAAAGTGGTCATATTCAGTCGGGTTGCCAACTCCGTAGATGCAAGAAACTGAGGCAACAACAACAACATCATCTCGAGATCTTAGTGAGTTCGTCGTTGAGTGTCGAAGCCTTTCTATCTCTTCGTTAATGTCGGTTTCTTTTTCGATATACATATCCTTACTGGGAACATAGGCTTCTGGTTGATAGTAGTCATAGTATGATACATAGTACTCAACTGCATTGTCTGGGAAGAACTGTTTGTACTCAGAAGCAAGCTGTGCAGCCAAAGTCTTGTTATGGGATAATACCAATGTGGGTTTATTGAATTTCTCAATCACATTTGCCATTGTGAAGGTCTTGCCAGATCCAGTCACGCCAAGCAACGTCTGATGCTTTAGTCCACTCTCAAGACCCTCGATTAGTTTCTCAATAGCCTGTGGTTGATCTCCTGTGGGCTCAAACGGTGCCTCTACTCTAAAGTCTGTCATACACCCGGACCTCGAACACTTCAGCTCTGACCTAATTCTAAGTAACTGTTATGGTTCCTGCCAACCGATGGAAGTTGAACACCAACACTCATTCTAGAAACTTGTGACATGCTTGCATCCTATGGACAGAACACCTTCTACCCAGAGAGGTCATCGAAAGTATCACATTCTCGAACAAACTCCTTATTGTTTTTGTAGCTCGCAAGTTCCGAGTAATCCATTGATGGTGTATATCATTTAAGTTTCAGATACTTCCCATCCATTACTCTTGCGAGATATTGGCGACCCTTCATCACCCACATAATCTTATGACCCTCTCGTGCCTTCTGGGCCCATTGGGATTCCTTCTTGGGTTCTGTTCGAGAAAGTTCAGTCCCTTGATGGTGAATTTCCGAAGTTTGCTAGACGAAGTCCTTCCCATCTCATATACCATGCCATCGTATTCAATCTCCTGCACATCATTGAATATGGCATCAAATGTCAGATGGGCAATTTCTTCTAGTTCAACTGCTTCCATAGATCTACCCAATATGAGTATTGATTAATTTCAGATGAATGTTAGGATTCTCTTCTAGGTCGAATTCTGATTGGATATCATCAGTTACGATGATATTAGAAACCATATCCATGGTATTCAATAAAATCTGTAGCTGCAATTGGAATGAGAGGAAGTGATTCAACAACGGTCTAAACTTCAAGTTGATTCAAATGCATCTTCGGTCTTTGGCTCCTCCCAGACCTCAGTGACTTCCTTCACCGTCCGCTTTGTAAGGATGATTGCTATTATTCCAGGAATAGGCAGGGGGATGTTTAGTGGAGGAGGATACCCACTCACGGGTGGTATTATAACCGAAAAAGCAACTTGAATTATTACTACAATTACCGCACGCACAACGTAATCATAACGAGTCCATGTTCCTTTCTTTGCTGCGTCATAGGCCATTTTAGCAATATAGACACTAGGCCCATACCAGATAATGTAGACAAGACCAAATGGAGAAGGGTAGAAGTACAGATAGTCGGGAGGAGAAAATATGTATTGCCACAGAGCAGCTAACATCACAAGGGTATAACGATCCGATGAAATGTATTGATACATTATATGAAAAGGAAACACCAAACACAAAATTACCAGCAGATAAGATACTCTCTTAGTATACCAAAACTCCAACCAAGTACATCTCCTTTTTCCAACATAAAACATGAGAATCAATATCAATGCATTCGTTCATGCAGAGAGATATGTGTTTCATCCAAAAGTCCACAACTCGTCAAGTTTAATGGATTTATCTGGAAAGACTGCGTCGTAGAATTCAACTCCTTTTGTATCTTCTAAGTTGAAGGGAACTCCCCATTTATTGTGAGTAGGAGATCCAAAACATACATCGACTGTGAGGTTAGATAAATCAAACACCATTGAGAAGAGAGTACCAAAATAGTCGGAGTAATAATGACCTGAAAGACCATCATAGAGTTCCTTTGACAACAAGTCCCTGAGATTTGACTTGGATATTTTGGGATGTGTTTTCCTAAGTTTCGATTCAATAAGGTCGCATCTCTTCTTTGAATTAACAAGAATCCAATCTCCTGCAAATTCCTGATATTTCTCCATCTCTGGGATTTTATAGTGATTCCCAGAAAATAGGAAAGGTTCTGATGCATCTCGATCAATCCTTTGTATTGCGTAATCCCCATCGAAGAATTGTACAAGAGCTGCATTGCTATTCTTATCAGTCAGGAGGAAGTTCCAGAATCCATGGACTGGTATCCGTTCAATCAGGGTAATAGCCTCGCTAACTGACCTGCAGTTATCTAGAAGAGCTCGCATAATCAGAAAGAATGAGAATCCCTTCTTGGTTGGCTTTGTCTTAAATGTCCCACCTCCAGAAAAGGTGACACAGAAACCGTGGTCATTCATGCCTTCGTCTCTGAATAACAAGAATTCAGAGAATCCAATATGCTTTGTTCTTCCTTTGATTCTTGCTGTGCATAATCGAAAGTCATTCATCTCTTGATTGTACTCGTAATTCCTTGCAACGTAAACATCACCTGTATCTGTCCCAGATGATAAAACTGCAATCTGACTGCAATTTCCAGATTCATAGATGGGTGGACAATACATAGGAAGTTTTTCAGGTTTGACTCCTAAGCTATCGGCAAGTCCTTCTAGCTCATCATTGATACCAGGGCAGATTTCCTCGTAGCGATGTTGCAGGTCTTCAAAACTCTCGAATCCCAAATCCTTGAGATTAAGCTTCCCAGATGTATAGAATTCTAGATGTTCAGGTCTAGTTTTCTTCAGTATTTCGCCTTGTTGTTGTCCAAGTTCGTAGTAATCACCTTCAATGACAACATGCTGGAATCTTTTCTTAATCAGATTGTATTTGTTGGACATTGTTTTCTCTCCTCTGTTAGAGCACCGTAGTTTACTCTTGTTTCTATATCTCTTGGGTTCAGAGTAATCTAAATTATCACTCCTTACTTTTCTGATCAGATTCACGTACAACTTCTTTTCATCGCAAATTCCACAAGATATCATATTTGCTCTGTTTAGGCATTTCTTATTGTCCATAATTTGAACTATTCAATAAACACCAATTGCTATTGTATTATGACATAGATAATGAGCGATAGAAATCTCTTGAAGGAGGTGAATCTCATAAAATCGAGAAGAATTAGTAGTTGGATAGCAATATTGGTAATTACGTTATTCTGTACTACACTTACATCA
Source organism: Candidatus Thorarchaeota archaeon (assembly GCA_016841005.1). Next base: position 12,113 of record JAEORG010000221.1, on the reverse strand, counting down.
AGCGCTGTTGAAGTATGGTCTGATAATTTTGAAGATGGAAACTATGATGGATGGACTCCGAATTCATATTACACTTACAATTGTTGGAGCTGTGCAAACAAGTGCCTATGTTTGAATCAAGAAAATCTAGGGGTTGTTCATCATCCAAGTGCACAAGCAATTGGGACATGGCAATTTGATGTTTATACCGGAGATGGAATTGCATCAGCGTATTTCATCAGCAATCAACATGGTAGTTTAAACTGGACTGGTTATACACTTCAATTGAACAGAATTATGCATACAGAGGGAGATCAACTCAGTCTTACTCTTAGTAAGAAGGGATATCTCTATGACCTCTCAGAAAGGTTGGATATCTGGTTTATAGGTGAGGAGTTGGGCTATTATCGTGTTGAGCATCCTCCTGGAACATGGCAACACTTGAGAGTGACACGAAATACAGTTGGACAATTCAAGGTTTATCTGAACGATACTTTCGTCTTTGATGCAACGGATACGGAATATGAAACATCGGAGTATTTCACATTTGTAGCTAGTGGCCATCTTGCTATAGATAACATAGTTGTGGACAACGAAGTCACTGTAGAAACAGATTATACACCAATCATTGTTAGTGGTAGCGTTCTTGCAACAGTCTGTGTAGTAGTTATTCTTGTATATCTAAGAAAACGTTAATCCTCCAGATCTGAAAAATGGAATACGAGGCTACCAGTAAACAGTTAATTTCTTGACAAGGGCAGTATCCACAGATAGATGATTGTCTAGAAGTGGAGCTTTAAATACAGCAGGCTGTCGCAGAATTAACTATGACGGAGGAAGGTATTATCCGTAAACCAGATTGGAGTATCGATGCGACTGCCATCCAATCGACTGCGGATGAAGTAATCGAAAATACTAGAAAACTATTGGACGACTTAGCAAAGACACCTGAAGATGAGGTGACAATCGCAACACTCCAAGCGTTTGAGGAGATACTAGCATCAGCGAATGAGAAGATTCGACCACTCACGTTTCTCAAATACACTTCCACTGATAAATTACAGAGAGATGCTGCTCATAATGTGGAACAGGACGCTCAGAAATTTTTCAACGAGATTATGAGTAGAAATGACATTTACGAAGTCTTAGTAAAACTAGAACCTGAGATTGAATCGTTCGATTCTGAAGGTAAAATACTCTTGACAAAGATATTGCAAGACTTTCGACATAGTGGAGCTGCTTTGCAACAAAATGCTCGAATGGAATTCCTGGAGATTGCAAACAACATCTCTGTACGTGAATCGGATTATAATAAAGTCTTGAATGAAATTACTACAACTGTGAAATGTACAGAAGAAGAACTTGAAGGGGTTCCACCGGATGTATATGAATCACTTGACAAAGAAGGTGATGCATACCTCTGCACTTTGGATTATCCAGTCTACCAACCAATAATTCGGTATGCAAAGAATCCTGCGACTCGTGAGCGAATACAATTTGCCTATTACCTAAGAGGAGGAAAAGAGAATACTGAACGACTTGCAGACACCCTAGCACTTCGAGATAGGCAAGCAAAACTCATGGGTTATTCGAATTTTGCAGAGTACGAAATCAGCAGAAAAATGGCAAAGACTCCTGAGAGAGTCTTTAGTTTCATGAATGACCTTAAGGAAAAACTCCGACCATTGAGAGAAAAGGAGCTCGAAGTTCTAAAACAACTAAAAGGAGAGGAACTAGGAATTCCCATCAATGAAGTTGAGATGAAACTCTCTGACCTCTTTTACTATCATGAAGTACTCATGAAGAAGAAGTATGCTGTCGATCAGAATGAGGTCAAGAAATATTTCCCTATGGATGGGGTTGTAGATGGAGTGCTTGAGATCTATCAAAAGGTTCTCAATCTTGAATTCGTTAAGAATGAAAATCCAAATTCTTGGCATGATGATGTGACAGAGTATAAGGTCATAGACAAATTGACAGGAAAGGCTATGGGCATTTTTTATCTTGACCTATATCCACGTGATGGAAAATACAAGCATTATGCAGCATTTACCATTTACAATAGACGAATTAAAGATGGAGAAGTTTTACTACCAGTCGCCTCAATGGTGGCTAACTTCCAAAAACCAACCAGTAGTCAGCCCTCCCTCTTGAATCATGAAGAAGTTGAAACATTCTTCCATGAATTTGGACACTTAATGCATATTGTCACTAACAAGGCAAAATATGCTCGATTCGGACTCGGCGGAGTACTTCCAGATTTTATTGAGGTGCCCTCAATTATGTTAGAAAATTGGGTCTGGAAAGAAGAGGTTCTAACTCTCCTCTCAGGTTACTACAAGGATAGAGAAGAGAAACTTCCCAAGGACTTGCTTGATAGAATGATTGCGGCTAAGCTTGCAGATACTGGAATTCTACAGCTCAGGCAAGTTTTCTACACCCTTATCGATATGATATATCACACCGAAATACCTGATGATCCAACAAAAGAATTCCACAGATTATTCAAGGAAATAACGGGATTTACTGTCCCTGAAGACACAGTCCCTGAAGCAAGTTTTGGACATCTCATGGGTGGTTATGAAGCGGGATACTACAGTTATCTCTGGTCTAGAGTCTATGCACAGGATTTGTTCACTAAGTTTGAGAAAAATGGATTCATGGATGAAAAAACGGGATTGGAGTACAGAGAAAAGATACTTTCGCCAGGCGGAAGTAGAGACCCTGATGATATGGTTGAAGATTTCCTCGGACGCAAAGTGAATAATGAAGCATTTCTTAAATCGCTTGGAATCGGTAAGTAGAATCATTCCGGAGCCGGGAAAAGAAGAATAGAATACTGAATCTATTCTGTAAAATTTTCCCCCTCTGTTGATTTTTCATTAAACAATCTAAACTATGTGGTTTTAGATTCACTGAGCTAATTCATAAGGTAGAAATCATTACAGTATTTCAAATACTTTGGGGAGTACGAAGTGTACCAACAGCAGAGAATTGAGGAATTTGAGCTTCCATCACACTTTACATTTGATGAAACAAAGGCCAAGGTAAAAGCATGGTTGAATACTCCTATTGGAAGGGACTATCGTCTTACAATTGTGAGTGAACGGGTTATTAAACTTACAAAAGAACGACATGAGATGAAGTACTGTGGAGCTTCTTGTGTGTTATCATGTATTTCGCCATTCTTGGTCATCCCTTTCATGTTTGTATCAATCCAAATGGTGTTGTGGGGGCTTTTCGGAATGGTGGCTTTGGAGGCCCTTATTCTTGGAGCTGGTATTGGGCTGTATTGTCTGAAACCACTCAGAGCGATATTCGTGTTCCAGTTTACAGACGATCAACCAATTCGAGTCATTACATCCGGAGAAGGTGTATTGCTAAAAGCCCGAGGGGATTATGAATCTCTGAAGACTGCAATACAACGTGAATCAATGGGAAATGATGGTGTTGGTATCTGGTAAATTGTAGGATTTATTAACTCTCAGATACTTTAGCAATCTGTCAGGCAGTTACATTACAGGCCTGAACTTGGGGAGAATACTACAAAATGACAAACAGACCAACAGGTGTAGCAATACTTGCAATACTGTTAATTCTCGGAGCTGTCTTGAATCTTATTTCAATAATGAGCAGTATCCTAATTTACGGCATTATATATGGTGCGTATACTGGAATTCTAGGAGTAGTTAATCTAATAATTGGAATCTCACTCTGGGGAATGCAACCATGGGCGGGAAAGGCTGCGATTATCATCGAGGTGATAGGAATTATCACGAGCATACTAATGGTATTATGGATAACCACGTTGTTTCCATTGCTTGGATCATTATTGCTCATTTCCATTGCACCTTCAATGATAATTCCAATAATTGTGATAATCTATCTCATGCAGAATTCAATTAAGGAAGCATTTGAGAATCCTGATGCAGCAAGTACTTGGTGATTTTAGTCATGTTGGGGGGTCAAACCCCCTCACTCTCTTTTTTCTATAATTCAATCAGACTTGAGAATATCTTAATGTGAAGCTAGAATCTTCATAGATAGCGATGCTAGACAGAACTTTATTGTGGTTGTTTATTTAGATTACAGGATGAATAGCAGAATTGTTGATGCAATCCACAACATCCCTCTGTTGGATATCGAGAAGCAGATTTCCTCTATTGTTGAATTCGACGATAAGGTCATACTCTCACCAATTTTACTTGAAGGCTGGTCTTCGCTCAATTTTATTGGAAATGTGAATAATGTTCCAAAAATAGTTGTGAAATTTCCACCAACGAGAGATGGACCGGATTTCACTCGGCTTTTCAGGATTCACGAATCTCTTGCCCCACATGGGATTTGCTCAAGACCTTTGTATACAGGAAATCTGGATGCAGATGGAGAAATACAATTCATTATACTTGAATATCTCGAGGGCAATATTTACTCAAGTCCAAATGACTTCAAAGGTCATCTTTACGATCAGATTATGGAAACATTGGATAAGCTCAACCAAATAGATTTACCATTTTTACACAGAAACAAAGATGGTAATGACTATGTTAACGAATTGATGAGTCCATTGAAACAAAACCTAATGAGATGGAAAACAAGACTTGACCCTCAAATTTCATCCCGACTTAATCACTTCTTAATTCAAGTACAGGACATACATGAACAAATTGAAGGAATGAGCTGGACGCCTGTGACAGCCCATGGAGACCTCTACGAAGACAACATCGTATTTCAGCAAGATAGGGCTATGCTACTAGATCTCAGCCTATGTTGCATTGCGGACAAGCTCTACGACATAGTATATCTGTTCAGTGAGTCAGAATCCGCCACTTTAGTGGAAGAAGAACACTTTGCAAGAAAGGGAATCCTTAGCAATCATTGGCATAATCTTGAATTAATCGCATTCGTCAGTGTTATCTCATGGAGTTTCAATTGGTTGCTAGAATTGTCGTTTAAGCAGGTTGAACCAAATTTGGCAGCTAACGTGCCCACATCCAGAGTCATAGGCTACATCGATAAGAAAATGGAACTACTCTCATCGATTCTCTGATACAATTCACTGGATCATTTGTTTAGATGAATATCGAAACAATGCGTAGGACATGCTACTTTTAATGATTAATCGAAACGGGTTGTCATGGAACCTGGATTAGCCATTCTATTGATTACCTTCACAATGATTGTACTTGTTCTTATTCTTGGCAGTAGTAGCGGGAATAGAAGAACTCATAGTACACAGGAAGAATTCGCTCCACCTTCTGCTCTCAAGAGAATTATATACTCACGACCAGCTTGTGCTGAAGCAGTAGGAGTATACAAGTTTCACAATGAGCGAGTGAAACTAAGAAAACAGGGCTGTGGTGTTCCGAGTAGTTAATCCCCTTGGGTCTACACAGAATTAGCCCATTCCCATTTGAATTGCTTTCCATCATGTCTTTCGAAATATTGTGAGATATTATTTCGAATTGACTCCTCATCTCCTTTTCCAAGATCAAGTTCTATGTAGGCATTTCGTCCATCTTTGATTTGGTAAATTTCCCTGAAAATTTGTAAAGCTGTATCGACTATCTTGTCAAGGTCTCTTGGGGTGTCATCAAAATCTGTAGCCCAAATATCATTCGAAGCTTCCTCAGGAGTAATGTCCATCGCTTCAAGTTTATTGATATCTTCATCACTCAATTCCAAAGGGGAAATGTATTGATTTCCTGCAACCTGAAGATGGAGGTTGTCCTTGCTTTTCTTATGACGGAAGTTAATCCAAGCACTGTCCACAACTATCATACAATAACTAGCACCCTTCGCATTTGTAATCAAGGCATTCAATGCAAGTTTAATACCTTCACGAATATTGCCCTTTTTTTCCCTCCTTTGTGACTCGGATTTCATTAAATCTGAAAACTGGTCTGTAAGCTCTGGATTTTTCTTGACCATTGCTCTCAAATCAGCAAGGTCATCACTCGCACGTGCTGTTTCTGGTATCTTTGCACCCTTGTCTTCTTTAACGCCGAATTCTCTAGCGAAGCCTGAAAGATGCTCCTTCATTTTCTTACTCTGATACTCTTGCCAGCGTTGCATCAGCTCCATCTGACTGATATCTTCGTCAGCTTCTAAGAGTCCAGCTTCAATAAGTTCCTTCTTCCATTCTTGCAGCATCTCTTCCATTCTTTAAATCACCCTGAGATTCCCTATGTCGTGCAAACCAAATGTCAAATCTTCCGGTCGGTTTAGCAATCAAAAAACTAGCTACTTAGATTGTGTTCGCCATCGAAGAAGATCTTCACACGGGTCTTGTCGCCTACATCCATAGTAGGTGTATTCAGGACATGATACACATGGCGAGGTGAGATGCGAATTAATTCTAGGAATTGCCTCTGATTTTCTAAGAATATCACCGCTTCGAGTTTCATCCAATTGGTGTCGTAGTTCATCAGAGGGAGAACTCTCGGGATGTTCTGCGCCTAATCCTTTGAGCACTTCAGGATCTACTACACCATGCCCAAGCATATTCATTACTAATGCGAGCTCAGCCCAGAACATAATTGGTTCAGGATTGAGTGTAACCGCTCGCCGAAGAGAACGTTCTGCATCTTCCAATTTTCCTTTCTTTCTAAGTAGGCAACCAAGAATAAACCAAGTATGTGCATCATTAGGAAATGTGGATAATCTAGTCCGAAGATTCTGTTCCATTGCATTATCTACAATGCTACGTGATGGAATCTTCTTCGATGTTTCTGTCTCGATATCGTTTCTCTGCAAGCAGCTGTCCTCCCGACGGACGATGCAGTCCCGTGCTCTGCAAAATAGACTCTGACTGATTTCCGTTATATACCAATATGGTCATCCTTTTTTTCGAAAGGAATACGCGCCAATAATGAGGAGTTAGACTAGGAAGACCTTGTCATTATCCCGGACACGGTCATCCACCTTAATCGCAATTTCTTGACCAGGACCAGCTTCCTCAATATCCTTTCTATCAACTTGCATTGAAGAGATAGTCTGCTGGAAGTTCGTTGTTGCACCTTCAATGCTAATAGTGTCTCCAACTTTCAGAGTTTCCTCTAACATTATCGCAGCTACGCTAATTTTTCCAAAGTATCGCGTTACAACTCCAATTTTCTTCTTGTCGCCCATTTGCGAACACCCATCTGTACTAGATGCATTCTTCCTGAAAAGGGCTCTGATTTAATCCATGAATAAGTTAGACAGACGCTATTGCGCCCATGACAAGACGGGCTGCATTAAGTAAAATCGCCCACGCACCAATTGTGTCATCTGCATCTGAAGCTATGCGACTGAAAATAACACCACGACCTTTGATATCATACTCAGCACACCAACCTGCCATAGCAGCTATCGTGAAGAGATGATGACACTCTTCATTCGACTGAGCATGAACTCCAACACAGGGTTGCCAGAGAGAATCTTGCGATATACTTTTTTGGTCAAGTCCTGTCCGAAGACCAAATGGAAGAACTCCAAGCTCTCCAAGTTCCTGTACAATCTCGGATATAGTAACTGTCCCTTGCATCATGTATTCGTTAATACTAGCATCTTCTGTTTTTGCCACTCTCTAATTAACCTCCTTTTGCTGACCACAAGATGATAACACCATTCCCGACTTGCCATTGTTAGTTAACACGAATAAGCCAGAATTTACTTTTGATTAATTGAATTGTATCTAATATCAACCCTTTCTTGATGTACTAATCTCATTTTGCTTCTTTCACGATTCTATATTCAATAAGACTTCTTAAGTAAATAATTAATTGATATAATGCCTCCTCATATTAAATAACTAGAAAACTGGTGCAGTGCCTTTAGGTCAGGTTTCATAACCGCAGAACACAATCCTTTTGTTAACTATTGTTATTATACATATGATAACTATGCCTCATTTCGGATTGATTGACGATGGAATGAATCCAGAAGAGGAGGTACTCCTCAGAGCAAAGCTTCACATACGAGGAGGAGATGTTCGTTTGGAAAGAGGAGAGCTAGAAGATGCAATTGCATCATACTATGATGCATTTAGTTCTGGGATGCTTCGCTTCTATCTTTCTGAAGAACTAAGAAGGAAACATGGATTGCCTGACCTACCAGATTTGACTGATGATCATGCCATATTTCTTGCCCTCAAAGAATCTGGAGTCATTGGTGAATCATTCACGGACTTGAATTTCCACCAAACAGAGATTTTATTGAATGCAGCATTCGAGGGCGGGGTGACGAAATATGACTACAAATCAGTAATAGACAGACTATTTGATGTCATGATTGACCTAGGTGTTCTTCCTATCATTCCTAGTGAATTTCCTGAAGGAGCTTCAATCACTCTCTAAGATTCACAAATGAGAAGAAATCTTCAATGGTTTCCACGTGATCCCCAGGAATTATAATATGGTGATTACCTAGAGATTGTTCCAAGAAGTATGATACATCCTCAGTAAGTTCCACTCGAATTTGCGTACGACATCCATCTTCATTTCGAAGATTTTCTATTATCATCCCAGAAGAAACCCAATAATCTTGGAGTGCCTCTCCGAAGACTTTGAATATGGTCACACTTTGATTTTTGAAAACCCCGCGAATGCCAACACTCATGTCAGTTTCAAAATGGGTTGTCAGCTCATAGTCTGTAACAAGCGAAGTGGGGACTGTGCAATGCGCAAATACAGCAGTATTCTTGGCAACATCAATCTCCATAACATTTGCCATGAATGAAGGACTCCCAGTCAAGAGTTTTCCCAGCAGCATCGAAAATGTAGTCGGGATATCTCCCTCACACCCAGCAACTCGGTTTGGTGTGTTGTTCACATGAGAAAGAGCAATACACCCACTTACTGATGTATCCATTAAATAATCAAAACATTGCATTGTTACTGCATCTAGATCTTCTGATGTGACGACTTCATTCAGTCGTGCAGCAAGTGACATGGCTTTTCTAACCTCTTCCTCTTTGACACAGATATTACTAGATCCGTTCTTGAAATCCTCAGGTATGAGGGTATCTGTACTTGGAGAACCTTTCAAAAGAGCTAAATCATAATTTCTAATCTTTAGACCCCATTTATCTCTAACAAGACCAGGATCTACATCTGATGCAATTAGCCAGAATGAAGTAGAACCAAATAGACCAAGAGTGCTCATACTTATTTTTTCTAGGAGTTTGTCAAATTCAACCCACTTGGCTAATTTCTCAACAAGCTCCTGTAGAGAATGATATACATTGGTTGCATTAAACCCCTTTTTCTCAAAATATGCTCGTAATTCCATACTTGCTGCAAGTGAATTGTTTGCTGAATGACTCAGAAGAATTATTGGTGAACTAAAATCCATTTCATGAATGTAGTCAGCCACCAGTTTCTCAGTACCTCCAGAACCTATGAAAAACATGAATGGTCCAGAATCCTTCTTCGCCTGCTTAGCCTCATCTGGAGACTGGATGGTTGCACCTGATTTTTTCAAATGATTGACATAGGTTTCAATCAGATTTTGAGAAGCAAGCACTGAGAAGAATGGTACGACTGTAATAGGCATATCTATCGAGATTGTTTGAATCTGCTATATCATTTTGGTTTTGTTGTCTACATTCAATTTGTAAGAGAAAATATAACTCGGATTGACATGATTACTCATTGGGTGCATTAATGACAAAAGAGAGGATATTGGAAGAACTTAGGAAACTAAAATCAAAATTTGATGACCCGAAGATACAACGACGCTTCAAAGATTACAATAAGACGTTGCAATTTAGATTTCCAGATCTCGACCTAGAGGTCTTTATGCAGATAGGGGATGCAACAGTAGATGCCATCGGTGTTGGAATTGTACCTGATGCAGAATTAGGAGTCACAATGGATTCTTCCGTCTTCTTTGGAATTCTTGATAAGACTGAAAGTCCAATGGCAGCATATTCCAGTGGAAAATTGAAAACTGAAGGAGAAGTTCCAGATCTTTTAAAACTACAGAAACTGATGCTCTAGGAGGATGAGTTGTGCGGGTTCTTCTGACAGCACCTTTTGCAGAATCCGGTATAAAACAACTTGAATCACTTGGACTTGAAATTGTAAATCGCAGTTGGTTAGAAACAGGGAAGCTATACCTAGGTAGTGCTCTTGCGCAATTAATTATCGAGAGTAATGCAGAAATTGTAATTGTAGAGGGGGATGAGATTAAAGAACAAGTTCTAGAGAATACCAACCTCAAATTCATTGGTTGTGTAAGAGGGGGACCCAATAATATTGATATTCAGACCGCCACCGAAAAAGGCATTCCAGTTGTATCAGTCCCTGGTCGTAATACGAATGCTGTTGCAGAGTTAACAATTGCACTAATCCTAACACAGGCAAGAAGAATTATTGCTGCAAAGAATTTCATAACTGATGATTTCTTTGTGGATGATTTTGAGGACTTTGCTAAATTATACAAACATACTATGGGTTTTGAACTTGCAGGAAAAAAGGCTGGAATAATTGGTTTAGGAAACATTGGGTACGAGGTGGCAAAGAAACTAAGGGCTTTCAACATGGAGATTCTCGTATTTGATCCATATCTCTCAGAGGAGAAACTTACAGAAGTATCAGGAAAGTCTGTGGAACTGGATGAATTGCTGAAGCAATCAGATGTGGTGACGGTGCATTGTCCGCCAAACGATGAAACAAGGGGGATGTTGGGAAGAGACCAAATTGCAATGATGAAGAAGACAGCTATTTTCATCAATACCGCTCGAGCATCAATAACAGATGAATATGCATTACTGGATGCGTTGAAAGAAGGAACAATAGCTGGCGCAGGGCTAGATGTATTCTCAATGGAACCTGTTGATTGTGATAATATGTTCATTGGGTTGGACAACGTCACTGTAACACCTCATATTGGTGGAAATACCAAACAGACAATTGAAAGACAGACCGAATCATTAGTGAAGGCAATCAAGACTTTTCTTGAAGGAGGAATTCCAGAGAACATACTTAATCCTGAAGTATTGTCATAGAGGTGATCACCATGTCGGTTGCAGCTTTAGATGCAGGTACTACTGGCGTCAGATGTATGATAGTAGACCAAAGTGGTTCAGCGATATCAATCAGTCGCAGGCCATGGACTTATGAAACTCCTGAATCATTGGAGGTAGCAAAAGAATTCGATCCAGCTGCATTCTGGAAACTAGCATCTACTGTGATTAAAGAGGCAGTTGAAGCAGCATCAAAGAGAGGCTACAAACCTGAAGCTATTACAACAACTAGTCAGCGACATGGAATGGTACTATTAGATCAGGATAAGGAGGAACTTCATGGAAGTCCGAATATTGATGCTAGAGGGTCAATGACTCAATACATCATCGAAGACGAATTGGAAGAGGAATATTATGAAATCACTGGATGTTGGCCTCCAATGATGTTTGCACCATCTAGAATCGCTTGGTTTGAGGAGGATGAACCTGAGATTCACGAAAGAATATCCCACGTCCTACCCATCAGTGATTGGCTAACATTCAGATTATCCGATTCATTAGTGACTGAACCTGCAACTGCATGTTCAACTGGATTTTTTGATCTTAAGAAGCAAGACTGGAGCATGAAAATTCTTGATCTAGTAGGTTTTGGTGTTAGAGTTCTACCTGAAATCAAGAGTGCAGGGGAAGTAATTGGAGAAGTGACAAAGAAAGCTTCCTTTGCAACCTCTCTTCCTGAAGGTTTACCTGTTGTTCAAGGAGGAACAGATACACATTGTGCACTCCTTGCATCTCAGACTAAACCAAAGGAAATAGGTATCATAGCAGGTAGTACAACCCCTGTCATGTTAGTGCTAGACGATCTTAAACGCGACCCCGATATGCGACTCTGGTCAGGCAATCATATGATACAGGGATTATGGACTCTGGAAAGCAATGCTACCATGACAGGTGCATATCTTGAATGGATAGTGAAAATTCTATGCGAACGTTCTGAGAATCCAGAGAATTGCCAGCAACGAACATTCAACAATTTAGAATCAATCATTGAAGGGATTCCTCCTGGGAGCAATGAAACAACCGTAGGCCTGGGACCCAACATCATGGACTGTACGATGATAACAAACGTCCCACTTGCTCGAATGTATTTTCCTCAACCCGCATTGCCTTCAGTTACTCCTTT
>JAEORG010000220.1 GCA_016841005.1 Candidatus Thorarchaeota archaeon | reverse complement strand
CCATAATAGAAATGGTTTGTCAGGATCTCCATCATATTCCTGAGGGTGATGTGCACCTCGAGGATACGGGTATGCTTCAGCAGCGTAATCAAAAGCGGTTTCCATGAAGGTTCGCGGATCTGAATCAAATGCTTCAATGAGAGTGTATTCCAAGAAAAAGTAAGTCCATAGTCCATTATTGTACTCAGCGGCATCCCAACCCATGCCCATTATATCGCAAGTCGATGCGAAGTAAACATTCTTCGAGTTAGACATGCTCATGAGCTCCTCACCAAATCCTCCAGCAAAGCAGTGATCAAGGAAAACGAATACTTGGTCAGCAATAGCCAGTTCAAGTATGGCAGCTAGTTCATAGTCCCAGAAATAACCATCTTCTCCATTCTCACCGGCAGTTATGTCCCACATGCATAATAGACTCGCACCCCTACTATCACCAGAACCATGTCCTGATGAAATGAATGCAATAGTGTCACGTGGACTAGCGAGACTAACCATCTCAAGAAGGGCTTGCTTTGTATTATATTCTGAAGCAATCCCATCAAATTTGAGATACGAATTCGTGTCATCACCAAGAACTATGATATGCTCATACCCTAGTTCTGCAAGATAGCTAAACCAATCATTTGCATCGTCATCACAGAACCGTAGGTCATTAATTGCTTTGTAGTCACTGATACCGACAATCACAGCGTAGTGCTGTGGTTTCTCACCTTGAGTTTGATAGGTCAAAGCAGTGTCTGTTTCATCACCTGATTCACTGTCTGCAATCAAATCCTGTAGGGCTAGTTCCTTATTGAAACATACCAGCTGAACAGTGTCTACTCCAAAGAAAGTTACACCATCTTCAAAACTTCCCGTTATTGTAAGGTCAACAGTTTCCGACGAATCTACAAGCATTTCAAGTACAGCAGAGCGTTCAAACTTTACCATAAGTTCGAATACGCCATCAAGGTCTCTATCTATGATACCAACACTGTCGGGTATTGCAGGGAGAGTTTCAAGCAATATCGATGTGGGATCTATTTCATGAACAGTATAATCCTCTGGGGGTGTGATGTAGCAAGTCACAAAGTTACCATTACTGTGGTAACTCAACGAATTCGGTCTAATATCAACTGAGACCTCGATATCACCGACTATCACACTAGCTCCAGTATAGTTTGTTTCTGCGCTCCTAGAAATCGTAGCGTGTGCAGCAGGAAGAACTAGTATCAGAGCAATGATACCGCATAGCACAACTGAAAATCTCTTCAAGTTTCTCACTCCTCCATGAATTTATGAACAGTCTATGGATACGACTGGTAATTGACGATTGCTTGTTTTGTATAATAGGAACTCTTTGAAATAGTTAAGTCAGTGAAGAAAATTATGAAATGCAATAGAACCAACAAAAAGAGTAGTTTCGGGGATGTTTGCGGCTATTTAAACACTATTTCAAAGATTTAATTAACGATTAATAGCTATCATGATGAAATCGTACCTTCAATGCCAATAAGCAAGGAATTGTTAGGATGCTCCTTTCATGAGTTCGAATTTGCGACAACCATACAGATATAGCAGAAATGAAGTAGTTGATAGAATATGAATGATGATGAATGCTTTGAGAGAGTGACTATTACAATCTTTCCACCAATATCAGGAATTGGTATTGTAGAGGCGGATCCAGTAGTAGAAGACGAAGATGCGTGTGGGGACTCTTCAACATCAAGCGTGAGTTTAGATGTTACTAAGGCAGATACAGTTGTCGTCAAATTAGCATCTGATGAACCAATGGAGAAGATTAGTAGGTTATTGGAGAAAGCCCAAGCAAAGTTCGGGAAGAACATATGTATTCGATGGGCGAACTATGAGAACAAAGAAAAAATCGATGATGCCAAAGAATGGCTAAATGCAGCGCTCCGGGGAAGTGGTGACACAACTGTATTGGATGACCATGGATTTTCAGCATTCGTTGGGGCTTCTGCACCAATAATATCCATCAATAACCGGCTTTCATTTGTTGGCATGATACCCAACGAGAGTCAATTCATGTCAAGAGTTTCTGCAACTATGAGGATTGTTGAAGAGGGAGCAAGAGAGAGACACTAGCTATCAATCAGCCGCTTCAAATGGTCTTACTCGTTTGAGATTCAATTTTCCACTTTTTGCTAGAATCACTATTACCACCGGGACTATAACGCAAATGCTGAGGATTAATGGAAGCATGAAATCCGATAATCCAGAAGGACCAGGGAGTTGGCCATAAATTATGAGAGAGCCCTCTAGACCATCATCGTTTGTTACACTTAGCTGGATATAGTTCACAGTGCTCGGAAGATCCGTCAGTGAGATTTCAAAGTCATTCGGTTGCCAGTGCGTCAGGAAATCAAAAGATTCGGTATATTGCTCGTTTCCATCAACAATTACCTGTATAGTCCCAGATTTCACTCCATCCACTTTGTAACTATTCCAAGTTGTAAAATTGAAAGATAATGTTCCGTGGACCAAATCTATGTCTATTGTATCGTTATCTACAGATATGACCGGAGCATCATAGAATCGCTCAAGTCTATGAGTCCAATAGTATGTGTTATTCTCACCAGGAACCTGAAGCTCCCAAGCTATTTCACCAGACTGTGTGACTTCTGTAATGATTACAGGATCAGGTACGCTATTCGTAAGTGCTTTACCTGCAAAGGTACCAATCGTATTTCCATTTGGTAATCTATCAGAATCTCCACCGGAGTCTTGGAAATAGTACGACACATTTTGTGGATCCCAAAACCAGACTTCCTCCATTGTTTGACTATCTTCATCAACAACAAATTCTACAAGTCTTGAGTAACCTTCATTGCTGCCAAAGACCATTGTTGTGGGATGATTGGGATTGTAGAAGTCATTATCATAGACCATAAACCGATTTGGTCCAATCCACTCTAAACCATGGGGATGATGAAAGATTGAATCCACTTCATGTCCTGTGTTGTTCAAAACAGTGAAGGTGCCCCAGCGTCCAGCAGACCAGACAATGTTCTTCGAATTCTTGTCAATCTTAAGTATAGTATCCAAATTTCGGACATTGAGATATATGATGTCGTTCTCTTTGTCCCAAGTGAAGCTGTTAGAATGCATCCAATCTGCTCCAGCTCTGAAGGTTTCATTGAGTCCTAGACTTGTATGCATAGTCGAGTTGAATGGGTATTCATCCCGACCATCCCATTGCCAAATCAAGTCACCAGTGTTGGAATATTCCGAGATGAGATCATACAGTACTGGGCGACCATCCCATATTTCCGTAGAATAATCAGCTTCGAGGACAAGATATGTGTCAGTGATTGGATTATAGTCCACTTCATGGTGACCGCCCGGAATCGGTAGAGTCACGACAACGCCAGTCTTGTAGTTCCAAAGCTCCACATTGCCTTCTGCTCCGCCCATCAATACAGTTGTGGAGTTGATAAATTTGTGAACCCAATGAGCAGTGTTATCCAGTTGAGCTAATACCCTTCCAGCGTGATCAAGGACGACCAGATGCCCCACACCAAATGTTGACGATCCGTTGTTAATTATTATCTCTGTGCAAGGCATCAGAGTTAGACCTG
>JAEORG010000219.1 GCA_016841005.1 Candidatus Thorarchaeota archaeon | reverse complement strand
AGCATTAAGAATGGTGGAATCATAATGCTCCTCTTCAAGTCGATCTATCCCTTTTTCTGCAGCTTGTAGCTGGCCTAGAAATCGTAAGGAGTTTGTTAAAATTGTACGTGAGGCTCCAGACGTAGCAGTAGCAATTTCTGCTAGGTGGTTTCCATGAACCTTTTCAAGGCTTGCAGCAACAGATGAGTTTAGTTTCCTCTCAAAACCGGGGGAGAATCCAACACTTGCAGCCTTAGGTAGCGTGGGGTGTAGTCCTAGTTTACGTATTACCGAGAGGGCATTATAGTCTTCACTAGGGATATAGAATAATAGTATTCGAAGCACATCGTATGCTGTTTCAAAATCAGATTCTGTGGTTACATTTCGACCTTGTCCCTTGCATGCGAAAGCACTAAGGATTGCCCATGAAGAAACAAAGGATTCGCTGAGATCACTTCGTTGGGCTGCATCTGCAACCTCATGCTCTTCTAGAAAACGAATCAACCTCTCTGATGCTCCTGAAACCCTTTGAACGGTGTTAGGACCAAATTGAATGTCCCCAATGGACTTGATGAAACTTCTCGGTTCACGGGAAGGGGGTCTCAACACTAAGCCGGGTTCCTTTCGTGTCATTGTCCACCACTTTGATGTTGATGTGAAATAGTCAAGGACATCGATGGCTATAGTCACATCTGATAGTGATGCGACATCTCGTCTTTCAAGATATGCAACAAACTTTGTGAAGAGATTGAGAAATCGTGTTAGATGAACAGAGATCATGGACCCTAGAAACTGAATATCTGTGAATCTTACTGTCACCGTTTCAATTTGTTTAGATATAGTATCCTCTAAGTGGGTCTTTAACAGACCTTGATAGACATCAACGGGAGTCCTTGCCAAAGCCCTGTAATCTCCTGTTGTTTCAAATCACTAATTTTGCCATATAAAACCTGACAAGACGCTACTTGCCATATCTTCGAGACCGGTCCCCATAGGACCGCAAAGCGCGCCATATATCAATCCTTCGAACTGCAGGCCAGTATATCTGTGCAAAGTAGAGTTCTGAGTATGCAGACTGCCACAAGAGGAATCCCGAGAGTCGTTCTTCGCCGGATGTTCGAATTATGAGATCAGGATCGGGAATTCCATTTGTATAGAGGTGACTCTCTATGATGTCCTCATTGATTTGAGAAGGCATCATCTCTCCAGACTCAATCTTCTCTCCAATTGCTTTCACAGCATCGACAAGCTCAGCTCGCCCGGAGTATCCAATTGCAACATTGAGAATGTGGTCATTGTATTCTTTGGTTTCTTCCTCAGCTTGTCGAATTGCTTTCTGAACCCTCTCAGGTAGAAGGTCCACTCTTCCAATAGCTTGTATCCGAACACGATGACGATGAACATCTGGATTTCCAACTACTTCCGCAAATTTTTCCTCTGCTAATGCCATTATCTCTTTAACTTCATCTTCATTTCTCTGAAAGTTCTCAATAGAAAAAGCGTAGAGAGTGCAGACTTTCACATTTGCCTCCCATAAGATACGAAGGACTTCCATCACCTTGGCAGCCCCCCTCTGATGCCCAAACCATGGAACCTCAAGACCATGCTTTCGTGCATATCGACGATTTCCATCCAGAATGATTCCAACATGTCGTGGTGCCATATCCTTGTCTAGCTGCCTGAAAAGATAATACTCGTACAGCCTGTACATCGGACCGGATAGGTTCATTCCTGACACACTCTGATTTAGTTACAATTGGAAAATTAAGCCTAATAGAGTTGATGTTGTACTCGCGGATGTACTAAATCATAGCTGCGACTTTTTCAGCTGCACGTTTCATGTCAAGGAAAATAAGACCTAGTTTTGCATTGGCTGTTGTTGAAACAGTGAGACACGCGTTCATCCCAGCTTGTACGACTAATAGCCAACCATCCACACCCTTGATGTTGACCTGTTCAAGGGCACCCTTACCAAGTTCTATGGCTGCTTTCTCGCCAAGCGTCAACATAGCAGCAGTCATTGCTGCGACCTTTGCCTCATCTACGTCTGTCGGAAGAGCTGATACGATTGGTAGCCCTTCTACGCTGACGATAGCACAGGCTTCAATTTCGGGAATGCTTCCCTGCAGTTCGTTCAGAACACCTTCGAGTGTATTTTCGCGGGATTCACCCATTAAGTCTCACCTGTTATTTGTACATTCTTTTCAAAATGACTTCCCTTGCTATTGCTTGGAAAGCCCTCTTAACTCCTACGCCCTGCACTGCAATGGTCTCATAGATGGGTACATTCCCACCTAATCCGAGGAGATCTAACATTTCATCACGCGACATTCTGTTTGGAAGATCTCGCTTGTTCAACATGACCACTATTGGAATTTCACGCCCAAGAGCATCGCCGAGGAATAACTTAAGCTCCTCAAAGCTCTCTGTATTCTCATCACGCTGGTCTGGTGATGAGTCAGCAACAAAGAGAATTCCATCAGTACCCTGCAACACTACCTTCCTCTGATGTCTATGTCTCTTCTGGCCAGCCACTGTAAATACGTCGAAAAGAACTCTGCCGCCAGCTGACATTGGAACATAATCAAAGAACAGTGTACGGTTCGTTTCATCCTCAATTGCAGTGAACTCACCTTTCTGTAGCCCTTCTACTTTTCCGTAGAGCCAACGGAGTGCAGTGGTCTTACCACCGAGGGACGGGCCATAGAATACCAGTTTGAGATGAATTCGTCCCTTGTCGTCTTTTCGAATTGTAAACACCTCATTGTGTCACTGCAGAGGTCCCTGTAGTGGGATGTTGATTGAAAAGAAAGTTCAGTCTAATAAAAGCCTTTGTGGCACGGGAAGGTGTTTACGGATGGCTCTCTCGAAAGATTGGACTTCTCAATTCAATTCGCAGTATAGTGAAAATCCCTTTTGGTCGTCCTGTGATCATATACACACTATCAAAGAACTCCTACTCGGTCGCAAGTATGTCAATCATTCTAATGCCTTTCTGATTTTGGTTACAATTTCCTGAATTCTTCTCTGGTCTGGATTGTCCAAGTCCATGTGCCCCCAGTGTATTCTAAGAATTTTCATTCCTCT
>JAEORG010000218.1 GCA_016841005.1 Candidatus Thorarchaeota archaeon | reverse complement strand
GTTGAAACAGCTGTAGAGCTTGGTCATGTTATTGCATCAGTGGGATTGGCTCAGAACCTTGCTGCATTGAGAGCACTTGCATCAGAGGGTATTCAACAAGGACATATGGCACTCCATGCACGTAACGTGGCTGCAACTGCAGGAGCTAAAGGAGAACTTATCGAAAGAGTTGCTGAAATTCTTGTTAGAGAGAAGAATGTCAAGGTGGAGCGAGCAAAGCAACTGCTTGATGAACTAAAAAAATAGGATGCTAAGCGATGTAGAGGAATGTAGAAGATTCCTGATTCGTTTCTGTCGGAGTCCATCCTGAAAGTATGAATCGATAAGATACGACTCTAGTTCCAGGTTTAAGGTTCTCTGCAAGTTTATCCCTGATTTTCTTGTTAATCTCATGACCTTGATACAATGTAACAACTGTCGCTTCGGATAAGTCCAATTTGAAGAAATTCCCTCTTATCACCTTGACTTTGGATTGTAGACTATGTCGCCAGATATTCAATTTTGACCAATAGAGACGCAATGGATCAATCTCGATTCCAACCGAATTCGCCCCGTAGTCTTTTGCAGCCATCACTATGATCCTTCCATCACCAGAACCTAAATCATATACAATATCATGAGGACTTACTTTAGCAATGTCGAGCATAGCCCGAACTCGTTTCGCAGGGGTAGGTAACCAGGGGGCACCCACTATAGCGGACCAAACAATCCATATACCAAATACAAGAACACAAATTTCGAAAATCAGAAGGATAATCCAAGGCTCCATTGATATTTGAGTGAATAAATTTGAATATAAATCCTAGTTGCTAAGTGAGATTCAATCGAGGTAGACGCCCTGAAAGGAAACATTACATCTATCGATACACCAACTGCACTATTTGACTGAATAGTGAATTCAAACTTCTCCCTAGTTGGTATGCAATTCACTGTCACAAATGATATGAAAAGTTCGAAAAATGATTTGACATTTATCAGAGCAACATATTTGTACTAGGCTATTGTAAAATGAAAGTTGATTAGAACTACGTACTAGTGCGTAGTCCATCTCTGGAGTCGAGATATCTATGGAGGACGAATGCACCCAATGGGAGCGTCTTGCTGGCGAGTACGCTGAAGCTGAGAAATATTATGAAGCTGCAAATAGATACAAGCAGGCCGCAGCGTGTTATCTCGACAGTGTAATAGAGATGACCAGAAAAGCTGCTGAATACTACCACATTTACGCAGAAGCAAGTGTAGAATCAGATAATCACAAAGCTGCAGCGAATGCATATTTCGAAGCTGCCACACAATATCGGCAAGTGAGTGATTTCGGTACAGCACTTACACTCTATGAAAATGCTGCAAAAGAAGCTCTACTCGAGAGAATGACAGAAACAGCTGCACAGGCAAATCTATGGGCGGCGTTCTCCTGTCACAAGCTAGGAAACACTGAGTATTTTCTGACGGCAGCCAAGAACATGGGAAGCTTATATGAAAAAGCATCTGTAAAAGCTCTTGATGAAGGAAAAGCTGAACGAGCAGTCATTGATCTATCTTTGGCTGCAATGGGGTATGCCACGATCGATGAGATGTCTAAAGCAAATGAACTGATTGAGAAAGCTAAACGAGTCATTGGAAAGACTTCATGGGATTGGCTCAAAACTTTACTATCATTCAGTGAAGCCCTTGCAAATGATAAATTGGATAAGGCGGATGATCTATTAAAAGGTTTCAAAGAAGAGGAAACCATCCAACAGGTCATGGGTGCATGCCTGGACATCAGAGAAGAGTTATCCAAGAAACGTTGACTTGTGTAGCTAAACTATCCAACTCGTACCATCGTCGACTTTATGATGGTCTGTTGAGTCCTACCATCAACCATTTTAATAGTAACAAGTTCGTCACCCATTCCTACACCTCGAACATAGATTTGAATCCGCATACTCTCACTTGGTCCAAGATATTGTATTATCCTATCTGCACTCCCCAGAGATAGTTCAACACCCTCGGATAATTCAATATCTAACTGGATATTGTCAGCTGGGCCTTCACCATTATTTGTCAACTGAACATCGAGAACAACTTCATCACCTAAGTCACATGAGATACGCTCAGGAGTGACACTCATCGTTAAATCAGATGGAGCTTTTTCTATCAGGAATTCAATACTATTACTGTGTTTATGAACCAAGAGTCGTTCGCCTTCAAGTGTCAGCTTGAAAGGTCCAATAACTCCGTTTCCACTCAACACTGGATTTACAATAAGTAACCAAGATTCCTCTGAATTATATCCTTGACCTATCTCTGGTTCTTTCTTGAATGTAAGACTGTTGGATAGGTCTAGTCTGTAATCAATGACCCTTACTGGTATCGGACACGTATAGCGAAGCTCAAATTCCAATGGAGTCTTTGCAGGTACATGAGATAAAGTCTGACCAGCCCAATCTATTTCAACACGTGTTTCTAATGCTAATCGAACACTGTTTGTGAGAAAATCAAAGACTTCTTGCTCACTTACTTTTGGCTTAAATTTGGATATACAAGATTCAAGGTTGGCTTTACTAGTTTCATAGCCCTCAACTAATATTCCAACATACTCTTTTGCCACATCAAGAGCTGGTATCTTTGGAGGGCTCTTCTCTGGTAATCGTTTCTCAATCTTGCGTAATAGATTGACTGCTGTATCGAAGCTGCGTGCTGATAGATGACACATAATAGAAATTGCCAGAGTCCTAATGGATTCTCGAAGCTTTTTGTCTCTAAACAAATGATCTGATGATTCTTGATAGAAGGCTCCAGCTTCATCAAAACGACCTTCTCCAAGCAATGTTTCCGCAGCTAGAATTTTCATCTGAGCTCCGCGGACAAAATCCTCCTCCTCAATTGCACAGTATGCAGCTTCTCGATAGTATTTGATTGCAAAATCAGGCGAACCTGCTTCAATGAATAAAGTTGCTGCTTTCTCGTACTCAACACTTGCATAATCAAAATAATTCGCTTCTATCTCATTGAGTGCCTTTTCAACATGTTTCTTGGCTTTTTCAGCAGGATCTTTTTTGAGGAAATCAAACATCTACAACATTCTCCAGCTTGTACATAAGCAAGAATAGAGCGATGCAAAGATGCTTTATTGGTTTCGGCCAATTGAATGAACCATGTCTTCTGCAAAAGTGTACTGGACAAATCCATTGGAATATGAATTTACTGTAAAAATCATAGACTGTATTTGTTTTGAAGACAATTTTCATATCTCAATAGATAAAGAGGTTATCAGACCAGAGGGAGGAGGCCAAGCAGGAGATCATGGCATCCTACAAAAAAATGGGCTAGAAACAAAAATCTTCAACACAATCACATCGGATGGAAAGGTTTGGCTAGTATCTGAAACATCAGTTGATGTCGGAGAAACATACAATCTAATTATTGATCAGGAATGGCGAAGGAATTCGATGAGAAATCATACCTCTGAACACCTCTTTGTCAGTGAACTCAAGAGATTAAATGACGACATCGAATTAGGATACATTTGGATTGATGGGGAAAAGGGGACTGTTGAGTTGTCAGGAGATGAGATAACAGTTGAGTTACTCATCACTGCTGAAAGGAAGGTTCAGGAATATATCCTAGAGAACAAGCCCGTAGAAACGCGATTTGTAAATGCAAAGAAACTTCCAGCAAATGTTAGGGCAAGGGAAGGAGTGGAGTCACAACATGACATACTCCGAATCGTTAGTATCGAAGGAATAGATGAATCTGCGTGTTCAGGGTTACATGTGATGAGTACTGGGGATATTGGAACATTCAAGATACTCGATTACAAAATTGACGAATCTGGAACAAGTGTGGAATTCTCAACACATTCTCAGGCACTGAAGCACATGTCATTTGTGTTTAATGAAGTGCTAACAAGAAAACAGGAATATCCATTTGAAATTCAACAAATAGGAGCAGTACTGGACAAGGCAAAAAGGAATAGTGATGCAAAGGAAGAATTAACCCCTGTAATCGTTAAATTGATTGAAAATGGACCAACGATATCGAATGTGGGTGGAATCTCATTTAGACACACTAATCTCCCAGGATACTCTTCTAGGGAACTAAGATATATTTTACAGTCATTACATCATCCATCACGAAGCGCAATCCTTCTCTTTTCACCAGGTCAGAAAAGCAACTTCATTCTTCAAATCAATGGTTTAGAAAAAAGCTCAGGTGATCTCATTGCTGCAACCGTCGAGGAGCTTGGAGGAAAAGGTGGTGGAAGTAAGGAAACATACACCGGTGGTTTTAATGATGTATCAGACTCAGACAGTTTATACGACTCGCTAGTTCAATCAGTTTTAAGAAATCTTCAGGAGTAGCGCATGTAAATTACCAAGTTATCTGAAATACAACCATGACATCATCGCCGCAGACTCTATTATCAAGAAGTGTAACTCGGTACAGCTCAGTCAGATGTTGGTATAGGATGTAATTATAGAAGTTCACCCATTTTCCAAATATTATCAGATAATCTGTTTCTCTTGATTCTAAATAATCAGCCAACTGAAACGAAGTAAAGTTTCCATGTGCAATATCTGGAGTTACTAAACCGCATAAATCGATAATTGTTCGATTAGATATGAAACGAACTGCACCGACATCACACACCGCCAAAATGGCATCATCGGGGGTTTCCCGCGCAATCCAATGACCGATATCAACCTGCATTTCATTGATATTCTTAGTTGCATTTCCGAAGAGCTCAGCTTGATTGAAATAAGGGGGGATAGAAATGAAGAAAACTAAGGAAACCAATACTAACACCACAGCTGTCCTGGCTATCTCATTCTCTAATCTCGGAGTACTTGGACGAATTTCATCGCTGAAGATACCAAATGCAACAATGCAAGTTATCCCAAGAAATGCAAAGATAGGAACTACATAACGCGAGTTGTTAATCAGTGCCTGATATGGCATTGTGAACCTATAAAGGAGGAAATACGCTATCCCCATAAACCAGGCATATGGTCGCTTTTTCAATAATGTCAAAATTCCTAGGAGCACTCCAGTGAGAAGGAATGGCATTTCACCTAAGAACGCAGCCCAGAAAATATTCCATGCGTCTACATGTTCCTGAGTAATAATCCCTACTTTCGCGTAGAATGTATCAGGTAAGGGATATCCTGTGGTTTGGATACAATACAAGAACCAAGGCAATACGATAAGACCAGCAAGTATTGGCATGAGTATGACTGAAGCTAATCGCTTTTTTGAAAAATCTCGATTGGCAACATGTTGTGCTATCCTAATTGAAAAGGCAACGACTGCTAATACTGCACCTTCTGGTCTTGCGAGGAAAGTTAGTCCAGCAACAACTCCTAGTGCAAGATCGAATTGATATTCAGGTCTATCAAGTATGTAGAGAGGGAGTAATAGGAGAAAAAGAAACAGCGGATATTCCATCCCTGAAAGCATAAGCCAAGTATTTCGTGGGATAATGACAAAAAAGGACATCGCAACTATTCCAATCATTTTGCTTTTTGCCAATTTAGTCACGAAGAGACCAACAATATACGTACATAATGAATAGAAGATCCATGATACCACGAATACTCCCCAAACTAATCCATGATAGTCAGTAGTAAAGAAAAAGAGAAACGAAAGTAGAATAGACCAGAGAGGGCTAGTGGAACCTGTTGATGGGTAGCCAGGCGAATACTCCCAAGCGCGGTGCTCAAAGATTGATCTAGCATATTCAAGATGAATCCATGAGTCATCTAGGGTAAATCCGATATCTGTCCAACTTAGAAGTGTCAAAGTATAATGGATGCACGTGATGGAAGTAATAATGAACGCGGTGCAAAGAAGTAGAAGTGGTTCTTTACGGATTTTAAGAAATTTAAGAATTCGACTGAGCATTAATCTATCCTCTGTAACCTCGTCCTGCGTATCGTTGACATTCTTTGCAGATGATTTAGCCTTATTTTTCCCAGCAGCCATGTAGGGTCAACCGCACATCTCACTGCAGGCGATATGAGTCTATTCGTTGAACAATGTATCGAGAATTTGTCCACACTCTAGAACACCTCAGCCAAACTGGATACTTTCGGGTATCTCTCTCTAGGTTTTCAGTGTTCGAAGTATAGTATTCTGAAATAGGAGAATGACCATAGCCATTCCAGATTATGACTAAATGGGACTATCAAAGGGTGGTAAACATGTCAACTGGCCAGACGGTGACTACGCAGCTCCAATTAGGAGATACGGAGCATTCAGGAGATATCACTGTATTTAGCCCTCCAGGCATCACTGTGGAGACAGCAAAATATCCCGTACTTATGTCAGGATTCCTTGCCTCGACTCGGCCAACTGAGTTTCTCTCCATATACGACCACCCCACTGCTTGGAAGGGATTAGATCGGGAGGCGATTTTCTCCATGCGTAGAAGCCTCTATAGATTTCTGATTCCTACGGATGCTAGATCTCTAATTCCGAAACAGGCGATTGAAACACTTCAAACAATCGCTCTCTCCGTTAGTCCTATAGCTCTAGGCGTGGAGGCCTCCACCCTACCTCCCCGCCGTTTATACCCACTAGGAGGACAACTTCCAGCCAGTCCTAATGTGTTAGTCAAGTCATTTGAGATTCTATCAGATCCAGAAATTAGTCAAGTGGCTCGTAAAATCACTCAACAGGACATTCCAGCCTCGGAGTCAATAATTCAGCTCTTCGATTATGATTATACACTTGAACAAATTTCACGGTTCATGGCAATTGGTCTTCTTGGTAAGTTAGGCAATCGAAGATTAGTACCGATAAAGAACGCTTTTCGAGTCGCAATTGATGCGTTTATTGATGATGCTATTCTAGACCTGTCGGAAAAGCCGATGTCATCTGGTCTTAGGCTGCATAGAGCAGAGTTATACGGAGACTCCTTCGTCGTTGTTGCTCGTCCAGGTGAACCACGAGTAGATTACATTCATGTGGAGATGAAACCGGATGAGATCACTAAAGGATATAGCTTCGAGAGTTCAAGGTACAACTCTACAGATGCAAAGACTGCTCTTTTCGCTGCTCATTCAAGATTCTCAGTGTATAAGGATCTAAAGGAGAGAGGCGAAAACTCTCACGTATTCATCTTCCATCTTACTAAAGATCTGAGAAATAATAACTTGGGTCCATGGTTTCCAAGAGCAGGAGTTCAGGAAGCATTATGTGCTGAACCCATATTGCTCGATGATGTG
>JAEORG010000217.1 GCA_016841005.1 Candidatus Thorarchaeota archaeon | reverse complement strand
CAAACTAAATGCTATCAATGAAGCTGTAGAGAACCATCAAGGAATTGACAAAATATTGAGTACGCTTACATTTCTGTATGAATATACCGATGTCCATTTTTCAACAGAGGAGAAGTATATGAGGGAATTCGATTACCTTGGAAAGAAACTCCATATGGAGCAGCATGTAGAATTTTTTGATATGATTGAAACAATGAGAAAGGATTTCGAGGAAGAAGGCGCTACAAGAGCACTTGGCGAGTCCATAAACACCTTTCTTGGCAATTGGTTAATCACACATATCAAAGGTATAGACTGTAAATTTGGTGAGTTTCTACAAGAACATGGTCATTCTGATATCAAGGAATGAAGGTATAAGAAAAGAGAGAGGTCGATGGATAAATCCAAGGACCCCTCATGGAGTCTAAGATTTCCTTTTCATAACAAATACAATTGCCATGACTGCAACTAAACCTATGATTACTACAATCACAATGAGTTCAACAGGCATCGGTGGTTGAGTTATATTGGTTGTATCAGTAGGACCAGTTGGAAATGGATTGATTGTAATCAATACTGTATCACTTGCAATATGACCTGCCCTATCTTCTACTATCAACGTGTAATTGTAGACACCAACAGTATAAAGACTTAGATCTATTTCATAATCAACAGTGTCGCTCTCCATTTCGAATGTCCCTGAATCTATTTCTGAACCATTCAGTAATAGTGTGTAACTATTTAGTGAAATATCGAAGACATTCCATTGCAATCCTAGTAGTCCACCCACACCCTCGTCGAACATTTGGTCTTGTGGGCCTTGAATCTCAGGGGGAATTGTGTCCACTACAGTAATACTGAAGCTTGCAGAACGGATATTGTTAGAAGTATCGTTGACGCTCACTTCAAGCCAATATACATGCCCAAGTTCAAGTATAGCAATGCTTTCCAATTTCCCTGTACTGTCTATTTCAAAATTAGTTGTATCATTGACCCAATAGGTGCTAATTTGTACAGCATCAGTTGCGTTTAGATTATACTTAAACGAATTCACCCACGTGTTATATTCGTGTATTTGATCTACTGGCAACGGATCCCACATGGGGGCAATGGTATCACTCTGATTCACAACAAAAGTTGCTGATATGAGGTAGCTGTAAATGTTTCGACCCCAAACAGTCAGGCTCCAATGGTATGGATAGTTTTCCCAAACAGAAGCATTTGTTATCAAACCATTTGTATTTATTGAGAAGGAATCAGAATACGAGCCTGTAAGCCACCACTCTATTGGTGCAGGCGCGGTACAGTTCATTTGGTAATGGAAACTTTCACCCTTCTCTGCATGTTGAAATGATGGAACATCTATCCATGAAGTCGCATATCTTGGTGTTGATGGAGTCATAAGTGGGTGCGCATCCTGAGCTCCTACATTTCCTGGTATTTGGTATGGAGTATCACCCAAACCATCTGAATTAGCGTCTGTTCCCAAATAGTCTGACCAATAATTGGATCCAAAGAAAGCAGGTGTATTATTGTTTACCGCATTCACTGTATTGCTGTCGAAAATATTCCCAATTATTGATACATCAGTAACTGTGACATTAACTACCAGACCCCTCTTGTTCATGTAGAAGGTATTGTTCTCAATTGTTTCATGGAGTCCATAGGTGTAGATACCATCACTGGTCTGGGAGATAAAGTTGCCCGCAATAGTACACCTATCTCCACCAAGAAATATTCCCTCTTTACTTGTTAGTGTGATATTATTGTGCAAGATATAGGTCCAATCAGCTTCTTCTCTAAATCCATAGAGACGACAATCATATGCTGAATTGTTAGCAAAAACACAGTTTTTAGATGTACCATGACACCAAAAAGCGATTGGGATGCCATCACATGTGTTATTTGTTACCATTACATTGTCTGAGTCATCAACATCAATACCATAACCATTCGCCATCTCAAGGAGGGTGTTGTTGAAGATAGTCGAATTGGTAGCGTCATTTAGATCAATTCTAGATTGCCCTGTTCCTTCCATTAGATTGTTCTTAATGATCATTCTAGGTCCCCTTAGGGCGATTCCATTGAAGGTGTTGTTAAACCAATTATTGGTGACATTGATATCGGCTGAGGTAAATGCACCTATAGCCATCCAAGAGTCAATGAATTCACAATCAACAATTTCACCGTTTGTTGCATTGTCTAGTTGAATACACGGATCGTTGTTTGGACCTATCAATGTACAATTCTTGATTTTGAAGAATGCGCGAGTATCGCTAATTGATATACATGGATCGTCTGAGCCTCCAGTGATATTTAAATTCTCAATGAGATAGGGGTTTCCTTCTATACCTGCTCCCGGCCATGCTTGAGTAACGAAATCATCATCACTCAGAATATCTATTGTAGCATGAGGAGTACTACCTGAGTATTCAAAATCCGGTTGTTTTTTTATCTGCTCTGTTTCGATATTGTTTCTATCGTCCGTTTCTATTCTAAGTGGTATAACTAAAACAAACAAAATGAGAAAACACATTGTAATAGCTAAATGTGTTTTATTCAATCTTTGCATTAATAGCTCTCTCCTACGCTGCGATGAATGCCTCGTAGTATACCCATGCAAAAATAAAATTCAGAAACCTATGTTTTACTTGTAAAAATTTTTCTCCCTCGCAACACGCTGTTAATATTGTCCCCACTTACTTATTAATTTGAGCAAATTAGTTATTATTCATTTTTCTACCACAACATGAAACGTACTGGAAACACATTCTTACCAACTGCGTCATAATCCCCAAAGTGTTGTGGATATCAAAGAGTAGCAGACTAACCTATGTTCTAGATCTATACCTACGATTTTTTCTTGAGCAGAACGATAATTATTATGATGCCTATTGTGCCTCCTAATCCAGTACCTAAGAAGAGTGCCATAACGGGATTCATCCCTTCGTTAGGACTTGGCAAATCTGTAGGTGTTTGAATAATCGTGATAGTTGTAGTTTCAATGATAGTGACTGTTGTTGTTATAGTGATTGTAGGTACTACCTCAGGTTCGTGGATTGTTACTATAGCAGTTGCAGAACAGAAGTTATCAGAGGGATCGAATGCTTTAACCAGAATACAGTAAGAACCGGGAGCTAGTACGGTTGCATTCCTTAGGATTCCTCCATCCTCCATGGTAAAATATTCCGTGTCATTAATCCACCAATGGTGAATTCCGGATTCGTCCCATGCCCCAAGCTGTTGAATAAAGGATTCTCCATATTCTAATACTTCATCTGCAGGCGCGACTATCCAAATCGGATTTGTCATATCAAGCTCCTGCGGAGATACTGTAATCGTGATTACCTTTGAGATAGTGTTTCCAGATGTGTCGTAGACAGAAACATTGAGAATGTAAACTCCTGGTTGTAGGAATGTATTATTCCTTAAGACATTGTTCTCATCAATTAAGAAATGTATAGTGTCGTTTAGAACCCAATAATCAATACCACTCTCATCCCAAGCTGCGAGTTGTTCCTCCAATGGCTGCCCGTAGAGAAGGATTTGATCTGTGGGACTTACAATCCATTCAGGGGGTATTATGTCTTGTAAGGGGGGATTTATTGTGATAGTAAAGATGCTAGAGAGTTTGTTACCATAATTATCAAGAACAGTCAGGTTCAATGGATAGAATCCGGGTCCTAATGTCGTCTTATTGATGATTGATGCAGTGCTACCCGCAAGGTAATAGGTTGGTGTTATACTGAAATGAGATGTATCATTGATAATCCAATTCCAGATTCCGGATGGATCACATGCGCTGATATAATATTCAAGCGATTCATTGTACTCAAGAATCTGATTAGTCGGAGTTAGCGTCCATAGGGGTGGGGTGATATCCTGCTCCTGAGATGAAATTGTAATAGTGAAGATTGCAGTTAATGCATTTCCATAGCGGTCAATAACTGTAAGATTAAGCGGATATTCATCATCAACCAGAGTGCTTACATTTATTATTTGAAGCAATTTCCAACCATTTTGATATCCTGTTACATTCATCTGTGTTGCTACAAGTTGAAAGTCTATTGTTTCATTGATTGCCCATTCCTCGATGCCTGATTCATCTGTAGCAATTAATCCGTAATCAAGAATTTCACCATAATTTACCGTTATATTCATTGGACCAACAATCCACTCAGGTGGAGTGATTTCCTGTATGACCAATTGAAATGAGGCATTTATAGAGATACCATAGAAGTTTGTGACTTTGACTCTAATGCCATACAAGCCAACTGGTATATTCGTTATTGATTGTATAATACCACTACTGTCAATTGTAAACTGTGATGTATCGTTTATCGCCCAAGTTATAGATGTGGGAGCAGTGGCATTCAGATCATAGTAGAATGGTTGACTCCAGTAGTCCAGAACTTGGTCAGAAGGAGATTCTGTCCATATTGGTGCATGGGGTAGATACATTAGCGGATGAGAATCTGAATTACTAGCTGTTCCTTGGATGGGATAAGGACTATCTCCATAACCATCACCTGCCAAATCCTCACCGTCATAGTCTTCATACCAATTTTTATCGATTATATTCCCATAATTACTATTATCGGTTATAGTGTAATAATCCGGATAAGCTTCGGGATAATTTCTTATGGAATTCATCGTCACATTATTATCCGTTGTAGAACTATCTAGCGAAATACCACTGAACTCCATCGAAGATGTATCGTGATAAACTGAGATATCATTTAGAACGATTGTATTGTAGTCCGCGTCATTATACATCTCAATTCCAATTTCAATCTCATCTACGATTTGATTTTGAGAAATGATTAAATTTGTTGTATAAGAAATACTGATACCATAACCGCATGTAGTAATTTCATTCCGTGTTATTGTCGTATAGCTACTGTACATCAACCCAATTCCCATATATGTCCATACACTTCCTCCATCAATTCGATTGAGCTGAATCAGGCTATCACCGCATGCTCCATAAATTCCACTGAAGAAATTATTCATCATAGTATTGTTGATTATCTGGATGAAGTATCCATCAATGTCGAGTCCATAATAATTATCATTACATGTGTTATTGATGATATTCACATATGAGACCATATCTAGCAAGATACCACGGAGACCATTATCGTTGCAAATATTATTAGTCAAATTGTTTTCGTCGGAATGGTTTTCCACTCTGATACCTATGTTTGAGTTCTGATTACAAGTGTTATAATCAATGTTGTTAGAAACTGAGTTTGATAGATGCATGCCTACCCCGTTGCTATTGCTAAGGTTTCTACTAATGATGTTGGAATCAGAGTTAAGGAGGTAAATGCCATAACTACCTCCTGTACAAATATTATCAGTTATTGTATTAGAATCTGCATTGTTCAAATTGATGCCTCTAGCACTATTTCCAGTAATGGTGTTATTGAATATCAGAATATGACTTGAATCTTGAAGAGAGATTCCGTAGTAGTTCAAATTTGATCTAGTATTTCTTACGCTTCCATAACTGACATTGTTAAGGTAAATTCCCGCTCCTATAGATGTACTGGCACCAGTAAGATTACAGTTGCTGATTGTAAAGTTCGAACGTGTGTTAGTAATGTTGATGCAACTACCAGATCCTCCGTCAAGATCGATCTCATAATTAGTTATGATGAATGGATCTCCTACTGAACCGTTCCCAGACCATCCTTCATTGGTTGCTGTTGAGGTAAAGTTCTCATCTCCATCGATGATGATAGGAGCGTGGGGCACAGTACTCATAACAAACTCATGGACCTCATATTCGTTTTCATTAGGTGTAACTTCAGAATCATGTATCAAGCTTCCAAAGGTCAAAATAATCAAAAGTAGAAGAACAATTGTCTGTACTCCATTCTTTCTTGGCATAATGAATCTCTCTCCTTAGTTGCAACGAAATCATTTGGGGTCTGTTTATGCCTTTCAAGAGTTCAGGAGTCAAAGAGTTCTCTTGCCTACAATCTCCCTTGCAACGCTCTCACAGGTTAGACGCCGTTATTTATTAATTCTAGCCCACACAATTTTGTATTGAATGGTTATGAAACACCACGACCTACTGGAAAAACATAATTACCAACGGAGTTTAAAACCTCACTAAGAGGATTTTCAAATGGTAAGAGTTCTTGCGCTCAAGTTCATTTATGATAAAAAGTCGACTAGTCCTTCTCCGATGGGAGAGGATGTATCTCTTACGATGGCACTTGCGATTGCTGAAGGCCACAAATCAAAAACAGCCAACCTTCGAGCTTTAAGCAAACTCACATTGCCATTTTGGATTGTCCAAACCTCAAATACCACCTCCATCCTTCTTTCTGCATTTGGTAATCGAACACAATCAATTGAAACGTATGAAAATACTCGTTTATCTGAAATTCGAAGAATCTTAGGTTCTGAGATATCGACCGCTGAGGCAATACCTGATGCTGTTGAAAGAATCACATCTTTGATGAATGAAAGGAAGTCTGAAACTAGAATCCTAAAACATGTTGAATATCCCGATATACTTGGACCAGTTTCGTCATATATTGTTGAAAGAGACTTAAACATCACTCCTAATCGCTTGGATGAAACAATCGATTCTCAAGATGTACTCCAGATAAGTTCAGAGTTTCAAGACCTTAGGGATTCTCAAGCTCTTAAGATTCAGAATATTGAGTCATTGAGAGAGTTGATCACTGAGAAACTTCAGGGACATCTAAATGTGCTGGAAAATAGGATATCTCTAGAGAAGCAACAGTGGGATCGAAGAATTTCTGCATTAGATGAACGTATTCAACAACAAGTTCAGGCTCTTGGATCAAAAACAAGTGACCAGATATTCGATATGAAAGAGAAATATAAAATTCATATGCGCGGCGTAACAGCTGAATTCTCCAGAGCTATTACTGATATTGAAGAATTCTTCTCAGACTTGATCGAACAGATTAGAATAACCAGAACTGCAATTCATTCTAAAGGAGAAGATGTTGAGGGGGCAATTGCCAAGTTCAATGAACTCGTTGATTATATTTCAGAAACCGCACCAAATTACAAGGAAGTCTTAGAGCGTATAAAATCCACCTCTGAAAGGGTTAGATCAACCTATAATGAATCAATGACTGGGCTAGAAGAGAAGAGTGCCGAAATTAAAGGGGCTGTGTCTGACCAATCTGCAGAATATGAGAAACAGAAAGAAGATTTGATGCATGAACGTGACATTAAAATCAAAGAGTTAGATGAATTACAAGAAAATGTAGGTAATCATGTTACAAGATTGCGCCGCATAGTTCAAGAGCGATTGACTGAGTTACAGCAGAAACTATTGTCTATTACATCGCTAAATCTTGAGAATGATAGTATACGTTCTCTAGCGCCTTTAACAAGATTGGATATTGATACCTTCGTTGCTATTTATGATAATGATTCATACATCATCTTCACACCATGTTTCATGCCTGTGGAACGGATTGTAACGAGCGATAGGCACAGACCACTAGATAATGACTTTGACCTATATATCTCCAAAACTATTGGAAGTCTAATAGAGGAGAATCGCGGCTTCAAAGAGAGGTTTGATAATTGTTGCCTTCATGGTAATATGCTCACTAATTCAGATGGACTTACATCTATTCGTTCTGGTCTCACGAAAATGCAATTAACACAGCTTCTTGAAGAGGGTGCTAAAGAGCAACTAGAGGGTCTATGGTCTAAATATAGTGGGCAGTGTCCAAAATGTGGAGCGATGGCGGGAGTTGGCTCAAAGTTTTGTCCTGGATGTGGGGCAACCCTCTCACATTAGTAGGTGAAAACATCTCGTCAAATTCATATGCTTTCAATCCTATCTCCGCATACAAATGGTTGTTGGTATATCTATCTTAATGGACTTCTCAGGCGTGGTAGATGGGAAGTATCATAGTGCTTCATATTGGGAGAAATTGCTTGACCAAGTCATCAAAGTTGGAAGGATGACGAAGCTAGAGATTTCGTCTTATCAATTCAATCAAGTTCACAAATATCATGGCATAGGCGATTCTCACATAAAAGGCGGTGCTACTGCATTTGCTCTACTTTCTGAGAGTCATATTAGTGTTCATACTTGGCCTGAATACGAAAAGGCTGTTGTGGATGTTTTCACTTGTGGTTCTACAGAACATCTTGACGAGTTGGTTGATTTCTTGATATCCAATGTGCAGCATACAGAGATTAGGATTACAAGACTTCCGAGAGGGGAATTGTTCTGAGAAAACGTATCGTAATGGTTCTCGTATTATTAGGTTGCTCTATGTTTCTGCTTCCTTCCGAAGTAAGAGCTGAGATGGTTTTCCAAGTTGGAGATAACTTTACAGTTAAATTTAGTAATTCATTGACAGGTCGTTCTGGAGATTATGAGGATTACTCAGAAGAGGAGTATGACACTCGTGTTTACAATGTAACAGCAGTTTCAGAAATGAGAGTCGACTTTGAGATGAGCAGAGAGTATTCCTATTCTGATTCAGAAGGAGGATACTATTCTGAATCAACATTTCATACGTTTGCAATATCTCCAGAGAACAGATCGTACTTGGATGATACATTTGATGCACCTGCAGACTATTCTAGTTATTACAACTTTGATACATTCTGGTTCAGAATTGATCCTTCTCTTAATGTAGGAGATACAGTTCACATTCTCGGATATGATTACACAGTGAATGGTTTGACCACTGTTTTTATTGATGCTGTAACAGCCGTTGATGTTATTGAGGTTCAGTCGTTAAACATAGTCCAAACTGTTGATGACCCTGAATATGACCCAGATGGAACAATTCAACTGTATATCGATGATACCTACTATTTTGATCCTAATACTGGATATTTCGTCATGGAAACCTGGGACGTTGATGTTTCAACATCTGTAGGAAGCTATTCATGGTATGAAGTGGGAGTTGTTCTCGATTCAAGCTACGCGTTACAGTACAACCAACTCGAGATCATCGCTAGGTGGTCATTATTTGCTACTCTATTGATGTTGGTAGGATTGTGTGTGTTATGTGCAAATAGGGCAGTTAAAGCAAGTCAGCGTTCTGAGGTTGATGAGGCAATAAAAATAATGAGAGGTGAGAAGAAACCTCCAACTATTCGAGGAACAAGGATTGCACCAAACCTTTGGAAACCACTCGAATTAGATTATCACTCTTTGATAGATGATGTTCCACTGAATGACTTAGTTACCCTTCAACCGGGAGTATTCATTGTCGTTGATCCAGGAAACAAATTAGCTGTAGTAGACACAATTACAAGTCCTAGATTCAAGAATTTACTATTTGATTTTGATCTATCAAGTCTACAACTCTTGTACAAGCTAGTGCTTGGCACAGTTGCAGAAAACTCAGTCGATCACCAAGAGGTGATGACAAGAATAAAAGATGTCAAAGAATACATCCATCCTGTGACTGCAATTGCTGCTCCTGATCCTCACTCGTATAATACGTTTAACCGACTTGAATCTACCCAAGATCCTGAGTATGATGAAATTTCATATCTAATGGCAAGAAGACGAGTTTTGGACTATTCTCTGGGACAAGCTCCACTGACACCTCGTTCTCATATAATGAAATTGAATCACATTCTAAGGCATGAACCTGGTAATGTCTTACTTGTTGGTGATGATGACCTGCTAAGTGTATCTCTGGCAAGAAGAGGGATTAGTGTCACAGTCCTTGAGATTGATCCATATACTTGTGCGCTCCTATCTACTATTGCCAAGGAAGAAAATCTATCGATAAGGATCCATCAGGTAGACCTTCGTTCATCACTTCCGATCCTACAGGAGGAATTCGACCTCTTTGTTGCAGACCCTGACTTTGCCATTGAGGCGTTCGCGTTGTTTTTGTCTAGAGGATTGTCATTACTACGAATCGGTGGAATTGGTTTAATCAATTTCCAAGATACTAAATCTCAACGGTACAAGGCAAAATATCTTCTTGAGAAATTGGGAGTTGAAGTCCTTGAGGAATCAAAGGAAAAATGGCACTATACAATAGTAGTGAATGAAAAAGCCTCTGGATATTATGGAAAATACACAGTGGTCAATTACAGTTTAGACGTGAAACTAAACGTTGCACCATATTCTTCTGTGATGTATACGATTAGGAAAAATGAGCTTACAGATGTAGTTCTTCAGGCTGATGAAAATCTCAAAGGTGCTGAACAGATTATCTATGATTTCTAAGAAGAAAAGGAGAATTTCAAATGAAAGGAGAGAACAAATTTCGAATTGAACGTTCGAAATTTGCTTCAACTCTTCTTAAAACAGCTCAGGAATTGGGTCTTCATGATGTCATGAAATGGGTTTCAATTGATGAAGCTCAGAATTTCATTGACAGAGAAAGATGGATAGCATTTCAGGCAGTGAACGATTCCGATCAACCAATGGGCGTGGGTGCAATAGGTATAGAAGAGGAAGGACGTCTATGGATTGAATTACTTGTTGTTTCAGATGAGAATCGTAGAAAGGGTATCGCAACTGCTCTAGTGAATAAAATGGTTGATTGGGGAATTAAGAATATTCACAGAGCGATTTTTGTGGATGTTGATGATGACAACCATCCTGCTCTAAGATTCTACAAATCTCTTGGTTTTGAAAATGCTGGAAGAATCTTTGAGTATTATTATGATTCTTCTGCTGCAGTAATTTTGATGAAACGACTATAGAACTAGTAACTATTCTGTTTCCTCAAGCCAATCTTTGAATCTTGGATGATTTTCTACATCTGTTATTTTAATGTCCTTATGTAAAAGCATAACTTTGATCTGCTCGAGTTTTTTGATTTTATCAAAGGACTCCTGATCGGGTACTTCCGTCAATTTATTCTTCTTTGAAGAATCTACGAAATAGAGGTTGTACATGTGTTGGTCTTTGACTTCTATCTGTAAAGTGTACTCCATCTCTTCAAAAATTGTTTCCAAGAATTCATCCTTTCCGTCCTCTAGAGCAATCCACCCTGAAATGACCTCATTTGGTTTTTCACCAATAACGTAGAATGCTCCTAATGCATCTGGATTAGATGTGCCTTGCTCTCTCTCGTTGTCTGCATCCCTCATGGCTCTCATAGAATTGTGTATACTTCCCAGATATAATTCTTCGTAGAAAAAACATTACATGTTGCATCTTTCATCTTGTACTTTGTATAAACGACCTTTGCTTCTCCTGCTGCTTTTCCCACCTCTTACGTTCTGAACGCAACTGAAAGAGTTGTACATCCTTGTAGATCAGACCTTCCTCTTTTGGTGGTAGACTTCTTTCGACGCGTTCCTTCTCTGGTGTGTAGATCAGAGAATCTCCAAATTCCGCAACGTTAGCGAAGAAACAATAGGCGTAGATGGATCTACGAGCATCAAAATGGGCTGCCTTGAAGTCAGCCGTAACTGGTGTGAAGGCTGGATTGAACACTAGGTCCACTGGAGGTTCAAAGTTCTTTAGTTCGACCCTCAGATCCATGTCCAGAAAGTCCCGACATATGACAATTGCAATCCTTCCAAACTCTGTGTCGCAAATGAAAGTTCTCCTCGGGAGTGTTCTGGTTCCTAATTCCTCAGTGAACCTTTCACCATTATAGAGAATAGTGGCTGGAATGTGTTTCTCCTGTTTCCAAAGGATTCCTTCCGGTCCTATAACCGTACAAAGGTTCTGTTTTGTATCATCGTCATGATATGAACCTGGGATGATGTACATACGGTATTCCTTTGCCAGGCGGATTATGTCTTCAAGTATCTCGTTGTAATTGAGGTCGATGGTCATTTCAGGGAATAGTAGGATGTTCACACCTTCTCTGTAGGCGAATTCTATCATGCTTATAACTCTGGATTTTACAGCTTCGACTTTATCCTTCCTAAGACCTAGAAGGCCATCAGCCTTCACTTCATAGAATTCATTTAGGATATCGCTTGACTTGGAAATTCCTATCTGGGCGATGCCAACTCTGCATTCCTTTCTCTGAATACTTGCGCTTTCTTCAAGGAGGTTCTCATAGATGAGTTCGTATTTTCTCTGACTCGTTTCTATTCTGACTTGTGATGCTCTTTCCGTGAACTGACGAACTTCTCCTATACTTGGAGAGGCGCTGGTTTCTGTAGGACATGAAGGTGCGATAATGCCTAATGTACTTCTAGAGATGGATGGTTCTGTTATTATATCTAAGGCTAAAAGTAGAATACTCTCTTCCTTTTCGATCATGTCTATACGACCTAGAACCTCGCTCTCCTTGTGCTTGTGACCTGATTTACTGAAGAGTTCAGCCGCTGACTTCAGATACTTAGTCGCGATTCTTAGGAGTTTCTCCCTTTTGTCAATATCCAACTCCTCATCCGTTTTAATCAAGTGCCATGTCGCATCGAAATAGGTCGATGTTGCAAGAGCCCAATCAGCTCCGCCATCGTAACCACCCTTCCGATAGGCTGACGCAGCCTTTCGTAGCATCGTCTTGATCTTTGGATAGAGTAAATCTTTATCATCTGTTTCAGTTGACTCGTCAAAATTGCATCCGAGTTCTAAAGCCTTACAAAAGGCTGAGTTGCCTTTAGCTAGCAGTTTCAGTTTGGTATCAGTGAAAAGCTTGATGGCTTTGGTGAATAGCCTTGCTGCTTCTGCGAACTTGTCTGCGTCATCGTAGTTCTCTGCAAGCTCCATGCTTTCCCAAGCTCTGCAGAGGTTGTATACAGCTTCTAATTCCAAACGTTCTGTTTTGATTTTGAATTGAGTAAGAACATCCTTGAACTCGGAAGCCGCCGAAGCAAATCTCTCTGCAGCTGCTAGGTGTTCACCCTGCTTTCCAAGTATTCTTGCTCTTTCGATATCTGCTCTACCGGAGCAGTACTTCATTCTCACGTTTGCTACTTTATTGAGTTTCTCGCTTCTTTCTCTCTCATCTCTCTTTTTCAAAGAAGTGTATGTTTCTTCCAGTGATTTTACCGCGCTATCGAAACTCTTCCTAGTTGCTTCATATCTTTCTAAAGCATCCTCATGTTCTTCCTGCCTACTGAGTTGTTCTGCATCTTCCTGCATAGCCCAAGCAGAGAAGTAATATGCTTCGTAATCAAAGCTAGGTAGTTCTTTCAGAATTTCGCATGCATTCTCATAGTTTTCCTTAGCCTTTTGGTAATTTGACATCCTGTGAAAGCCCTTAGCCTTCTCAATCATGTTCCATGCACTAGCGTAGTTTATTTTCTCCTCTACTCTCTCTCTCAAAGGTTTGAAGTCAATGGTCCTCAACGACTCTGTATGAGCCTCTTGAGCCTTTTCGTAGTGTTCAGCAGAAGCAATATGATTGCCAAGTCGATCTTCTATATGTGCAGCATATTCGTGACCCGCAGCCTCATAGAAATGATATCCCCTATCACGACTCTCCTTGATTACTTCTAGGAATGTTTCCTTTGCCATTCTAAGCGGTTCGATCCTTGTCGTCAAAATACCAAGCTCTTCGTAGAGAAGCCCTAGCCGCACTTGAGCTGTTATTATACCGGTACGGCTTTCCACTGAATGTTGATTGTACTTTCTGGCGGCAT
Organism: Candidatus Thorarchaeota archaeon; assembly: GCA_016841005.1. Next base: position 30,968 of record JAEORG010000217.1, on the reverse strand, counting down.
CAATTGCAGCTGATAGATTCTTGATTCTTTCTTTCTCGCTTTCTGCAAGATCAGCGAGTGTCCTGTATGCTCCATAGGTGGAAGAATAACCTGCAGCTCGAGACCAATCTCCATCAAATTCCTGACAGATTTCTTCAGCTCTTCGAGCGTATTGAAGCATTTTCTGGGCATGTTGATTCCGTTCTTCTTTCGTTTCAGCGAAAGTAGCTAGTAGTGAATGTGACCATGTTAATGACTGATATTGCAAAACAGCTACTGGTCCAGATTCTCCCTTCTTCAAGGACTCCATTGTATATTCGATTCCTTTCTCAGCAAGAGCCTTCCTCTGAGCAGTAGCGTATAAACTCCCCCGAGCCAAATTTGCATAAGAGTAACCTGGCATAACTTTTCCAGCATGAAACCAAAAGGTGTATGATTCTGCAAATATTCTTCCGGCCTCATCCATAAGCCCGATGTCTTCGAAAATTCGTTTCTGGATGTGCTCGTATCTTGCAGTATTAAGAGCATTCCAGTTCAACCACCATAGCGAATCTAATATCAAGATTTTATTATTTGCTCTCTTTGCGAAGATTACAGCCTTCTCCAATAACTGAAACCCCTTCTCAGTGTATTCTCTCTGTTCTCTTTCATGCTTAATGAAATTAAATCCAAAGAAGGAGTATATGGTACCGGCCGCAAGGTGAACCATACTAATGAAAAGAGGATTGTCACAATCTTCGGTAGCTTTTATACTTTCATCACACCTCCATAGGAGTTTCTTGTTGTATTCCTTCCAATTCTCATCCCCTCTATAAGGTGCAACAAACATGTAAGCCGCACATAGACAAAATTCAGTAAACAATGATTCAGCAAGAAATTGAACATTTCCAACATCCTTTGAAAGTTCCCAAGATTCTCCTGCAAAGACTATGCCTTCCTGACAAATCGGTTTAGCCTCTTCTTTGTCTTTAGATTGAAGAACTAGGTGGAATGAAACCAATGCAGCACGACTCAAAGTCCGCGCTCGACCCTCTTGATCATTCTCCTTGGCACAGAGTTCGCTTGATTCAATGAAGTGGTCATGAGATTTACTAAGCACATCCTTTAGCTCCATATTGGACCCTACTACAGACCCGCTGAAGAAGAAAGCTTCTCCAATGCATTCCAATTCCTTCTGTTTGTTGCCTGTCTGCTTATAGAGAGTCGCAGCTTTTCTGAAGGCATCAATAGCATTTCTGGTTTGGTCAATATATTCAGCTGAAGTATCAACTGTTTCTGCAAACTGTGCAAAAGCATATCCAAGCTTCTTGTATTCTCCTGCGGTTTCCCTTACCTTCTTCATTTCCAAGTAGGACTCTACCGCCTGTTTGTGAAGCTTAATCATTTCTGTCCAATTGGTTTTTATCTCCTCTACTATTTCCCTCTCTGATGGATTTTCTCCATTCCTCTTTTTCATCTTCAGTCGAACCCTACAAACTTGAGTAACTGCAGATATGAAATGCCACAAGTCCACCTAACAGAATTACCACATTACAATAGACCACTGTTTTCCTATAAGTTGTCCGAATCTGTGTCTATGTTAATTTAGGCACATTCAGACTTTTGCTTTCTCAATCAGGTCTGCCAGTGAAGATTCTCTTATACCTTCATACAGACGAGCTGGGTATGGAATCACGGTTATTTCATGGTCAACTGAAGGAAGTTTTTGAAGGTCTCTTGCGACACTCTCTGCAATTCGAATGTGATCAGCAGTAAACATTGCGAACATCCTGGGATTTGAGGCTGAAACATGAGCCCCCTCATACATGTGAGGATATTTCTCTCGAGCATATTTCTCAATGTCTTTAGAACTAATCTTCTTCTCATCCCAAGAAAGACGGAGTACAAATCTAGTACTTGAGCCAGCATTGACATTTACATTTGCGCTAAACCATACAGCTTCGCTTTCCTCAAGTTCTCTCACTACTCTTCTTGCTCGTTTGGTTGTGATTCCTGCTTCTTTGGCAATCTGTGAAACTGGCATCCTAGGATCTTTTCTGAGGACTTTCAGTACACGTAGCTGAGTGTTTGAGAATTCAATCTTCTTACCTCTATTATTTGGAGGTAATGGATTAAGTTCGACTTCGCGTACTCCTTCAAGTCCACGGATAAACGAGCTAATCTCAGAAAGTCCCTCCACACCCACGTATTCAACCCAGACAACTAACCATCCGTGAGAATCGAATCCAACTCTATTTACGAAGGGATGATGACCAATTTTCTCAATTATCTCTTCATCATTCTGAGTACCATCAAGTTCGACCAGTGTCAGCATAGGTTCTGCTCCAACCATTGCAAAACTCAATCTTAGGACAAAACTATCAATTACACCTTCATCGATGAGCTTCTTTACTCTCCTTTTCACTGAGTTACCAGTAATTCCCAACTCTCGCGAGAGGTACTCATATGAAACACGGCAATTCCTCTGAAGCTCCTGAAGGATGCGTCTATCAGTATCATCCATTAAATGACACACCTCAACTGGAGAATGAACCATTACCTCCTTCGATAACACCATCTCTTGGATTTAGGTATCTCTCTCTCCAATATTTTATTGCGATTGCAGCGTAGAAATCATATTATAATCATTAGGTCTCCGCTACGTGCTATTATGTCATATCCAATGAGATTATTTACACCCTTCGTTTGGAATAGTACTATTGGAGCTAACTGATGATGATGATACGTCGTAAGAGAGGTCTGTCAACTCGCAGTGTTCAGGGTATACACAAAGCGAGAGCAGGACCTGTAGTAGAGCCCGTGGTTCAAACTTCCACATTTATCTTTGAGAACCAAGATGAGATGCTCCGAGCTGTCAGAGGAGAGTCCGAGAAGCATGTATACACTCGATGGAGTAACCCAACCACAAAATCGGCTGAGGAGAAAATCAGTGCTCTTGAAAATACAGATGATACAATAGCATTATCATCTGGGATGGCAGCTATTTCTTCTACTATTTTTGGATTTCTAAAACAGGGAGATAGAATTCTTTCAAGCGATTCAATCTACGGTGGTACTGTACACCTTTTCAAAGAGATTTTACCAGCCTACGGAATTGAGGTTCATTTTGCTCCTTTGGATGAATTTGCTGATTGCGTACGAGATTATGGTAGAGAGTATCAGATGTGTTATTTTGAAACACCAACAAATCCAGCTCTTAGAATTATTGATATCAAGAAGGTTGCTGATGCGGCTCAATCAGTTGGTACACTTAGTGTCATAGATAATACCTTCGCATCTCCAATAAATCAGAGACCTCACGAGATAGGCATAGATATTGTTATCCATAGTGCAACAAAGTATCTAGGAGGGCATAGTGATATAATTGCAGGTACTGTATCTGGTTCATCTTTGCACATGCAAAGTGTTCGAAAGGCGGCCAAGTTATTAGGTGGAACAATTGATCCTTTCGCTTCATTTCTTTTAGACAGAGGAATAAAAACACTAAACGCTAGAATGGTATGGCATAATTTCAATGCACTTTTCCTTGCAGACAAACTAAGTCAAGATTCAAGAATTTCTCGTGTACATTATCCTGGATTACCAACACATCCGGGACACTCAATTGCCAAGAGTCAAATGACAGGATTTGGTGGCATTTTAGCGATTGACGTAGATGGTGATTTGGAAACAACAAAAAATTTCGTGGACTCTCTTGAGCTTTTTCTAAATGCAGTATCTTTGGGAGGTGTCGAGAGCTTGGCAAGCATACCAGCATTAACCACACATTATGGAATTCCTGAGAATGAATTGGAAGAGATGAACATCAGCAAATCCACTGTCCGATTATCTGTTGGGATTGAAGACCCTGAAGATCTTTTACAAGATATCAAATACGCCTTAAACAAAGCAATTGGATAGGAAATTATGCAGTGACTAGGTTTCTCTTCCTCTGAATATAGATAGTTCCTATTATGAGAGTCGGGATGGCAATCATTACTACTGCAATAGATACGTACTCTAGGGCATGGTCTTGAGTAGTAGTACTCTCAGCTCCGTATTGCTCGATAGATGGAATAATCCAATCTTCTATTGATGTATTTGGCCATCCGGATGTTGCAGTAAAGACAACAACCAACGAATATTTAGGAACTACAAAGATATACTGCCCTGCATATCCTCTAGCAGAGAAGGAACCCAATCCATCGCGAGTCCATATCTGGTATCCATATCCTACTCCACCACCCACCAATGTATGAGTGGATGATGCATCTAAAATCCATTCTTTTGACACAACAACATTATTGTTCCATGTCCCATTCATTAGGTAAAGATAACCAATTCGAGCCATATCCCTCGGACGTAACATCGCAGTGTTACCGCCAATTGAAATTCCCTGTGGACTCTCCCTCCAATGGAAATTTTCAATCCCCAGAGGAGTCAGCAGATATTCCCATGCAAAATCCTCTGAAGTCATGCCAGTGGCATTTTGCAAGATTGCTGATAGTAAAAGAGACGCACCAGAATTGTAATTGAAGGAAGTGCCAGGGGGTATCGTGATAGGTTGGTCAAGGACATATTGAACCCAATCATTTGTGCGAATCATCAGATTGTAGTTACTATTCCCAGCATCTGAATTGTCATCCCACTCGAATCCAGCTTGCATTGTCAGCAAGTCGTATAGTGTCAACTCTTCTTTCCATTGATTCATATTTTCAATTTCTCTATCAGGAAAGAAATCAAGAACACGGACACTTGTGTTATCGATAAAGCCATGATCTATTGCGATACCTATCAGTGTTGATGTAATCGTCTTTGTACAGGAGAAGATATTCATCGATGTGTTTTCATCAAAGAAGTCATAGTATTGCTCTAGTACAATTTGACCATATCGAGTCACGATAACTGAATTAATGCTGATAGTGTTCTCCTCGAAATAATTAAGCATATCTTCCAGGAATTCTTCATTCATTTGTTGTTCATCAGGAGTGGATAACGGCCAATCAGGAATAGGCCATACACATGCACAACTTTGTTTCGCTGAAGAAGATGAAGTTAGCACAGGAAAGAGAATCATCCATAGAAACAAGATAATGTGAAACCTGTTCTTATGACCCATCTCGTCCAAATCCTGGTGGGGCAGGAGAAGGATTGAATATAAAGTGCCAAGATTGAAGCAATGAAAGGGGTAAAGATATCAAGCACCGTCAAATCGCGAGTAGTGTGTGATGAAAATGGGACTCCCTCTAATTGTTGTTCATGGTGGCGCAGGTTCTTGGAAAGATGATCGGATACCAATTGGGATTGAGCAAGTTGAAATTGCAGCCAAGAAAGGATTCGGAGCGCTCCTCTCCGGAGGGTCGGTACTTGACGCAGCAGAGATGTGTACATTATACATGGAGAGCTGCGGACAGCTAAATGCTGGTTGCGGAGCAACAAGAAATGAGGATGATGAGCAAGAATTAGATGCAATGATTTGTGATGGGCCATCATTGTCATTTGGTTCAGTTGCATCAGTAAAGAATGTACAAAACCCCATATCTTTGGCTCGATACATTATGGAGAAGACAGATTACTCGATGATTGTTGGTGATGGGGCAACGAAATATTACGCCAAAATGATTGCTGAAGGATATCGTGAGGAAATCGATAACGGAGTAATTAGAGCGCCTCTGCTTCTTGATTCCTCTGATACTGTAGGTTGCATAGTTGTTGATGAAAAAGGCCGAATGGCATCAACATCATCTACTGGAGGTGTAAAGGATAAAGCTGTGGGCAGAGTCGGTGATTCTCCTGTCTTTGGCTCTGGTGCGTATGCAAATGAAACTGGAGTCGCATCTGCGACTGGTTATGGAGAGCATATAATGAGAGTAATGTTGAGTCGGGAGGTTGTCAGATTACTCGAAGAAGGTGTGAATGTACAGAAAGCTACAGATATGGCGATGGAGCTGTTCATTGAGAAAACAGGCAGTGAAGCAGGAGTTATAGCTGCTGACCAACTGGGTAATTGGGGGAAATCTACAAATGCGAAAGCCATGCCGGTGGCAGTGATAAGAACAAAGATTGATTCATTAGAATCATTTGCTCGATAGGATGTATCTAAATATCGATAGAAATCTCGTATACAATATGGTGTGATTTGGATGGGCATAGAAATGAAACAACCTTCAAACAGAAGTTGGTCATTTCTTTATTCTATCACATCACTTCGCCAGCAGTGGATTCGAAATGTTGGGATAGTATTCTTTCTAGCATTAAATGTTGCACTTCCAACTACTGTCTTTGCTTGGAGTAACACATCTGCATATCTCGTGATCGAAGACCATTTCAATAGAAATTCATACCAACTACTTGCATCTACACAAAGTGATGTAGATCAATTGATTGATGTTTCAACAAGAGCTGATGAGTTTAACTTCATAGAGGAAATTGATTTCTATCAGACAACAGCGGGTATACTTACAAATGCGACACTTCCGACATGGCTATGGTACTCGCCTTCAACACCTATGCCTGCTTATCGATATAACGATTTTAGAACTATCGCAATAACAAATGAGAAGTTAAGCCGAATAAAAGGAGAGTTTGTGTGGGATGGTGTTTCTCATTTAGACGCAGGGCAGGTCCTGATATCCGAACGATTAGTATACCATGCTTCAAGAACATATGGGCTTATTCTAAAACCTGGTATGATAGTTGGTGTTGATGTCCTGCTCAATCAACCAACTGATAGATTTGGTAATCCATCAGTTGCAACATGGTCAAACACAGAAGTAAAAAGTCTGACCAACCTCACAATAGCTGGAATTTACAAACTAAAATCTTTGTCAACTCTTACTGCACAGGCATTTCCAGCAATTCTGAGACCTGATCCTTGGCCAGAACATATGAACGATATGGAATCAGTACTTGGATTAGAAGATTCAGTTATGATTCTCGATGAAGAGTTTGATGATTCTGATTTAGACCTAATGGCACATGAGGGATTCTTTAATCCAAAGGCACTCTTTCGTGCTTCAATAGTTGAGCTGCTTGAGGCGGGAAGTCAGGAAATTGAAGAAAATCTACTTTCAGTCAAAGAAGTGTTGGAGGAGAAGTTTTCCAGATTGAATGTTATTGGAGCTACCACGATTTCAGATATAACAACCCTAGTGGAAACTTATGCACGCGGACAGATGTTTACATTGGTAGCAGTTCCTGTTATGCTGTTGAGTATTTTTATTACAATCTTTACAGCTGAGTCATCTCTTTCGAGGCGCAAGGTCGAAATAAGCGTTCTTCGCTCCAAAGGTGCTTCATTCAATCAGATTACTGCAAGTATAATGTGGGAGGCATGCATTCTTTCTGTATCTGGTTTTCTTATAGGTCTGGGATTAGCAGTTGTACTGGCTCCAGTTTTAGGTTCATCAAATGGTTTCTTCAATGTGAACATGTCTGAGTATATTCGGTTTTTTACATCCCTTCGGGTTCCTCCGATGATACTTATGATTGCTGGAGTCATAACTATGTATCTTCCAGGGCTCTACTTGTATCAGATTGAACGTAGGATTGACGTACATGAAGTTGGAGTCCCATTAAAGGGTGAGTCCGAGGAAAAGATTCAGGAATCTAGATTCAAACAACTATTTCTTGGATTCGTTGTTATTCTTTCCATTACAATAGTCCTTCCTTACATAATATCTCCCCAAGGCATTTCGGGGACCTTAGGTATTATTGCAGTCGCCATTATCCTACTAATCGCTTCTTATCTAGGTTCTCGAGTAGTCCAGTTGACAGTTTCTTCGTTGATTGGAAGGATCAGAAATAGACTTGGTGAACGGGTTCTCTATGTTGTTCAAAGCCTTCGAAGGAGAAGAGGGAAGTTCGTCCCATTAATGGTTATTCTGACATTGTCACTTACAAGTGCAACAATGATGCTAATGGAAAGTTCCAGCTTTCAGACATCTCTTCAAAACGATGTCGTATATTCATATGGCGCAGATATTCGACTAGATTGTATTGTTCCTTACAATGTATCAGTGTCTGATGAAATCGAACATCTTGAGGGTGTCAATTATGTGACGCCTGTACTGAGCCACCTTGTTACTTGGCAATCAGATAGGTTCTTTCTAAAAGGAATCTATCCCCTCAAATATTTAGAGATTGGTACTTTTGGATCTAATACATTTCCTAATTCGAATCCATCTGATGCACTTCATGCTCTATACAATCAAAGGAATGGAGTGATAGTATCTGAGTCTTATGCAAGTCGGTTAAATAAGACAGTGGGAGATACAATTCGAATTAGGGTTTTAAACATCGTATCATACGAAGTGAAAATAGTAGCCACTATGACAAGTGCTCCAGGTTTTGGATATGCAAGTACCTTTGATGCAGTTGATGATTCGATTGCATCTAATCTTGGATTTCAAGTATTACAAGATGGATTCATGCTTGTCAATTACAATTATCTGTCCACCATTTTCAGAGAAAATGAAGTTGACCTGTTTCTTGTTGACGCAGACTTGGATTCTGGCTTTCAGGACCTCTGTGCGAATATAACCTCTAGGTATAGAGTGAATCTTAGAACTCCACATTGGAATATCTTACCAGAGTCTGAAATAATCATCTACGCAGATGATGGTTCCTTCTTCTATTCACAAAGAGATCCCATCTATCACGAAATTCAGAAATTCATCTCAGGGCTTCAAGGTATTACGCTAGTTGGAACTATAGTATGTATATTGATGGCAATGGCTGCAGTCAGTTTGTTCTTTGGTTCCGCTGTCACAGAACGCACTCCTGAGTATGCCATCTTCAGAGCGTTAGGAGCAACAGAAAATCAAATCTATACAATGGTTTTTGGTGAATTTAGTAGTCTAGTATATTCAGCCTTAATTCTAAGTGTTGGATTAGGTATTATCTTTGGTTATACGATGACAATTCTCGTTCTTGGAATTTCACCATTCGTTCCAATTCTCCAGAATGCTATTATATTTCCAATAATTCCAATGGCGTTCTTCCTATCTCTTGAAACACTTGTACTTCTAATTTCATGTTATTATCCGGCAATACATGCTGGTAGAGTGAATATGAATACAGAGTTAAGGAATCTCTGAAACTAAAGATAAGTGGTCTTAATATGAGCCTCTATTAGATACACATTTGGGGTAGAGAGTAGTGTGTAGTATAATCACCTCTCTAATAGCTAGGAGAAATAACGATGAGGGAACTGAAGCCAGATATTGATGTATCCTCAATTTCTAGTAGAAAAGAAGCAAAGGAGGCAATAGACCGGCTTCGTGGTGCAATTAGATATCACAATCGAATGTATTACGGACTGGACAATCCTGTAATCACGGATGCTGAATATGATAAACTTCTACTTGATCTAATTGCGTTGGAGGAGAAATTTCCTGACCTTATTGACCCTAACTCACCTACGCAACGGGTCGGAGAGGAACCACGTTCATCATTAGCGAAAGTAACTCACACTATTCCCATGGTTTCGTTGAAAACTGTCTATGACGAGGAAACTGTCTTGTCATTCGATAACACATGTAAATCAGAACTGAAGAAGAAACAGGTAGAGTATGTCGCAGAACCAAAGTTTGATGGATTAGCAGTTGAATTAGAATATGAAGAGAATCGATTATTGCTTGCATCTACTAGAGGTGATGGAATCACTGGTGAAGATGTAACAGCCAATGTCAGGACAATAAAAGACGTTCCGTTGATTCTTCAATCATTCGGAAAAGAACCACCTCCAAAGCGACTTATTGTGCGTGGAGAGGTTTACATGGATATTCGTGATTTTGATAAGCTAAACAAGGAGAGAACAGAGAATGAAGAACCCGAGTTCGCAAATCCGCGGAATGCAGCCGCGGGTTCTTTACGCCAACTTGACCCACAAATAACTGCGTCGCGACCATTGCGAATCTACACCTATGGCATAACTGAAGCTGAAGGAAGGAATTTCAAAACTCATCTTGAGGGACTTGAATCGCTTCAGAATTGGGGTCTACGTGTCAATATGAAGATGACAAGATTATGCCTTGGGATTGATGAAGCATTGAAGTACCATAGCGAAGTTGAAGATATGCGAGATGACCTTCCATATGAGATAGATGGTGTTGTCTTCAAAGTAAACAGTATTGAAGATCAAACTAAGCTTGGTATGCGGTCAAGAGACCCTCGTTGGGCGGTGGCATATAAGTTCAAACCGAGGCAAGCAACGACAAAATTGCATGCTATTACAGTCCAAGTAGGTCGTACTGGAAGACTAACACCTGTTGCTGAACTTGAACCTGTCAAGATAGGTGGTGTCACTGTTTCTAGAGCATCCCTTCACAATCAGAGTGAGATTGACAGAAAGGATATTCGAATAGGTGATACCGTTATCGTAGAAAGAGCAGGTGATGTGATTCCGCAAGTTGTTAAACCTGTTGTAGACCTCCGAGATGGAACAGAAACGTCGTTTGAAATGCCTAAAAAATGCCCTGTTTGTGGTTCTGTGGTGTCTATGAGTGATGACCTAAAATCATCCACGTGTACAAACATGAACTGTCCAGCTCAACTTAGAAGAGGTCTATCACACTTTGCAAGTCGAGATGGAATGGATATCGAAGGGTTAGGATCAAATAGAGTTAACATGTTAGTTGATTCCGGATTAGTCGATAGTATCCCATCACTTTACCGGTTAAAATCAGAAGACCTCACATCCATAGAACGATTCGGGGAGATTTCAGCAGACTCTCTTATAGAGCAAATTCAACAGAGTAAGAATCAGCCACTTGATAGGGTTATATTTGCATTAGGCATTCCAACTGTTGGGCGTTCAACTGCTGGACTTCTTGCACGAAAATTCTATACAATTGATGAATTGATGAATGCTACTGAAAACCAACTACTGGAGATAGAAACTATCGGACCGGAAATTGCTGCAAATATTCTAGATTTCTTTTCATCTCCAGAGATTCAATCGATGATATCAGAACTCAAAGATTTAGGCTTGGATATGACGAGTAAAGCTGTATCATCCACAAGTGGTTCTTTAGAAGGTCTAGTCTTTGTCTTTACCGGGTCTCTAGAGAAACGATCGCGGAGTGATGCTCAGAAACTTGTTGAATCATTAGGAGGAAGGGCTTCTTCAAGTATCAGTAAGAATACTGATTATGTTGTTGCAGGTCCAGGAGCTGGATCTAAACTTGATAAGGCAAATAAACTTGGGATTAAGGTGATAACTGAAACTGAGTTTGAAGCACTTATTAAAACGGTAAATGATTAACTATTCAGTCATGAGCTAAATCTTATTGAATGGTCTGTCACCTATCGTCTAATCCCTTACCACTAAGAATTTTCGGTATACATTTTTCAACCCTTGACTCCCGAGTCTTGGATTGCTTGGGTTGAGAGAAATGAAGAAGATATGCTCTTTGGCGTCCCGGTGTCAATGCTTCGAAGGCTGTTTTCAAGACTGAGTCTTCATCTAATTTGGTCTGAAATTCTTCAGGAATTGAATATTCTTTAGTTTTCTTGAATTCCACTTTCAGACCAGCTTTCTCCACCTCAATGGCTTTTGAAATATAGGCTTTCAAGATAGGTTCCATCTCATCTATTTCTTGAGCATTTGTAAATCGAATCTGACGTGTCGCCTGCGTATTATCTGTTTGTGAAACTAGAATACCATCTGTATCCTTCAACAACGCACCTTTGAAAAATAGGAGCGCACAGTACTCCTTGAATCCATGGATTAGAACTATGTTACTATCCTGAAACGTGTAACAAGGATTACGCCACTTGAATTCTTCAGTCAGTCCGGAGTCAAGAATGATCTTTCGTAATTTCGTAAATTCATCCTGCCACTTTTTGGCTTTGCTTAGAAATTCGTCAACCTTAGGATTCATCTTCTTCATTTACTTGCCTTCTGAACTATAGTGAACTTGTTTCGCCCTAAAGATTCTTCTTCTTATTTGGCTTTGCCTCTGGCAATGCAACCGATCGATTTCTGGAAGCATGCTAATTTTCAATTGCTGAATTACATCGTCATATCATCTTCAGACTACTCTGCAATGACGATAGAAGATCCATTTGCTTTCCCGATATCCTCCTCTTCCTCCATCTCTGTACAAGCACAATTGTAACGATACCTACCACTCCCAAGATGACAACAAGGATCATCGTTTCTAATAATCCAAACCCTACATGAATTGTCTGTCCTGCTATTGCGAAGAGAGAGAGTTCTGTAGTCTGAATCCAGAGGTAACCAGCATAATTCTCTCCAAAGACATTGATATCAGTGGTATTCAATCCCATACCTATGACCCAATTCAGAGAACTATTCACCTTCACCCAATCTTCATGAATCTCATCGAAATAGTATAGAGAAAGGGATGTTTCGTTTACATCGCCTACATCTCCCAGAACTCCATTCGCCGTGAGATCAAGGTCTGATGTGCGATAGTAGAACAGTATCAATGCTGATTCAAAGACATCCAGAGTTGTGCCTGAGATTGTGATGCTGACATCGATGTATCTACCAAGAGGAGTATCACCAGTCTCAAGACCGTTGGTTACAGTTAGGATGTGTGGTGTTGTTGTCTGGTTGTACCTTGTGATTCGGATACTTGGAGTTGCAGGGCCACTCATTTGAACTAGTAATGCAGTGTCAGTTGTTTTTACAGTATCAATCGTGTTAACAGGGAACGCATAATCAACAGTGACATTGTGACCTAATTCAAATGATGTGAACTCAACAAGTACCGAGTCAGGTAACAGACTGACCTCGAAGTACTTCAATATCTGAAGAACAGTGGCAACATCCGTAGTATTCGCACCAGACATCATAACTATAGTCTGAGGATCAGTCCAGATACCATATCGTACTGCAATATTGTCGGATTCAGTTTCCATCATTTTTGTCAGCATTGAGCCTGTGTCTTCTAGCAGATGATAGACCAATCCCGCTGTCCCAGTCGCTGATGTTGAAGGTCTACCAACAAGTACGACATACTGATACTCATCTTCGACATCTAGGAAACTCTCAGCGTCGAAGATCGTGACATAAGAGTAGTTTCCAAGAAGTGCTCCAAATTCAATAGTAGCTTCTGATGCATCATCATCGTACACGAGCGCAATATGACCACCCCATGGACTAAATGTATCAGGGTCTTCATTATCGGGGATACCATCCCAATCAGAATCAGTGAGCCATGGATCTGTGCCTTCCGAGATTTCTGTACCGTCTAAAACGCCATCTCCATCGGTGTCATTACTCAGAAGATTAAGCCATAACGAGACCTCGACAGAGTCGATGATGCCATCACCATCAGTATCATTGCTGAGCGGATTAGAACCATAATATCTCTCAATCCCATCAAGGATGCCGTCTCCATCTTGGTCCTGATTTGTAGGATTTGTTCCATTGCTGTACTCTGCACCGTCCAAAATGAGATCTCCATCAGAATCTGCGTTTAAGAGACTCGAGTTCATTGCTAGTTCGAAAGCATCATCTGCTCCGTCACCATCGCTGTCAGCGCTGTTTGGATTGGAGTTATAGATAAACTCGTTGAGGTCCGAGAGACCCTCTCCATCAGAGTCTGGGTTGACAGGTGAGCTTCCAAAGGTAAGTTCAATCGCATCGCCTAACATATCACCATCTGAATCCCAATTGTTTAAAGACGGACCTGCCGCCATCCACATCATTGCAGTTACAGGTCTAATTGTTGGAGCCATTAAAGGTCTCTCTTGCGGTGGTTCATACGGAACTCCGGGATACTCATTCTCCCACCACTCCATATGGTCAGATGCACCATCTAGATCAGTATCAGGTGAACGTGGATTAGAACCCAACGTGTACTCCAAGTAGTCTCCAAGCCCATCAAGATCCGTATCGTTCATGAGATGGTTACTCGTAACATAGAAAGTCTGTTCTCCAGATGTGAAATTGACCGTGATCTCCCAACCATCTATCTCCTGAGCATTTGTCAATCCATCGTTGTCCCAATCTGAATCTGTATCTGGGACAAGATTAGATTGGAGTTCAACATTTTGTGAGAACTTCCAAATTCTCGATGTAGAAGGATTCCCTAGCACAATCCAATCTAAGACATAGATGCTTTTGTCAGGACCTAGTGCTAACTGGTGAGTTTCACTTCCTATGGCGTATGTGCCCGTTGTGAAATTCTGGACTCCATTCCCATAGAAACGAAAATCAGTATCTTCAGTGCCATCGGGGAAAAACTTCTGTACGCACATCCCATCGACCAGTTCACCGAGTACATAGACATAACCATCTGAGTCCACATCGACATCGAGAATTGATACATAATCCTCGGATAGTGTTCCAAGGTATGCCCCATCAGTGATTCTAAGTTTTACAACTCTGTCTGTCTTTCCGTATGAGAATTGCTTGTCACAGAGATATACATATCCATATTTTTCGTCAACAGCAATACTTGTTATCCAGTCAGTTTGATCATCCGCTGGCCCTCTGTTACCATAGGTCCCCAAACTACTTCCATCCGAACTATAGGTTCTAAATCCGCCAATTTGATCATCTCCTGTATCCCTCACGGCTGCATAAATAGTTCCATCTTGGCCAATGTGAAGATCTGTGATGTTTTTGTTCAGGATAGGAGTCCAGGACCCAGGATTGATTTCTGTACCACTTAGATTAAAACGCACAATGTTGTTGCTAAAGAACGGTGCGACTTGGGCGTAAAGCCAGTTATTTGACTCATCCACAGCCATAGATACAAGTCGACTACCTGAAGGTAAGAATGTCATGTTGTCGAAAACGGAGTTAGAAGGAAGTGTGACTTGTATAAGTGATGAGTCATATTTTCGAATTGTATTATTACCACTTACTGAATCTATGATGCCATTTGCATAGACGTAGCCTTCAGAATCCATGCATATGTCGTTAATCTTGTTCAGAGAGCCATCCATAGTCCAATCAATGTATGTTTCATAACTAGCTTCAGAACTAAACCATGCATATGATAAATCAGGAACTCCGTCTCCATTTGTGTCATTCGACCTAGGATTGGTGTTAGCGCAGAATTCCACATAGTCATCAATCCCATCACCATCAGAATCATTGTTTCTTGGATCTGATGTCACGGGGATTTGAAAACGCAAGGAATCATTATTTAGATAATCAAAGTTGATGACCCATCCAGATATTTCATCAAAGTCGTTGACGCCATCTTCATCAGTATCGCTGTTTGTTGCGTTAGTCCCATATACATGTTCATACCAATCTGAGATACCATCCATGTCTGTATCAGGTTTAGTACCATCTAGACCTGATTCTAACTCATACTTGTCATTTAAGCCATCACCATCTGAATCATAATTCCAAGCTGAGAAGCCGTTTGAGAATTCCTGGTCCCAGGTGAGCTGATCTCCATCGGGATCGTTAGCTGTTATTACATACCACATCAAGAAATAATCAAGTGTGGGTGGGAAGACATCATAATAGAAAGTCACGGCATCATAGCATGCCGTTAGGTTGCCTATGCCATTAGTATGATAACAGTCCCCACCAAATATTCCGAACCATTCCATAACATAATGCTCCCAATAGTTCTGGACAAGGTAAGGATAATTAACTCTCATTGTTATTGGATAATTAGCCATTGGTAGTTTAGGCCAAATCAGTGCCGTAAAATCCGATTTCCATCGTTTTTCGTACTTGAATGGATATGTGCTCGTTCGTCTACTATCTACCTCTACGAAAGGTGATGAATAGCTTAATAGAAATTGATCTCCCCAAGGCCCATGATAGGATATTGATGGATTTACTGCCGCTACATCGATTATAAACTCCGCAATCTGTTGTTTTGTAGCATGATGCTCAACCCTGTAAAGGAAAGCTTCGTAGACAGTTGCTTCAATTGCCTTCCACAGCGTGCCTTGAATCCCTAAAGCATCGCCTAGTGTGAAGCCATTGTTGGTGGGATCAATAATTGTTGAACTTGGTGCCGTACTCAGGTAGGCCTTTGGAGATGTGAATCCATCTTGACAAGGCACACCGAAAAATAATTTCGTCAAGAAATCAATAAATTTAGATGAATAACCCCCGACCATATCCGCAATACATGCAGCAATCGCAATCAACCACCCTACAAGTGGGATTTCTTCTATTACAAGAAGAATAGCCAACATTATCAACCCAATTATGGCTGCAGTCACACCATATATCGTGCCAAACTCTCTC
Organism: Candidatus Thorarchaeota archaeon; assembly: GCA_016841005.1. Next base: position 14,809 of record JAEORG010000217.1, on the reverse strand, counting down.
CCTGTTTGTCCACCTATCTGATCGGCAATCGCAAAACCAGTCCATATTGATAGGAACAAATCAACTACAATCCCAATGACAAAAAGAGCCTTCTCAAAGCCTTTGAAGTACTTCATGAATTTATGATTCCTATTTGCATTAATCCAGTGTGAGTATTTTAGCCATGTACAGAATTTACTATCTTTTCCAATATTCTTAACTAAGTCAACGAATTCCATACCCTCTCCAAAGCGATTCCTAATCCATTGAAGGCGTTTACCTACATCTGCGACAGAATTCATGTTTTTGACATAGATGTTAAGTTCTTGCCATGCCTTAAAACCGAACACTACTTTGCCTGCAAAATTCAGAGCTTCTAAAGTGGATACCAACACTTTCTGAACAACATCTATCTCGTCGCTGTCCGCTACATCAAACATCTCATCAACGGTTCCAATCCTTGTAATTTGATGGATGCCCGTATCCCAGCGAAGTAGAATAGCTAGCAGATTGATCGATGCCATGTCAGAGAGCCCCATTAAGGCTACTTCTACGCTCAGCTCAATCGGTGCTAATGCCACCTTGGTTGTAGTGTTATACCAATTCATCTTTAGAGACTTACTCGTTATTGTGTCTATGATCGTAAGATTAAACATCGGATTGTGATTGAGGATATATGTCCCTTCGAGAATATCTGAGAGATCTAACATCTTGCTTGTGTCTTGAAGAGCGGCTATGATTGGAATGTGCTCATCGGATGGAGCACCATTCATTGCTTCTGGAAACATTTCATTGCTTAACTTTGTTACAGCCAGGTATCTATCCCTAACTGTTTCTATTGAGGATGATACACTGACATTTTGATATTGCAGATGAATGGGCATATCTGCAATAGTTGTTGTGGCATTATTCACAAATCGATATGTCATATACCAGTTCGCGGCTATGGTCTGTGTCTTGTTGGTTCTATTATAGAAACAAGCGATATCAGTTCCATAGAACTCTTCAATTGTCAATCCAGTGATTCGGAAAGGCTCTGTATACGTGACGAGCTTTGTGAGCGTAGTTTGGACTATGTCAAGTATATCAAAATGACTTCTCGGAGTGTACCGCAATACAATTGTCCCATCCGGGTTTACATACATGAAATTATGATTGAATCCCTCAATCACACTGTAAGAATTATAGTACAGGAATTTTTCTCTCTGACCCAATGTTGTCGAATTGAAAACTAAGGTTTCACCATCTGGAGCAACTGTAAGATATGGACCGCCCAGAATTTTTAGGGCAAATAGAATCCTATCGTGATAATCATAAAGCTCTATCCATTCAACGGGAAGTGCATTATCAAAACTCGATTCATTACATACTGCAATCATACCCTGCCCAACAGACAGGTACTCATCGTTCGCCTTCAGAGTCTTCGCATCAGCATCCGAAGCTCCATCGACTTCCCACAACAATTCAGCTATGAGATTGATATTTGATGGAACTGAGTCATTGTACAACAGTCTCCCCATATAGGCTACAATTGTATCGTATTCAAGTACAGGTGTAAGTTTGATTAAGAGTCCTTCACTTGATGATACAACATTCATCTCTGTAAGTGCTGATTCACTTGGGACTTGGTCAGTTGTTATTCTCAATAATGGTGTTATTGAGATATCTTCAATTGAATCATCTCTGTCCTGCATTATACCCTCTTCGTCGTTATCAAGCCAGTTCCATGTTTGATAGAAAAGCTTGAGATGTTCAACATTCTGTGGAGTAAGCTGAATATTGATCATTGTAGGCATTCCATCTGTCTGGATGCTTATGTTAAATTCACTCATCACTTCTGAGCATGCAAATGGTGAGAGGTCTGGATCGTCATTTACTCCGTCCCCATCATTATCGAAGTCCCACGCATTAGGGACACCATCTTCATCTAGGTCCAATGTCACATTGACTTCATCAAAATCGAAGATTCCATCATAATTGGAATCTGGCAAAAGTGGATCAGTTCCATTCATAGCTTCAAAGAAATCAGAGATTTGGTCTGAATCCGTGTCATTTCTTGTTGGGTCAGTTCCTATCACTTTCTCAACAGGATCATACAATAGGTCGTTATCATAGTCTGTACGATTTACAATTGGAGTGGCATTCTGTAGCTCAATCACTAGCTGTCTTAGATCTACTGGCGTTCTTGGTGGATCCTCACTAAGCGCTCTTTGTAGTAGATCCCTACTATCGACCAATGGCAAGAGTTCTTCAGGAGGCTCAGCAATCGATTCTGGATGGTAAATAGCATTTTCAATATCCAGTCCAATAATCAAAATAGCAACTAAGATAGCCGCAACCATCAATCTATACCTATACATCCCTACACACCAACGCGAATCACTCATGCAAGAATTGTATGAGTTAACATTGTAAACTGCTACACTTACTTTTTAATTAGCTGAACTCTTTTTCCTCTTGACAACCACAATGAGTATGACAGCAATTACCAGTACAATTGCCATAATTACGATTACTGGAAATTCAGATGGTTCAGTTGGGATTGTTGTTGTAGTAGGTGTTGTGGTAGAAGGTGTATCTTCCACATCAAATATTGTCTGGCACACAAAGACATCTCTACTACCTGCATACTCTTCTTGAAACGCATCCACTAGTGGAAGAGTACTTGATGCAGTACGTCCTGTAATAACAACACTACCTTCAGGATCAATTGCTATTCCTTCTCCAATATCTTCCAGTAGTCCACCAAAGAGTCCAGAACGTAGTATCTGTTGTCCATCTGAAGAAACCTCTGTGGCAAACGCGTCATAGTTGTTCGAGAGCTCAAGATAACGTGCGTTCAGCGTTGGATAATTCTCACTATTTGTTCTGCCAACAAGGACAATCGTATCATCAGGAGAAACTCTCGCATCCCAACATCTGTCAGTCTCGTTTCCTCCAATATAGGTAAGATAGAGCAGTTCGAATTCAGGAGTCAACTTGAAGAGATAACTATCATAAGTACCTCCACCATATTCTGGCTGGAGTGCATTTTCTGTTGCCAAGTTGTCACTCTGAGTGAATCCAGCATGAATGTAGTTTCCCTGACTATCAACATCGGATCCAGCTCCCATATCTTCACCATCGCCTCCTAAGTAAGTAAGATACAACATCTTACTACCGTTATTTGCAACAACTGCATATAGTACATCAATACCGCCGCCAAACGTATCTTGGATTGCATTTTCTGTAACTGGGAGATTGGTTGATGTTGTCATTCCAGAAATAATGATGTTATAGTCCTCATCAACAGCCATTGACCAACCACGGTCATCACCTGAGCCACCAAGGTATGTGAACATTTGAAGTGTTGAACCATCTGCACTCAGTCTTGCGACAAAGACGTCATTACCTTGTGGTGATGTTTTATACGCTCCAGGTGTCGCTAATCCAATTGAGTTCGACCAACCACCAAATAGGATGTTTTCACTCTCATCAAGAAAAACGCCATATGCCCAATCTTCACCTACACCTCCAAAATATGAACCATAGAGAATATTCCCAGATGGAGATAGTTTGACAATAAAGCCATCTGTAATTCCTGCAAAAGTTGACTGATATGCATCGGGAGTAACATGAAAATCCGTACTTCCTGTGGTTCCAGTCAGTATGATATTATTTAGTGAGTCAACGTTAACGTTTGTTACATGTTCGTAACCATTTCCTCCAAGATATGTTGCCCAGAGCAAGGACCCATTTTCATGAAACTTCGCTACAAATCCATCCCAATCCCCTCCTCCGTAAGTTTCCTGTAATGCACCAAATGACACTGGAAGGTCAGTGCTCTGCGTTTGCCCTATTAGAACAGTATTCCCTTCGTTGTCAAAACTTACCTTAGTAGCATCTTCTTGATTTGACCCACCAAAATAAGTAGCGTATGAAGAATCTGATGTAAGTACTTGACTTGGATTCAACTCTGAATTCGAAGGAATCTTGAGTGAGTCTGTGACTAGCATCCTGTAAGACAACAGTGTTATGCAGATCAACATCACCAAAATTGGACTTCTCTTTCTTTTCATGTACACTACTTCTCTCCCTTGACTAGATGGGAAGTAACGAATACTTTCCAATAATAAAGGACTACATTGGCGTAATGGCTCATTAAGGTGTCAACCTTATTAGCTATAATCGATTTAGAAAATGCGATGAAGCTCAACCAGAAGTACTTCGGCCAAGAACATTTTGAGAGAGGTACACCTGAACGCAAGTTCTGTGAATCACTATATTCGATTAAACCTCACATGATGCAGTTTGGATTCTCTGAAAGAGACGTTATTCCAGATCTTCCAATAGACCAAAGCGGAATGGTCCAATTGAAGTACAATGGTATGTTATCGGTAATCATATGGGATGAGGAGAAACAATGTTTTGTTGCATGGAGCCTGAATGGGCGATGTTTCTTTTCTCTGGACGAAAACAGGAAACATCCTGTGACTCATTACTTCGACGAGAATCTACCGAATGAGAAAAAAATAGCATTCATTGGTGAAACATATGCAACTAGAATGATAAACGAAAAGTCGTATATGACCGAATTCAACAAAAGCATGAGCCTAGTAAAGAATCCTAAATCCATTGGGGATGTTGAACGCATTCGTTTTGCTCTTTTCGATTATGCAGTTCGAGCCAAAAATTATGAACTAAAACAAAGTAAAACTCCTTTTGAACGATTTAAGGATCTCCAAGAAAATTATGACTTCCCAATCGGCAGCGAATCTGGTGTTGTGCATTTAGTAGATCATTTAGCATTCAACAATGTGTCAGGTTATGCGCAGGAATCTGTTCAGTCATTTTGGGACGAGTATATCAAGGAGCGAGGATTTGAAGGCTTGGTTCTCTATCTTGATGACGGTAAGAGATACAAACTGAAATACCGCGATACCCTAGATGTTGCGATTATTGCCTTTAGGATAGTAGAAAGAGGAAAGAAATCACGACCTGTCTGCGATGACTGTCGAACAAAATTCGATGCTCTATGGATGAAGAAACTGGTACAAGATGGTACCATCAAGAGTGAAGACTGGTTTAAGAAAGGGATACAGTTGAAAAATGGTATAGGAACTTGGGATATGTACGCGGCAGGTCTTGATGAATGTCCACTTTGTGGTGGAAATCTTAGTTTCACTTATGGTCCTATCCTCGGAGCAAAGATTGCGCTAATGACTGAGAACGGCCAATTTGTTGATATTGCAGATGGATCACAAATCCCTCCATCTGCATCATTCCTTGATGATATCAAACCCATCTATGAGGCTGAAGGATATCTTTGGGTTAGACCTGAAATTGTTATCGAAGTATCATATCAAGATCTATACATTGACCGAGTGAGACCTCTCCTAGCCTTCGATGGATCGAGATACAATCAGGTTGGTGAAATTGAGGCGGTATCTCTTCGACCATATGGAGTGAAACATAGAACCGATAAGACAGTTAATCCAAAAGATCTACGACTTGAGCAAGTATCATATTTTGTTGATAGATCTAAGAGGATACAAAAACTCTGGGACGAACAAGATGGAATGCGGTCTACAACTCTAGATGAATGGATGTAGGAGATTTTCGTTTGAGGATTATTTCTTGGAACATTAATGGTCTCAATGCTTCGATAAAGAAGGGGCTTCTTGATTTTATCATAGAGAGAGATGCAGATGTATATTGCTTTCAAGAGGTGAAAGTTTCTAGAGGGAAAGTTGACAAGACAATCGCTGATTTAGATGGATATTATAGATATTGGAATTTTGCGGAGAAAAGAGGTTACAGTGGGACTCTGACATTATCAAAATTTGAACCTGAATCGGTATTTTATGGAATTGATACGAAGGGATTTGATAATGAAGGGAGGACAATAACACTTGAATTCCCACATTTCTTTTTGATTAATTGTTATTTCCCAAATGCAAGCAGAGATCTGGTTCGTTTAGATTTCAAACTTGATTTCAATTCCCGAATTTTACGATATCTGGAACGATTGCGGAAGAAGAAACCAGTAGTGCTTACTGGAGATCTCAACGTTGTCCACAGGGATATTGACATCCATTGGGAACGACCAATGAAGGATGATTCCGACGTTGCTGGAACAACTCTCAAAGAGCGATTATGGTTTGATAGACTATTGGCTAAGGGGTATATTGACACTTTTCGAGAATTCACAGCGGAGGGTGGGAACTACACATATTGGGATACTCCATCGAGAGCTAGAGAAAGAAACAAGGGATGGCGACTTGACTACTTCATTATTAGTGAGGAATTAAAATCACACATTGTGGAGAGCACTATCTTGAGTGAAGTTTATGGCTCTGACCATTGTCCGATAACTATGACAACGGATTACTAGTTTAGGAAGCATCCGTTGCTGCTATTACACATATAAAAAACAAGGTGAGAGGAGTGGTTTTTTTCCACTCCTTACCTTGTGAAAAATCTCTAAATCTCATCAATACAATTGATCTCTTATTCTGTCTTAGGGGATTAATTGACCTAAACCAATATGGTCTCCTGCCCAAGGTCCTGATCCAAATATAACTTCGAGGGCTGTGTATCCGACTCCATCGCCATTATCATTATACCATGGTGTTTCTGGTCTGCTATCTTTAGCTGCGGCCCAGACAAATGCTTCCCTCATGGAAACATAACCGTCATTATCGAAATCCGCATCTACTGTACTACCGTCTCCATTCCATGGAATACCGACCAGTGCACACATAAAATGATACACAAACTCATCCCAGTTCCCTTCAGTATCTGCGCTGTAAGAAGATTCATCATCCTTACAAGCTGTCAAGATTACCCGGTTCTGTGCACTAAGGTATTGAATGTATTTCCCAGAAACACATTGCTCCATCACTATTATCATGTGATGACACGTAATAGAATCCAGCCAGTTTGCTACCTGATTATGTGTCAGTGCACCTGAATTATCCATTGGGCCCCACACACTGATTCCATTACCTCCACCATGATTTGTGGTGTAGAAGAATAATGTATCAGCTCTTCCCATCTCTTGGCTCAATGCAGCAAACACGGTATTGAGTGAAGCATGTGTTGCTGGATAATCTACTGGTGTATACGGATCTTCTCCGACTCCATCCTTGTAGATCACGTAGATGTTTTCTGCATCGTATCCGTGCATCTGAAGGATGAAATACATGTAGATAATGTCATTCCAATAACGAGAATATGCATGTTGTGGGTCAATGCCTCCACTAAAGAGAACTGCATACTTTTCGGGAGTTGGGTCAAACAGATATGGTATATCAGAAAATTCAAGATACGGGTCTATCTTTTTATCATTATATATTCCAGGATATGTTACATCAGTGAAAACATCGAAAAATGAATCAACTTGGAAATCTGCGCCTCCCCCAGATATCTGAGACGCCCGGACAACTCCTTTCACTGCAATCTCTCTTCCTATGCTTTCATTCATCGATGCAATTGGAACCGCTCCACTGAGAACAACATAATTGGATGGATTCAGTGAATTGTTGAAGTATAACAATGGGTTCGTAACTAAGAGATAGTTATTTGATGCAAAAAGAAGAAATCCCTGTAGTGTTATTGTTTTTCCAATGTAATTATCAAGGTTCTCCCCTGATATATCACCAATGTTCATTATTGCGTCCTCTGCAGGAACTGTGTCCTGCATGAACATGAAGTAATAAACTGTCACTGCGTTTGTCACGATTAGGATCAAAACAAGCGCTGATAGGAGAGTAGTTCTACCTCCCTTTGTTTGCTTAGACTTCTTGGACATATGTTCTCCTCGTCCTGTGTATTTGCAATTGCAAAATACCAGAAAACGTACAGTATCATTAGAATATAAGGTTACACAGTGAACTTTTCACATTAAGTTACATTTCAATATCTAACGACCTATAACATAATAATAGACTGAAGACTGTGAATTTCAAGTTGCTTCTTTGTATTGTCCGAGTACTTCTGATAGTCGTTGTTTAAAGCCCTCAGGATCTGTCTTAAGACGCCGTCTTACTTGTTTCCATGCTGCGGCACAATTCGGATAATCTACACTAAGATAATCGTGAATCCTGTTATCAATCTCTTTCTGATTTTCTTTGGTTACTTCAATACCAATATCTTCAAACAGTTCCTTCATCCTTGAGTTCTTGAAATAACAGGTCATCGATATCACAATTTATGGTTTACATATCAAAGATGTTGTTCTTTGCTATCTTAGGTATTAAAGAGCATTACTCTTACAGATTCTTCATGTCAGGTGAGTATGATGGATAATTCAACTTACTTTATTGCAGTTAATTAGTTAACCTTTCTAACCTCCTTGTGATTATCAATTTTCAACGAGACTCTGCTCTAGGAGTCAAAGTTAAGAAGTGAGAATGTACAGTGGAAAATGAGTGTACGGTAAATGAAACGTGTGATCTGCCTGCTTACAATTCTGTTGTTGATACCAACTCCTATCTCAGCAGTTGTATTCGAAACAGCATCCTACATTGACTCTGGCGTTCAAGTGGATGTAAGCATTGAGGCAAGTACCCCATGGAGTGCTCCGTTCACAGAAGATGTCAATGTTACAATTGGTGTGACTCCTATGTCTGAAGGAGTAACTCAGACAAACATTACAAGCGTTTCACTAGTATTGTACAGAGTAGAAGCCGATGCATCCGGATTCTTCTTAATCGCTGCAGATGAAGCTACTAGTTCTCCATTGGTCCAAGGGGGGTCGACCGCAAATTACACTCACAAATTTACTCTCTCCGGAACCGCTGGCGGACTTGAATGCTATTTTTCACTATTAGTCAGAGGATCATTTGGAAATGCATCAACAAGAGAAATATATCAAGCTCTCTCACCAGAGGACTTTGTTGGTCCATTTGTTGTTTCGACTGGTATCTCTTCTCCAGTTGCTCTTGTAGGACTTTTAGTCATTGGCTTATCCACTGTTGTTTTCATAGCAGGAATCTATGGAGTAAAGAGAAGTAGAACTCGTAGAAGACGTAAATCCCTAATGGAGGAATAATAAGTTTTCAAAATTATGCGCCTTGCGTTGCACTCTTAAGGGAATTGAATTTTTCTTCACAATAGTTGATTCATAATGACCGTTGAAGACATGAAATGGGATCTGTCACAGCTTGTAGAGTTTGACGATCCAGGGTGGATTGAAGAACGGTTGAGCGCAGCCGTTAAAGAATCAGAAGAGTTCAGAGATAAGCATCGAGGTAAAATAGAGCAATTTGATGCGAAACATGTAAGAGAACTGCTAGAATCTGTTGATGAATTGCAGCTTCGTTATGAAGGTGCATTTCGATACGCATTTCTATCCTATTCAGCAGATATGACCAAAGATGTTTCAAAGAAGCTCTTTGATAGAGCTCAGAATTCACAGATGATGGTTGGTCAAAATACTGCATTCATCGACCTTGAGTTAGGAAAACTACTTGCAGCGAAACCTGATCTTGTGAATGATCCAGAACTAGCTGAATACAAGCATTATCTGGAAAATATCATCCGAAGAACTCCGCATATGCTCAGCGAAGAACTAGAGCAAGCAATAATTGCAAAAGACAGGAATGGTGTGCGTGCATGGTATCAATTACATGGTGATTGGTTAGCTACAAGAACCTTCGATATTGAAATTGATGGTGAGATGAAAACACTACCTTACGGAGAAATTATAGGTCTTTATCAGAGCCCTGATAGAAAACTCAGAAAACTAGCGCATGAAGTTGTATACTCACACCTTGGAGAGGACGAAATCATCTGGACAGCCGCATTAAAGGCTGTTAATTCTGATCATATTCAAGTCACAAAAATGAGAAAATGGCAGACTCCAATGAGTCAGAGCTTGATCGATAATGATGTGGATGAAGAAACCATTGGGGCTCTCATGTCAATTATTGAGAAAAATGTTGATGTAGTTCGTAAATACTTGAAACTCAAAGCAAAGGTCATGGGTCTAGAGAAGCTTGGTAATTGGGATTTGGTGGCTCCTCTACCTAATATTCCTGAGAAGAAATATGGATGGGATGATGCTCGTAAATTGGTAGTTAGTGCATACACTGATTTCGATTCTGAAGTTGGAGGATGGATTGATGAGATGTATGAAAGACGCCATCTTGATGCGGAGGTAAGAAAAGGAAAACGTTCTGGGGCCTTCTGTGCAACTTGGTTTGGAGGAAAAAGCGCATACATACTTCAAAGCTATAATGGAATAATGGGCGACATCTACACTTCAGCACACGAGTTAGGTCATGCGATGCATGCATACCTTGGTACACGAGCTCAGAAACCGTCTAACTACGAGATAGGCAGCTGTGTTGCAGAAACTGGCTCAATATTCGGTGAGCTCCTTCTGACCGAGAAGCTCCTCTCAACTATTGATTCAAAGGAACAGAAGCAAGAGATTCTTGCACTCGTTTTAGATGAGTTCACACAGGCGGGATTCCAAGTATCTGCTCGCGTCTTCTTCGAAACTGCTATCTATGATGCAATAGAGAAGAACAAACTTATGGATGGTGAGAGTATCTCAAAGATGTGGCTTGAGGCTCGTGACAAAATCTTTGGCGATGCAGTAGAGTGGATTCCTGAGGACAAGTGGTGGTGGACGATGAAGCTCCATTTCTTCATACCCAACTACCGTTACTACAACTATCCGTACGTCTACGCACAGTTGTTCGTCTTTGCAATGTATAGATTATACAAGGAGCAAGGCAAGGAGTTCGTTCCAAAACTCAAGAACTTGCTTGGCGCAGGCTCAAGTAAGAGTCCACGCGAGTTGGCAGCAGAGATCGGCTTTGACATCACGAAGGAAGACTTCTGGCAGAAAGGTATCGACCAGTTTGAAGAATTCATCAAGATGTTTGAGGAAACTTTGTAATAATGAGATGGGGAAAATCCCCCATTCTTCTTTTTATTTATGAATAAAAACGGATTCACTAATTGTAAACATAACTCTGAATGATAATTTCATAAGCACTTGATTCAATATATTCCTCGTGTGTTTAGAGGGGTGTATTCATGCATATTTCGTCGTATTCATTTCACATTAGAGTTTCAGCCATCACTATTCTCTTTCTAATTTCCATTTCATCTGTAGCCCTGCAACACCGTGATGCCGCTACCCAATATGTACCGAGTGAAGAAGATACGATTTTGATAGATTGTAGTGACGACACCTATATTCTAAGTGACTACCCCGACATGAATTTCGATAACATGAGTTATTTACGGATTGAATCAAATAGCACAAATTCAACTAGTGGGCAATCCTGGGTATTTGTAAAATTTGATCTGAGCGGCTTTAACATGTCCAACATTGCGACACTCGCATATGCTAACTTTGGAAGTGTATATGCAGGGCCGTATCCAATGGTTGGTATTTATTGGTGTCATGATACCTCTTGGACTGAAGATCAAATAACTTGGAATAATGCTCCGATGAGCTCGATAGAAAACTACTCCTTGGATCAAACCAGAAATGACGGTGGCTTTCTTCATTTTGATATTACATACGCACTTCAGAGGACCTTATCAGAAGAGATTCGGAGTATTACATTTGTCTTTAAGGCAGAGGAGATTGGTGATCAGTACACCTACTCTAAAGAGAATCCTTCCGTATTTGATACTGTTTCATTATGGATTGTGTTTGTCCCCAAAGCATCACTGGATCAAGTTTCTATAAACGATGAAACAGATAGTGGATATATCCAAGATATGTGGCTTTATTATAATTGGATTAACACTGGAAAATCACATCTTATCAACATCGCCTCTGCTTGCACTCCTATTAGTCTGTATTTTCCTAGTTTGAATCTAATTGGACAACATTATTTCGCTCCTGATGGAACTGAACTCTTTATAGGACACTCTCTGATATGCTATGAACTATACAATGATACAAATGAGAATGGGTACTTGGACGCAAATTTCACATCGGGAGTTATTGAAACTAAGTACTATTTTACTATGAATTTTTCAAGATCATTTGAACCAAGTCCAATAGATGTATTCAATATAAGTAATTCAACAACTTACAGCTGGCATAACCGTTACAGAGATGTCACAGGGTTTGTGCTTTTTAGAAATGGTTCGATGTCACCTTATGGAGATACTGCTGCAATTCTTTCCTTAGAATATGTCGAAGTTGGATATACATATCGAGTTGAAGGATACACGTCATATCTCAAGTCGAGTGTTTCAATCGGGGAAGTTGATTCTTTTGAGAAGATTGATGAATCAGTAAACATAGATGGATTGGGATTGTCTGCACTATATTCAACTATACTCCTTTCGAGTTCTGAAGAAACTGGAGTATTTGTAGAGAATCTCAATTATGATTCGAGAGATGAGAATGAAACCTCAAAAGAGATGACTAAAGCCAACATTACAGATAGTGACACGTCTTTCTATGATATGACATTTGGTGATAACTACACATTATTTTCAGAAGATGCTCTAACTCTACCAGTTTCTTCCTCTGCATGTACGTCGAAGAGTGTGCATCCTGTTGTCCCAAGGAGGCAAACAAAATTCCCCTACAATTTCTATCAAGGATTTTTATTTGGATTTCTCCCAAGAATATCAACATCAACTGTTGATATCAATTTAGAGTATACCGCGAGTAGCTTGCTCTATAGAATTTGTTATCCACAATGGGATGGTTATGAGATTAATCATGATCCTACATTCATTGCACACCTAGGAGAATTATTGATGCCAGTAAATATCCTAACCAGTTTAGGAATCCCAATCTTGATTTTATTCTCTGTATGCATTATTACTCTAGTTGTGTTAAGGAGTAGAAAATCTTCACTGAGCGACAAAATGAAGTGAATCCCCCATCAATATCCAAGCAATAGAACAGCTACTGGTTAATGCAAAATACAAAGTATACCTGCAACGGTCCAAGGGATTCTTATTCAATCTCAGAAAATAAGGAACAGGATTTGCTTATATGTTCAGAATTTGGGAGAGCTGTCTAACTAACGGGACCGGGACGAACCAATTTGACAGCGCAAGATGGGAATAATGGATACTGGAAAAAAGTACTTTCCATACTTATCGAACCCCATCACTCTATTCTTGGTGAAAGAAAACGACAACAACACAGGATTCTTTCAAGTTTACTTTTAATATTCCTCCCTATCCTCGTAGCTACCGCATTCACAAGTGATTTAATTATTAACACGGCTCTAGTATTTCCTACGGTATTCATTCTTGTGCTCTTTATCTACGTTCTAACGCGGACGAGATTTGCGGATATGGCCCTAATAATTACAATTGTAGGTTTTACACTATTGCCTCTTCTAATATGGTTCTTTGGAACAACTTGGACTCCGGATGATATCCCTCGTATTATGGTCTGGATTTTTGTGGCAACTACTGTAGGGGCGCTTCTTAGTAGACCCATTATTGTATTAATACAAGGGTTGATCATAATACTGACTTTATTCATCATTATTGGAGTAATATTTCAAGTTCCATTTGATCGCTATGATAGCCATCTTGGAACTGTTGTTGTCATTACAACGTTCGTTTTGATTACATCAATAATGCTCGATTCATACATTACTAAACTAGATCAACGTTCTATAGATCTCACGAAAAAGCAAAATGAACTAGAAGTCTATACACAGATTCTAAGGCATGATATCAGAAATGATTTGCAAGCAATATTAGGTTCAATTGAGCTTGCGGAATTAATGCTTGAACTCAATACACGTGAAACCCGTGAACTCTTGGTCCAAACAATAAGGGTTGGAGAGAGGATGACCCGCTTACTCAATGTATTTACAATGCCTATGCATGTAGTTGGTATAGATTTGGTCAAATCTATTGAAAAGGTTGCAGAGGATGCACAGAATACATTTTCTAATCTCATAATTGATATAACCAAGTCGGATGATGTTGACCAGATTTCCTTTACTGCAAGTAGATTACTCCCAATGGTATGGATGAATATCTTCAGAAATGCGGCACGCCATGCAGGGAAACAACCACGAGTCAATGTAGATATTCAAGTTGTAAAAGGTGAATTTCAAATTCGAATATCTGATAATGGTCCTGGAATACCTGAATCAGAAAAGGAGTGGCTATTCAAAAGAGGTTCAGCAGACCCATCAAAAGAGAGTGGACTTGGTCTATATCTATCTCGAGTAGTACTAGAATCTCATGGAGGTTCTATAGAACTGGTGGGGAATGAACAAAAAGAAGGAACTACGTTGTTGATTCACTTACCTATCTCACTTCCCTAAGTTCGGATATGCAACTTGAATTGTTCAGAATAATCTGTCTAGAGTCTGTATGAGTTCTTCTTTTTGGGGGAAGGAGCAGGATTCGCAATCAGCATCATTTCTACAAGATCCTCAAATGCTTCTTGGATGTTTTCACCAGTCTTCGCTGAGGTTTCCTTAAATATGACTGGCACACCCAATTTAGTACTGAAACGTTCTGCAAAAGATTGTCCTTCTTTGGTAGTAATAACCGCTTTAGTAGACTTTTCTCCTCGAAGATCGATCTTGTTTGCGATAAATGCGGTAGGTGGTAGAGGTCTGATGTATTTGTTCAATTCAGCAAACCATCTTGATGCATTGACAAAGGATTGAGAGTCAACAACTGAATAAACGAAAATGATTGCATGGCATCCTTGGTAGTAGTGTTTCCTGACGGATTCATATGAATGCTGACCAGCAAGATCCCATATTGCTAACCGGATAGGAACATCTTCTGCAAACACATCTTTTTGAGCAAAATCAACTCCGAGAGTTGCAATGTGAGAAGATGAGAAACTCTTACCCATGTAGTTTCTTCGAATGCT
>JAEORG010000216.1 GCA_016841005.1 Candidatus Thorarchaeota archaeon | reverse complement strand
GATGCAATTGATAACAATCCCAATCTTAAGGAAGAAATTCAGCTACTCGAACAGAGGCTTAGTTCATCTAATCTAGAACCCAGATGGGTCGCAATGAAGACACGAACAGACACATCGCTTGAGAATGCTATGGATTTTGCATTAGCTGGAGAATATGACCGTGCATGTGCAGCTAGTATTGACTTGGACTTTGATGCAGGGCGGATATTTGCAATCAAGATGGGCCAACTTGCCCGGTCTATGATAAACACTGCAGCTCCATCTATCGACGACCTGCAGAACATTGCATCCAGATTAAAGACAGATGAACCATTCGCAGAGTTGGCAAGGAAAATTGTTGGCCTACTGAATGGAGATATACGTGGTGCAGAGTATACAGAAGCATTGCGGATTGCAGCAGAGGCCTTCCAATTTGGTGATACCAGAACTGATCTGCTCTATTCCTTCCTATTCATGGACACTCGAATCTCATTGATTCCCGATTTTTCAAAAGCTCTTGCTGAATATCTCAAGGGACGTTCTGATATTGCAAGAGCATATGTCTTCTCGATTGTTGACCGTGATGCAATCTTTGACAAACTCTACTCTGTTTCTAACTACGATGATTTCAAGGACACCCTTGGATTCTATAAGGGTCGGATTGAAAGTATCCTTGAGCGAATCAGAAACGTGCTGAAGAAAGGATTTGTTGAGAGAATACGTAGAGTAGAAGGAGCTAAAGATCTTGCATTACAAGGGTCTCTCCAGCTTCAGCACTACATTACACTTCTCACCGCATTAGCTGAGTCCCCTGTTCTTACAATAAGCGAGAGAAAGGAAGTTCTTGAAGAGGTTCTACGGATGTATTGGGATTATTTCAGGAGACTTCTAACTTCTGACTTCCCACTGTTTGCACACACTATCGATAGCGTATTTCAAAGCCTAGGTGTTGCTTGTGCAGAGTATTATTATCTCTCAACAGGAAAAGAACGAGAAGAGCATCTCCTGAAAATTGGAGAGTTTCTTGTTGATATTCTTGAGATTACAAGTAAGGAATGGGGCAAGAGTGCTGTACGCTTCTCAATCTCTGTTGTCACTAATGCACTAGGCTCAATTCTCACAAGAGATGGAGCCTTTTGTGATGAAGAGGTTCTCCTCGTACATTTAATGATGAAATCTCTTAATCTTGAGGTAATAGAAGCGAATCGAGAAAGCGCTCCATTTGCATATGCAACGAATATGGGTAATATTCTCACAACTCTTGCATCCGTTGCACATAGTCTTCTCTCGACAGAAATTCAAAAGTCAATATTCTCCGAATGCGTGTTGAGGTCACTTGAAGTTCAAGAGTGGTTCATCGCTCACGGTGTTGTTTGTAGAGACGACATTGTCGCTACAACTTCCAATGCTCTTTTTGCTTCTGACATGTTTAGTGAAACAGATTTGAGAAATGCTGTCAAAATAGTCACAGCCCTAAATCGAGTTGCAATCCAAGATCCAAAGAAATACGATTACGAGGTTGCTATGACAGCAACTCCTCTCATTGGTATTTTAACAAAGAGCTGGGAACGCTTGGGCAATCCTCGATATCATGAGCAGGCTATGGAAATCTTGCGATTAAGTGTAAACGCGTGGAGAAAATATGGGTTTTATGAGAAGGCTGAGAATCTAGAGAAACTCTTCAGTCAGCTTGATTCGTGATTATTTAAAATAAGAATCTTTGAGGAGATTCACTCTCCTCAAAGAGATAGAAGTATCTATTATCTACGCTTTATGATGATTATCAACAAAAGCGCGGCGATAGCGCCTATAGCGATTAATGGTAGATAACCACTGGCAAGAATATTATCAAATGAAAGATTTCCATTTGTGTCAATCAAGATGTTTTCGAAACCTATCTTTGGATCGTGAATAATTAGTTCACCATGGGCATAGTTCAAATAGAGATTGGTTTCACCAGATGAAACTTCATCAATACTTGAATTAACTGGATATTCTACACCGTCGATTACAGCAGTTTCAACCCAAGAGAAGAAACCATTGAAACCGGTCATTGTGAAGTCAACTTCTGTTTCATCTGTAGCCCTTCCGTCCTCTTCATCCTCAGTTTCATCATCGTGAGATGTTTCGGTCTGAGAATGGAGTTTGATCATAAGAGCTAGTTGCGAACTGGTATCCGTATAGTTGAACCCATCAATAATTATGTCAATCTTCATTTGGCTAGGAGCAACAACAGTTCCATTTACAACGATGAAATCAGTTGGGATATAAGCTACCGCGGTGAAAACTCCATCAGTTGTGGAGATATCAAAGATATGAACATCCCCCTCTGTTCTATTCTCTACAGTATATATTATTGGTTGGAAATTCATCAGTTTCATGACTTGGGTATCATTATCGACTTCGTTGTCATATACTCCATTATCGTTGCTATCTATGTATTCAACAATCTCCTGAAACTCAACCTCGAATTCGTTTCCCGTTTCGGTGCCGCCAGTTTCTGTTTCATATGATACCTTAAAGTCAACACCATCTGAACCAGTGCTAACTTCAATGTTGAAAGAGTCTTCATTCTCTCCTGATTCAAGTCTTGATTCTATTTGTACCTGATTTGGAGATACTTGAACCTCCACACCGCGTTCATTAGAATCATCATTTGAGTCTTCATTCTCTGTTTCAGTTGTTCCGTCATCATGTTCATCGTCATCATCATCACCAGTAGTTGTTGTCTGTGCATTGACATTAACTACAGATGACATAACAAGAAATAGCATCGCTACAATGAGCGCGTTGGTAATCAGTGCGTGCTTCTTCATCGAATCACCAAATTCATCGCTCATTTTCTATATATAATGAACATTAAGAAGAGTAGTAAATTGATTGAAATAGAGCCCTCATAACACCCCTTTTGCTGAAAAAACCTTCATAATGCTTCAAAACACTACATTATCGTTAAATTTGATATAGAAAATTCTCTTCTATTCTGATTCTTGAATAATTGGTTTGAACGCAACTATCTCGTGTAGTGTATTACCTTTTTCTTCATAGGTCTGTTTCTCGTGATTCACTGTGAGAGTAAACTCAGAGTTAAGTCTGAAGTACCCGGGCTTCAATCTTAGCAAATACTTTGCTAGAACTCTTAGAATTGGGTTGAAATTATCTAACATATCCACTGCCTCAAAGATCTTCTTTACTGTTAGAACCGCCTCAAACTTCTCAGGAACACTAATCGTGAGCATGTTTGGAAAATTATGATTGTTTTTCTCATTGTGCTCATAATCCTCAGGTGAGAAGTCAAACTCGCCAGTGCTTAGGATAGGTTCTGGTCCTTTTGCCAGCATTAATGTCTTAATCGTATGATTGTCAACTGCCTTGTTACATCTAATGTATGCATATGAAACAGTAAAATTCTCGGAGTAAATTCTTCCCCACATCCAGTATTCTATCATCCTTGAAAATGGAAAGGTCAACCAATTATGATCATGATATCCTATTCCTGTAACTTCCTTAGTCGTGTCCCCATCACGAACTGAACCTTCAACTCTGGCTCGTGGAAAGGGAATCACCCATGCAAAGCGTCCTTTCTCCTGGAAGTATGCATAGCCATCTCCTGGTTTCCATCCTTTTACTGTTGCAGTGTATGTCAGATGAAATCCAAGGTCCTCTTCATCAAGAAAGATTTCATAGACAGGTAATTCTCCTTTATCATAATCCACTTTCAGGTAGTTTTTACCTATCGTAACGTCAGCTACCTCACTTGATGCGTTGAATTCGGATTTATCATATTTGATGAAGTGTTGTGTCTTCCTGCCATCTGGTCGAAGAAGAGTCAATTCGACACCTATTTTTCCCTCATCTAATCCAGGATTCGGATATGCAGCATAAAAGAATGCGACAATTGTTGATCCATCTTCTAGATGCGCATCAAAGTACCACCATTCGTACTGACCTGTTTCCCCAACTTCAATATGAAGTGCATCATCTTCTGGAGTCAGAGGTGTTATCTCTCTATCTCCTCGACCTGGCCCATTCCAGCCTTCCTTCACCTTGGGGGAAACAATGTCTACCATTCTGAAATACCTCTAGGTATTGAATGTGTCAGCGTAACCGATATTTAAGATATAGCGCCTGTTTCAATATGCGCTAATCTTTTGATGTTGTATGTTCTACAATCCATGAATAATCATGTCCGGAGTACAAACTATTAGAGGTAGAGCCGAGAATGCAAAAGGAGGAGCTGTTGTAATAACCGACTCTCTAGGTGTGATATACATAGATGGGGTTGACAGTTGGGATGACAATGTTGTTGGACGAGATGTTGAAGTGAAAGGTGAGATATTCCACGGAAAACACATTCCAGATCCTGTTGTGGACGAAGATGGAGCTATTAGTACAGGAGCAGCAGGGATACAGACCATTCTTGTCAATCCGAGGTGGAAACTAAAATAATCTAAAATCAAAACAAATGAATCGAGGGATGAGAGTTTCTAGATGTTCCAAATAAGAATAGGGTTTCCTTAGTTCGAGGATGAGATTCTCCTTTTCAACTCGAAACTGACAATTACTATCATCACTAATTCAAATGCAATTGAAGAATTGATGAAGAGAGAATTTTCCAAACTCAAAACAATCCCTGTAAAATCATATACACCAATGACTATTGAGAAATCCCAATCTTGATTCAGACACGTTCCGATAAGATAGAGTAATCCATTGGAATCCATGTACATATCAAAATACAAAGGAATATTGTGAAAATCATAGAGTCTGTCACTGAAAGAGAGCGTTCTATTAAGCATTTGATCTCCATTTTTATTAATCTGCAATAGAAGACGTCCTGGATGGAAGCCATATGTCCAGAGAAGTACGAAGATGGTGTCATTAGGGGCATCGATGGCTGATGAAATAGTGACATAATCCCACCAGTCTTGCGTGTATTTCACATCATAGATCGAAGACCATTCTCGTTCTCCGCCTATATTGTAACAGCTTAGCATAATTGAATCATATGATGCCGAACTTGTCGTTAATACGTTCCCGTTCTCAAGTGCATATGCATCATTGAAATCACCTGTTTTGGACCAGAGTCTTTCACCACTATCATTCCATAAAGAAAGGAGATTTTCTGTACGAGTGTAAACATTACCATTTTCGCATATCTCTACATCTTGCACTCGATCCCATCGAGTTGCGCCAAAATATCTCTCCCACAATATGTTCCCACTACTATTCAATTTGATGAGAACATTTCGCACAGGGGTGAGTGAAGTTGATATACCAATGAAAATTTCTCCCTTCGAATTTACTCCCACATCGCCTGGATAGTCGCTTGGTGAATAATCAAGAGTGATATTCCACAGAGAATTGCCATTGACATCAAGGGCATAGACTCCAATATTGGATTGAACTCCTGACCCATAAATCGTCCCAATAACATAGACTTGGTATGGAGTTGCTGCAACCGAATGTACTAACAATCTTTCTGATGTACTCCAAGTCTTAGCCCATATTTCTTCTCCACGTAATCCAGCTCTTGTTAATGTTGAACCATATCGTATGCCACCAATTTCTTCCACAGTAAGCACATACAGACTATCATCAGAAGCCATGAAAGAGTCCCTAAAGGAATCTGAGCTACCCACTTGCCATGAATTAATGAATGCTGGTGTTTCAGTTTCAACTCTCTTATCTACTCGCCTATGAAGTGCACTTAATCCCACTTCTGTGATATCTAAGATAATAGATCCATTGAATTCTCTCCATAGCTGTATGCCATTATCTTCTTGAAATCGCCAAGTTGGCACTAGACCAATTGCAAGTTTTGCCGCTGGTAATGACTCTGGATTATTTCCAGTCATAAGCTTCTCAAACAAATCATCGAAATAGGCACGTGTAATTATGTGAGAATCTAGTCTATCGAATGCTTGATTTCCCCCGAACCTTGTTATCTCCTGCCAGATTCCGTCTGGGTGGATGAACCAGAAAATAATCTCGAACAATCCAGAAGAATACTCAGTCAGGAACCTACCAGTCCTAGTTACTTGGTATCTAAGTGATAGATTCAGATTTGATGGCAAGGTATTCAAATCCCACGTGAAAGTTTGAGCGAAATAGACAAATTCTTGACACCTGGGAACAAAACCACTAGCATCAAAGACAAGTTCAGTTCCTGGAACATGGGTCCAGTTCAGAGTGACAATTCCTCCATTATTCTCTGATGCCGGATTCTCATACTCGAACGAAAATTCTCCAGATGGTCCTTGGATAGAATATTCAGGCCTTATTGTCAGAGTCGGATCCGGTAGTAATTCTTCCGACTCGTAAATTTCTGAACTCCTTAATGATGTATCAGTTGATACTGGGTACGCATCTATTGAAAGTGGGAATGACACCAATATTCCCAATACAAGAATGAATGATGCACACCAGCGTAATCTCATTATCCTTCATGTATTTGACTAGACAATGAAATAAAACTGAAGGGATTAAAGCAGTTATCAGGCAGATACCACTAGTATAGACAATTTAGAATCTGAAATGAGAGATGAATGAGTCTTGTGGAAATAAAGCATCAAGTTTCTCTGCAGTACCAGAATCACAATTAATCAAACCCATAGTCTGAAGAACAGAAGGTGCTTCAGTTCCTCCTACAATTCTAGAAAGTTCATTTGATGTGAGAACGAGGTCTGGCGAAGTAATGGAATCCACATCTTCAATACTTATACTTCCTTCATGACATGAGATTCTATACAATCCCTCATTCCATGGACATTCATTATCTATTATTTTTAGAGTAAGACTAAGATTGAGTTCTTCCTGCGTTTTGATTGATTTGACATATCTTCTGAAATCAACAACTCTCATCATCATCGCCCCGTCGACTGTGGTCTGGAGTGAGTAAACATGCTGAAAGAGACTTCTTACCGGAATTTTACTACTGCAATTCCATACAACTTTGGATACTTCTAAAGCATGTGTACCTACGAACCTCAGTATGGTTGGAAGGACATTATTCGATGAAAAATAGGTATTAAACATATGCAGTTCTTTCCCTGTGTTCTTGTCCAAAAATAGCAGATTGACACACCCAACCGGCTCTTCATTACGTTCAAAGACATAGTGGTGGCCTGCTTTGATTCCCCCAATGAAGAAACCTGGCCAATTAAAGGCAGTTGATCCAAAACGTGTCATAGTTCGTTCTAACTGGGATATCAAATTGACT